>JANQHK010000052.1 GCA_028282685.1 Phycisphaeraceae bacterium
AACCTTCTGACGTTCCACCGCATGACCAACACCCCTGCCTTCGGCGAGAAGGAACGGATCATCGTTCATCTGTTGCATTCGGAACTGGGCACGAGCCACGTCGACCGGGAGACCGCCGGTGCGACGAACGATTCGGCCGCGCCCAAGACCGACAAGCTGCGCTTCCGGGAAAAACAGGTGCTTGGACATCTGCTGGAGGGGCTCAGCGAAAAACAGATCGCCAACGCCTTGTCCCTCAGCCCGTATACCGTTCATGAGTATGTCAAGAATCTGTACCGGCACTTTGACGTGTCCAGCCGCGCGGAACTGATGGCCAATTTCATCAAGCAGCCGTGATGGCCGGGGGCCGGGGGGAGCGGGGGTCGGCCGACCCCCTGTCGCCGAAGTGGATTGACCCAATGGGCCCGGGAGGATTTGAACCTCCGACCTCGCCCTTATCAGGGGCGCGCTCTGACCAACTGAGCTACGAGCCCGGCAGTAAAGTTTTTCCATCTCACTGGAATCGGCCAGTATACGCAATCTCATCGGCCAGACAAGGTCTGAAAATGACGATTGTTTGACTTGCCTGTCCAGTATCGCTATTCTGCCGGGCTCGGTAGATTCCCCCGCAAGTCGGACGGGTCCGTATCGACCTCCCGGCACCAACCACAACCCCCGGAGAGCCCCATGGCGATCAAAGTAGGTATCAACGGTTTCGGACGCATCGGCAAACTCGTCTTCACCGCAATGATGGAACAGGGCGGATTTGAAGTCGTCGGAATCAACGATCTGTCCGACGCCGCCTCCCTGGCCCACCTGCTGAAGTACGACACGGCTCACGGCCGGTTCCCCGGTGAAGTGTCCGCCGACGGCAACAACATCGTGGTCAATGGCACGAAGATTCCGGTCAGTGCCGAGCGCAACCCCTCCAATCTGCCCTGGGGCCAACTTGGCGCGGACTACGTGATCGAATCGACGGGCGTGTTCCGTGCGAAAAAGACCGCCGACAAGGCCGGTTACGACAGCCACATCGACGCCGGCGCCAAGCGCGTCGTGCTGACGGTGCCCAGCAAGGATGAGATCGACGCGACGGTCGTGTTGGGCGTGAACGACGCGGACCTGACCGCCGACGCCAAGTGCGTCTCCAACGCCTCCTGCACCACCAACTGCCTGGCGCCCGTGGCGAAAGTGCTCAACGACAGCTTCGGCCTCGTGCAGGGTCTGATGACCACCGTCCACGCCTACACCAACGACCAGAACGTGGCCGACCAGATCCACGGCGATCTGCGCCGCGCCCGTGCCGCCGCCCAGAACATCATCCCCACCACCACCGGCGCCGCCAAGGCCGTCGGCAAGGTGATCCCCGCGTTGAACGGCAAGCTGAACGGCGGAGCGCTGCGCGTGCCCGTCATCACCGGCTCGCTGGTCGATCTGACCGTCGAGTTGGGCAAAGAAACGACCGCCGAGGAAATCAACGCGGCCGTCAAAGCCGCCGCCGCCGGCCCGATGAAGGGCATCCTCGAATACACCGAAGACCCCATCGTCTCGGCCGACATCATCCACAACCCGCACAGCTCGATCTTCGACGCCCTGAGCACGCAGGTGATCGGCGGCAAATTCGTCAAGATCATGAGCTGGTACGACAATGAGTGGGGCTACTCCAACCGCGTCGTCGATGTCGTCCGCAAGATGGCCGAGCAGGACGGCTGAGTGGGTTAACCGGTTAATTGGTTCACTGGTTGATTCGATGACAAGCCGGACCCGAGCCATGCGAAGGTCCAAAAGAGCGAAAAAAACCCAAAGTCCGCCCCTATCCCAGGGTGGACTTTTTCCATGCGTCGATTATTGCGGTGAACCTCTCTTATCGGCGCTCTAAACGTGCAATAACACTTCGATATGCTTGCGTATCTCGTCGGCGATGTCCTCGCGTTTGAGCGCGAAGTCGATGAAGCAGCGGACGTATTCCAGTCGATTTCCGATGTCGAAGCGTCTGGCCTGCCAGGCCAGGGCGTACATTTTCTGCTCCCCGGCCAGCAGGTTCATCGCATCGGTGAGTTGGATTTCCCCCCCCACGCCGCGCCCGGTGTGCTTGAGGCAGTCAAATATCTGGTGGTTGAAGACGTATCGCCCGGCGATGGCCAGGTTGGTCGGGGCCCGGTCCACCGGCGGTTTTTCGACCAGTTGCTTCAGGTCGAGCAGGTCGTCGTTGCCGTTGAGAGGCGAGCCGTCCACGATGCCGTATCGGCTGACCCATTGCTCAGGCACGCGATGCACCGCCACGACACTGCCCTGCAATTTCTCATACACATTGAGCAACTGCCTCAGCCCCGGCTGCTCGCCATCGTGCGGCTGGATGATCGTGTCGCCCAGCAGGACGGCAAAGGGCTCTTCGCCCACATGGTCGTGCGCCAGTGCGATCGCATCGCCCAGACCGCGCTGCTCCTTCTGACGCACGTAGTGGATATTGGCCAGGTCGGCGATAGACCGGACGCGATCGATCAGGTCTTCCTTGCCGTTGGCCTTGAGGAAGGCCTCGAGCTCCGGGTTGTAATCGAAGTGATTTTCAATGGCGCGTTTACCGCGGCCGGTGACGACCAGAATGTCGGTTATGCCGCAGGCGACCGCCTCTTCGATGACATACTGCAAGACCGGCTTATCGATTATGGGCAGCATTTCCTTGGGCATCGATTTGGTGGCTGGGAGAAATCGCGTACCCATGCCTGCGGCGGGGATCACCGCTTTGTTGACGGTCATGAACAATCTCCGATTTGCGGCTCGATGAGCTCGGCCCCAAACGCTTCGTAATCCTGCCTCATACGGCGCAGGCGGGCGGGGTCGCCATCGTAGACGCCAATCACGGCCCCGCCGGAGCCGGCGAACTTCACCGCGCAACCGTACCGGCGGGCAATATCGATCAACATCTGGTTGCCCGGGCTGATCTGAACCAGCGAGGCGCGCAGATTGAAGTTGTCGTTCATCAGCGGGGCGATTTCCTCACCTCGCCCGGACTGGATCAATTCGCGACAGCGTTCGGCTAAATCGGCGAACTGCCCCATCGCCTCAACCACCTGCTTCTCTTCACGATTCCATCGATCGCGCAGCGAGTTGTGCGTCACCTCCGTACCTTCGGAGAGATGGCTGTGATACGCGACGAACAACGGCGGCAGATTCGACGGATCGAGCGATTCGTAGATGCCGTGGCCCTTGGTTTCCAGGTGCTCGCGATCAAAGTCCATGAAGACGGCGCCTTCGTATATCTGGATCACGCGGTCCTGCAACCCGGCGCTGATGCCCAGTTCATCCAGCTCCACGCTGAGGATCACGCCGGGCAACTCGGGCTTGGGGATATCGATCTGGAAGAATTTCATCAGCGCGCGCATGACGGCGGTGATGATCCCGCTGGAACCGGCCAAGCCCACCCGGATCGGAATGTCCGTGCGGTATTCGATGGTGAACTGCCACGGCGGAAGCATCTGGCCGTGCTCGCGGCAGTAATCGTGGAAGCGTTTGATGGTGGCCTTGATCAGGCGCACCCCGCCGTAGTAGCCGTTGACGTAAACGTCGTCGACCAGATCGTCCAACCGTTCAAACACCAGCCGATCGGAATGCTGCGGCCGAATCTCCAGGCGCGGCGATTCGTAACAGATCACCTCCGCTTTGTAGTTCTGAACGATCACAGAAATCGTCTTTCCGAAGTAGCCGTCGGAGGGATTGCCGATCAGGCCGGCCCGAGCATAAGCGTGGGTGTGAATGATCACGAAGGAGCTCTCGAGTTAATTGTGTGTACCGACAGGGTGTTCTCTACCGATCGCACCGCGTCCAATATCTCGCGGTACTCAATGTAAAGATACGGCAGGTCGAGCCGTTCATGCAACGCGCGGAGTCGCTTGAGCATGGTTTCGTACTGATGCACATGCCAGATCTGGGCCGTGGGATCGCAGAAATAGACCCGGCACCCCAGCGGACGCAGGGCATGGACCGAGCAGAGCCGATCCACCTGGAACGGGCATCCGTCCATCCCCGGCAGATCGGCCAGGGCCAGCCGGCGGCGTGCCGGGCCATCCAACTGACGCACCATCCAGGCAATTTCCAGACCGGTCACGTATAGCAGATGATCGTAGGTGTTGAATCGGCAACAGCTTCCGCTCATTTCGCAAACCGGCTTACGCTCGGTGATTTCCCTCTGGAGCTCGTCGTAAATGGCGCGGAGCGCGCGGTCGGTTTCGGCATCGCCGGCCGCATCAAACCACCGCCGCCATTGGTCGGCCGGGATGTCAGGAGGGGGTGCGGTCACGTTGGATCCGGATGTGCTTGAGGGGAATGAAATCGCCTCCGCCCTCCAGGCCAGTGCGAATGCCGGGGCAGGTTTTCGCCGCGTCGAACCAGTCGTCGGCGGTTTCCAGGTTCTCCGGCCAGAAGGGCCAGGTCCGACACTGGGCCGGACGCACGGGGTATATCGTGCACAGCGCCTTGCCCTCATCGTCGCGCTGGAGGAAGACGCAATCGTATTGTCCATTGACCTGGCGCTCGTTCAGCGACCACCGGCCGTCGATCTTGCGCGCGTGTCGGCGGAGAAACGTCGTCGCAGGCAAGCCGACATGCTCGGCCATGGCGGTCAGTTCGTCCATGTCGAACCAGACGAAGCCGGTCGGCCCCGTGCAGCAGTTGCCGCATTGGGTGCATCGAAACCGCAGGCCCTGGGCATACCATGGGGCGGAACGGACGGATTGATCGGAGCGCGGCATCTCAGGCGGCATCCTGCGGACTGCAAGCGGTGATCAACGTATCCACATGCGCCACCACGCACCGCCACAAGGCATCCAGATCGTATCCCCCTTCCAACACGCTGACCAGGCGGCCCTGGCAAAGCTCCGCGGCCGACTGACACAGCGCCTGCGTCATCCAGATGTACGAATCGGCCGAGAGATTGATGTGCGCCAGCGGATCTTCCCGGACCGCATCGAACCCGGCACTGACCAGCAGGAACTGCGGCCGGAACTCGGCCAGTTTCGGCAGCACCTGCTCGTCGAAGGCGCGGCGGTATTCCTCATCGCCGCAGCCGGGCAGCATCGGCACGTTCAGCGTGTAACCCGTGCCCTTGCCGTGACCGATCTCGTCGGCGTAGCCGGTGCCAGGGAAAAGATGGCGCGGGTCTTCGTGTAACGAGATCACCAGCACATCATCGCGCTGGTCGAAGGTGTGTTGCGTGCCGTTGGCGTGATGCACGTCAAAATCCACAATCGCCACGCGCTCCAGATTGTGCTGACGCATGACATACTCGGCCCCGAGCGCGATGTTATTCAACAGGCAGAAGCCCATCGCCCGGTCGTGCTCGGCGTGGTGACCCGGCGGACGCACCGAGGCGAACACGCGCTCGACGCTTCCAGCCATCACCGCGTCGATTCCATCGAACACCCCCCCCACCGCCCGGCGGGCCACATCGTAACTGCCCTGGCAGATCGGGCATTCCGGCGAATCGATCGTCGGTCGGCTCGACAGGCAATGCTCGAACAGCCGCTGGACGTACCGCCCGCTGTGGACCCACTCGAGCTGGTCCTCGTCGGCGAGGCGCGGATTGATCAACTCCAGCCGGCCGGCCAGTCCTTCGCCCTCAATACCCTCCCGGATCGCGGTCAGCCGATCGGGGCGTTCGGGATGGATGTAACCGGTGTCGTGGTCGAGATAAACGTCGCTGTAAACCCAGGCGCAAGCCATGGGAACATGATAACCGACCTGCTTAAAAATGTCGCAGGACGTTACTTTCCCAAGTGTTATGATGAATCCATGCGCTGGGACGGGCATGAGATCGTGGAGGCGGTGGCCGGTCATCTGGAGCGGTTGGCGCGGGCGGACGATCTGGAGCAGGCGGTCTACAGCATCGATCGTCTGGAGGAATTGGAGTTGCATCCGCTGATCCATGCCGGGCTGCGCGAAGCGGGATTCGGCACGCACCCGGAGCAGCGCTATCCCTCGGAGCGGACGGGCCGACGCAAAAGCGAAGGCAAGCGGTGCGATGCGGTGCTGACGCCGGACGATTTGCCGCTGGCCGAGCCGGGCGCCGAGGCGACGCTGTTCGCCGATGAAAACGCGGTGGCGCTGGAGGCGGCGTTCTGGCTGGAGATCAAGACCGTCGCCCAATACACCACCGAAGGCCCGTTCGCGCGGTACGGTTCGGAACTGCTGGCCACGGTCTCGCAGGACATCCGCAAGCTGGCGCAGGATCGGGCGATCTTTCACGCGGGTCTGCTGCTGGTGCTGTTCACCGAATCGCAGGAAATCGCCGAGCACGATCTGCAAGCGTGGTACGACCGCGTGCTCCAGCGCGGCTACCCCGTCGCTCCGGCCATCCGGCACGGTTTTGCACTGACCGACCGCATGGGCAACGGCTGGTGTGCGGTGGCGCTATTTCCCGTCAGGCGGTTGTGAGTAAGCCGAAAGGACTCACACGCGATCGTGTTTCTCGACCGTGCGGAGGATGTGCAGGGCGCGCTTGCCCTTGTGTTGGCCGAGCTGGGCGAGGAACTTCTTGCGGCCTTCGACGGCCAGCACCGCCGGCTCGTGCGCCGGCTTGTCGGTGACGATCAGGTCGCCCCGGGCCATGTGCTGCAGGTCATCGACGGTGATGGTCGTTTCGGCCAGCACCGCGCTGGTCAGCACCGAGGCGCGGTCGAGTTTATCGGCCAGGTGATGACGCAGGTCCTGGCTGTGGCGTGAACGGCGGTAGGCCTGCCAAGACTGGCTGACCAGTTTCTCCATGACCGGCTCGATGACGTTGAACGGAATGCACAGCGACATCGTTCCCGCCCGGCCTCCCATCTTCAACTCGAAGCCGATCACCACTACCACCTCGTTGGGCGGGACGATCTGCGCAAACTGGGGATTCGATTCGGTGTCGGTGCAATCGAATTCGACCGGGGCCACCTGCTGCCAGGATTCGGTCAGGGCGGTCATGGCGCGGTCGGTGATCTTGCTGACCAACCGCTGTTCGATCATCGTCAGCGGACGCTGGGGGATGAACAGGTCGGCGTTGGACCCGCCGAGCAGCCGATCGACGATCGGGTAAATGATCAGCGGGCTGATTTCCAGGCACATCTGTCCTTCCAACGGCGGGCAGGAGAGCAGGTTGAAGCAGGTGGGATTGGGCAGGCCCTGGACGAACTCGGCGTAGGTCAGTTGCTCGATGTGGGCGACTTTGATCTCGACGATCGTCCGCAGGAAACCGCTGAGCGAGGCGGCGAAATTTCGGCTGAACGATTCGTGCAGCGTCTCCATCGCCCGCATCTGATCTTTGCTGACGCGCTCGGGACGCTTGAAATCGTAAGGACGCACCTCGATCGGCTCGTCCTGGCGACGATCGTGGTGCGTGAACACATGCTCGCTCGATTCAATGTCCGAGGCGGGCATGGAATGATCGCCCACCGCATTGAGCAGAGCATCGACTTCATTCTGATCGAGCAGATCGGGCATAACGTATTTCTCTTATCGGACGGCTGGCCCCACCGCCTTCAACCGTCGTGCGGACCGGACGCATGGCCTGCTTTTTAATCTTCGGTCGGATGAAGCCGCATCAATGCTTCGGCGGTGTGAATCGGTAAAATTTGCAGGAATCGGACGACGGGGAAGCGGAATGGCTGGGGCAGGCACAAGGGAGTAATATGACTAACTCCAGACCTTTACGCGGGATACTTACCATGAAACCATTGGTCTTAATCCTTGCGGTATTCCTGCTCCTGGCCGATACCGCCGCGGGCCAGATCAACCTGCCGGGGCTGGATCTGCCGGGGATCAGCGATCCACAGGAGGCCGCGGAGAAATCGGTCGGGTCGGTGAAGCTGGCCGAGGTGGCCTGGAATCGCACGGCGGCACGGCCCGGCGAGCCGATCGCCCTGGCGGTGGTGCTGGAGGTTCCCCAGCCGCTGCACATCAATACCGATGCCCCGCCGGATGCGTTCCTGATCCCCACGCAGATCACGGCCTCCACCGAAACGCAGGGCATCGCGTTCAGTGCACCGCAATTTCCCAAAGCGAAAACGATCACGGTGAATTACGGCGACGGACCGCAACAGCTACCGGTCCACTCCGGCCGACCCATCTTTTACCTGACGGCGACGCCGGACAGAAACGTCAAGCCGGGCCGGTATCCGGTGACCGTCAAGGTCAGTTGGCAGGCCTGCGATGACCAGGTGTGCTATCCGCCCGATGAAGCCGAACAAACCGTCACGTTGACGGTGTCCGACGACGACGTGCGCGTCGAACCGGATAAACCCGAATTGTTCGTTGGTTACGATGCAAACGCAACGGCTTTGATGCAAGCCGAATCGCTGAACCTGGATTTCTTCGGACTGGATTTTGATATCGACCCGACCAACCTGGTCGTGTTGTTGCTTCTCGCCGCAGTCGGAGGATTTCTGCTGAATCTGACGCCCTGCGTGCTGCCAATGATTCCACTGAAGATCATGGCGATCAGCGCCACCTCGACCCACCGCGGCAAATCGTTACTGTACGGATTTATCATGTCGGCGGGTGTGGTTGGATTCTGGCTGGGGCTGGGTTTAACGATCTCTCTGGTCAGCGGTTTCCAGGCGACCAGTGAACTGTTCAGTCAGCCGTGGTTCACCTTTACCGTCGGAGCGATCATCGCGGTGATGGCGTTGGGGATGTTCGGGCTGTTTGCCACAAACCTGCCGCAATGGGTCTACAAGATCAATCCCCGGCACGACACGGTGCACGGATCGTTCGGCTTCGGAGTGATGACGGCGGTGCTTTCCACGCCCTGCACGGCGCCGTTCATGGGCGCGGCGGCAAGCTGGGCCGTCACCCAATCACCGGTGATTACGCTCAGCACGTTTCTGGCGATCGGCGCGGGCATGGCCCTGCCGTATGCGATTCTCTCGGCGTTTCCCGCACTGGTCGATCGCATGCCGCGCTCGGGCCCGGCCAGCGAGGTGGTCAAGCAGGTGATGGGCTTGCTGATGCTGGCTGCGGGAAGTTACTTCCTGGGTAATGCCATCGCGGCCTGGGCCAACACACCGCCCGATCCGATCAGCCGTAATTACTGGTGGGTTGTGGCGCTGTTTGCGGCGTCAGCCGGTATGTGGCTCATCATCCAGGCATGGCGCGTGGCGAAACGGCCGACCCCGAAAATCGTCTTCACCGCAATCGGCATCGTCTTCATCGCCACCGCGCTGTTGGGCGGCCTGCGCCTGACCGCCCCCAGCCCGATCGACTGGATCTACTACACGCCGCAACGCCTGACCGATGCGCAGCAAAGCGGCAAAATGGTTGTGCTTGAGTTCACCGCCGAGTGGTGCATCAACTGCCACACACTCGAACAGACCGTTCTTCACGATCCGCAGATCGTGGATCGGATGAACCGGCCCGAGGTGGCTGCGATCAAGGTCGACATCACCAAGGACCCGCTGGCCAAGCAGAAGCTCAAGGAGGTCCGCCGGGTGACGATCCCCTACCTGATCGTGTACGATCGCAACGGCAAGGCCGTGTTCGACAGCGATGCCTACACGGTGAGGCAGCTGGCCAACGCACTGGACCAAGCCGAGAAATAACACATGACCGTAGAAGAAAAACTCGAAGCGATGGGATTGACGCTGCCCACCCCGCCGCAACCGATCGCCGCATATCTTCCGTGCCTGCGGATGGGCAAGTTGATCCTGCTCAGCGGCCAACTGCCGTTGCGCGATGGACGGCTGGTCGCCACCGGGCCGGTGACATCGACCGAAGCCGGTCAGGAAGCGGCGCGGCAATGCCTGCTCAACGCCCTGGCCATTATCAAACAGGATCTGGGAGGCGACTGGTCGCAACTGGCCCGGATCGTCCGCCTGGTGGTCTACGTCCACGGCTCGGACGGCTACGCCGATCAGGCGCAGGTGGCCAACGGGGCCAGTGAACTGCTGGTGGAATTGTTCGGGGAAGCCGGCCGCCATGTCCGCTCGGCGGTGGGAGTGAACGGCCTGCCAATGAATGCCTCGGTGGAACTGGAACTGTTCGCCGAAGTCACCGGCTGAGACCGCGCCGGTTCTGTATGCCCACCGTCGGTTACGGCTGTGGGTTGGGCTCTCCCGCATCTTTCTTGTATTTGGCAAGAAAGCCCACCATGTCGCGCGCCGCCAACAACGGACCCGATCGTTCGATTTCCAGTCCGTCCGACTCCAGAACGATCATGGTGGGAATCGAATCGACATCGAACTGATCGGCCAGCTTGGCCTGTGGCGATGCGGGTTGGTTCTGGGGCATGTCCACCAGCACCGGAATGAAGTACTCTTCGACAAGGCCTTCGACCCGATCCTCCGGCCAAACCAACTTCTTCATGGTATTGCACGGCGGGCACCAGTCGCCGGAGAAGTAGAGCAGAACGAGCTTATTCTGCTGTCCAGCCATTTCCAGACCGCGCGAGTAATCTTCGACCCAGACAATGGTGGTTTCGCCCGAGGGGCCGATGATCTTGAACATGCGCAAGGCGCTGATCCCGACCAGTGCGATAACAATCAGGAGCAGAAACAACCACGATCCGGATGACTTGCTTTTCGACATGTGCCAGATTCCTCGGTGCGATTACAACACAATCCACAAAACGATCAACAGCAGGTTGAGCAGGATCGAACCCAGCGCCACCCAGAACCACGGCTGCTCGGCCAGCGGGGGCAGCGCCCCGGTCGCCGGTTCCTCGGCCACGGCCTGGCCGCTTTCCAGACCGGCCAGGGAAGCCATCTCGACCTTGCTGCGTGCCTGGAGCGGCGCTTCGCCACGCGCCAACGACCGCAGGTCTTCCAGCAAATCGGATGTCGAGGCGTAGCGCTCCTCGGGCAGCTTGGCCATCATGACTTCGATCACTTCACCAACGCCGGCCGACAGTTTCGCGTTGATGTGATCGGGAGGCGTGAGATTGTCCTTGAGGTGTTTGTGCATGACGGCCGAGGGATTCGGTCCGTCAAACGGAACGCGCCCGGTGACCATGTGGTAGAACGTCGCCCCCAGCCCGTAGATGTCGGCACGGAAATCGATGTCCAGCTTGCCCCGGATCTGTTCGGGGCTGATGTAATACGGCGTGCCGTAGGCCTTGCCCGCTTCGGCCTGGGCCGCGGCCATGTCGGTCACCTGGCGCGCTAAGCCCATATCGGCCAGCTTGGCGATCCCCTGCCGGGTGATCATGATGTTCTTGGGTTTGACATCGCGGTGCATCAGGCCCTGGTCATGAACATGCTCCAGCGCCTCGGCGATCTGCAGAATGATCTCCAGCGCCTGCTGCTCGTCGTAGGGCTTGCGTTCTTCCAGGCAGTCGTGCACGGTGTGGCCTTCGACGTATTCCATCACGAAATAATGAAACTCGCCGGCCTGGCCCACATCGTACGCCTGGACGATGTTGGCGTGATTCAGCTTCGCCGCCGCGCGGCCTTCATCGTAAAACCGCCGCACGAACTCTTCGTCGCCCATGTATTTTTTCGGCAGCACCTTGATCGCCACCACGCGATCCAGCGACAGTTGCTTGGCCTTGACCACCGTGGCCATCGCTCCCGCTCCCAGCTTCTCCAGGATCTGGAAACCGGGGATTTGCTGAACGCCCTGCTGACTGCGCACCACCTGCATGGCGCGCTGCAGTTGGCGATCGGTGACGTACCGGTTGTCCAGGAGAATGTCCGACAGCGGACGCGGTTCATCGCCCTGCGCCAGGTGCGATTGCAATTCGCGGCAGTCTTTCAACTCCTGCTCGGTCGCCAGACCCATCTCCACGATGGTCCGCCCGAGGATCGTATCGTCCCGCTCGGCGTGCGTGGTCGGCTTGTCATTCATGATCGGTCCCAAAAGACATCATCGGGAACATCGGCCGCAATCGGCCCGGCGCTTACCTTGAAGTGTTCAACGGCCCGCATCGGGATGTAAGATCATATCGGCCGACGGCTTGACAGGCAAAAGCCCGATGCGCATATACTATGCGTTTCACCCCGCGTACATGGAACGATCGTATGATCCGAGTCGAACGACTGACCAAATGGTACGGGCCCGTCCTCGCGCTGGATCGGATCGATCTGAACGTCGAGCGGGGACGCATCGTTGGTTTTCTCGGACCCAACGGCGCCGGGAAAACCACCGCCATTCGTATCCTGACCGGTTTTCTTCCGGCCGGCAGCGGGCGGGCTTCCATCAACGGGCACGATGTGTTCAGCGATTCGATGGCCGTGCGATCCAGCATCGGCTACCTGCCCGAATCCACCCCGCTCTACCCGGAAATGCGCGTCGACGAGCAACTGCATTACTTCGGCAAGCTGCACGGTCTGAGTCGGACCCAACGGCGCAAGCGCATCACCGAACTGAACGACGCCTGCGGCCTGACGAACATCATCCGCCGTCCGATCGGGCAACTGTCCAAGGGCAACCGTCAGCGCGTGGGTCTGGCGCAGGCCCTGGTGCACGATCCGCCGGTGCTGATTCTGGACGAGCCGACTGTGGGCATGGACCCGGCGCAAATCGCCTCCGTGCGCCAGTTCATCAGCGACTTGGGGCAGAAAAAGACGGTCCTGTTATCGACACACATCCTGCCCGAGGCCGAGCGCACCTGCAATCAGGTGGTGATCATCACGGGAGGGAAGATCGTCGCCGATGGAACGCCGGAGCAACTCAAGGCCTCGGTGCGGTCCCGGGCGCGCGTGCGCGTGGAGGTGAAGGCCAATCCCCTCGCCGTGAAGCAGGCCTTGGAACCGGTGGAAGGCGTCGCGGGAGTGACCACCACGGCCGACCACGGCTGGTGCACCGCGCTGATCGACATGACCCAGAAAAACGACGAGAATGACGCGCTGCGCGAACGTCTGGCCAAGACGGTGACGGAGCACGGTTGGCCGCTGCGGAGTCTCGGTTTCGAGGGCGGCTCCCTGGAAGAGTTTTTCATCGAGATCACCAGCCGGCAGGCCTCCGCCGTGGCCTGATACCCGAATAACCCACCATGAAAAACACCCTGCACATTGCCCAACGTGACCTGAGCGGTTTTTTCCTCTCGCCCATCGCCTATGTGGTCATGTTCTTTTACCTGCTGCTGGCGGGTATCCTTTTTACCCGGATCCAGTTTGATCCTCTCAGACCCGCCGAGTTGCGCGTCTTTTTCAATTACAACCTCTGGCTGATGATCATCATCACGCCGGCGCTGAGCATGCGGCTGATGAGCGAGGAGTTGCGATCGGGAACTGTCGAGCCGCTGATGACGGCGCCGGTGACCGACACGGCGGTGATCGTCGGCAAGTGGCTGGGCGCGATGGGTTTTTTCGCGGTCATGCTCCTGCCCACCGTCACCTACGTCTTCGTCATCATGATCTGGGCGAATCCCGACCCGGGGCCGATCGCCAGCGGTTACGTCGGCACGCTGCTGGCCGGCGGGGTCTACCTGGCGATAGGCCTGTTGGCCTCGGTGCTGACGCGCAACCAGGTGATTGCGTTCATCGCCAGCGTGTTCATCATCCTGTTGTTCACGGTCGTCCCCTTTTTCGTCTCCCGTGAACTGCCCGCGCTGGCCGGGGCCATGGCCTACATCAATATCTTCCGGCATTGCGAGGATTTCGCCAAAGGCCTGATCGACGCCAGCGACCTGCTCTATTTCCTGACCGGCATCGCGATGTTTCTCGCCTTTGCCGTCAAAGCCCTGGAGAGCCGCAAGTGGCGCTAACGGTGCATTGCCATGACTGATCCATCCAAAACACCTCCCGACCAGTTTCAACGCCGACTGATGTTCGCAACCGTCACCGCGGTCCACGTGGTGGCGGTCATCGCCATCGCGATCTTCCTGAACTGGATCATGCTCAACCAGATCGACCGCACCAACGCGCTGCGCTTCGATCTGACCGCCTCCGGCCTCTACTCCCTCAGCGACCAGACCCAGCGCATCCTGAAAAATCTCGACGAACCGGTTCAGATGACGGCGTTGTTCGGAACGGGGATGAGCGAGCAGGCCGCCGCGCGCCTGACGCGCATCGAGGACATGCTCGACGAATACGTTCAGCGCAGCGGCGGACAACTGGAACTGAATGCATTCGATCCCGCCAAACAGCTCGACAAGTACGAAGAATTCGCCCAACAAGTCAAACAGCGCCACGCCGACCAGATCCAGCCCACCGAGTCGGCCCTGAAACTGGCGCGGGATGAAATGGAAAAGACCAAGGCCTTCTGCAACGAGCTGGAAAGGCAAATCAAGAGGCAGTTACCGCGCTTCGCCACGGCGCCGCCGCGCATCACCGGTTTCATGGAGCAATTGGCTGCCTACCTGGCGGCCGTGCCGACCAACCTCCAATTCGATGCGCGGGAACAGCAGATCAAACGCGGCCTGCAGATGCCGCTGCCCGATTACGCCGGGCTGCGCGCCCTGGCCGCCGGTCCGTTTGGTCAACTGAGGGACGACCTGCTCTCCCCTGCCGCCAAACGGTTGAAGGACGATGCCGACGCGCCCCAGACCCCCGCGGCGTTGAAGGACGTGTTGCTCAATCTGCGTGATGCGTTCCGGAAACGATCCGAAGCGATCGACAAGCTGATCGAAACTTTCGACGCCCTGCAACGCACCGATTACGATCAGGCCCACGAACGCATCATGGGAGAGAACGTGGTGGTGCTCATGAGCGCTCGCCGCCTGTCGGTGCTTCCGGTGACCGATCTGTACATGGCGCCGCGGAGCAACATGGAGAATGCCGAGCCGCAATACGTCGGCGAGGAGAAAATCACTGGCGCGCTGTTGGCGCTGACCATGACCCGGCGCCCGATGGTGTTGTTCGTCAATCCCGGACCGCGCCCGGCGATCGGACCCGGCGGGGATTATTCCCACGTCGCCGACATCCTGGAAAACATGAACCTCGACGTGCGCGAGTGGAGCCCCGGCGGACGGCAAAGCCAGTTCGGTCCCCTGCCTCCCCAGCCGCGCCCCGAGCCCGAACCGGGCCAGAAAGTCGTGATGATCGGTCTGCCCGCGCTCACCATACCCGGACGCATGCCGTTCAATCCCAACGAGCCCAGGGTCGTCGAAGTGGTGCAGAAGCATCTCGACGAAGGCGGCTCGGCCATGCTGATCCTCGGCCCCTCGGACATGATGCGCATCGGACAACCCGACGCACGCGCCAAGCTGCTGGAACCATTCGGGATCACGGCGCGCACTGAGGCGATCGTCATGGAGCCCGTCGCCGTGGGCGATCGCACCCAGGCCAGTCCGTACCTGCAACTGTCGCGCTGGCCTGAGGATCACCCCATCTCCGCGGCGATCGGCGGCCTGCCGGGCCTGATGATCGAGGCCGTCGCGATGGAGAAGTCGGACAGCGCGCCGTCGGACGTCACGCTGACCCCGCTGGCGGTGACCCCGCCGGACCACTGGCTCGAGACCGATCTCGACAGTCGCGATCCGATGGAACAAGATGCCGACGAAAAGACCGGGCCGTTCACTTTGGTCATGGCCGCCGAGCGCGGCGATCAGCGGGTGGTCGCCATCGGAAACAAAATCTTCGCCCACAACCAGGTCACCCAATTCGCCACCCTGACCGCACAGGGCGGCGCATTGCAATTCGTGCAGTTCCCGGCCAATGCGGAAATGTTCGCCAACAGCGCGTACTGGCTGAGCGGCCTGGACGAGTTGATCGCCACCAGCGCCCGGTCGCAGGACGTGAGGCGATACGAGCAAATCGATGCCTCGGGGGAGATCGCCGTGAACGTGGTGGTTTTAGCCGGTCTTCCGGCCGCCTGCATGCTCGCGGGGATACTGGTCTGGTTCGTGCGGCGCAAGTAACGGAATACACAACTATGAATACGCGTTCCACCTTGATCCTGCTGGTCGTCGCCCTGCTGCTGGGCGGTTACTTCCTGGTTTTCGAGACCGACTACTTCGGCCTGCAACATCAGTCAAATCCTTCCGATAAGCCGGCCATCCCCGTCGATGGCGTGGCGCTGTTCGATTCCGCTCTCATGTCGGATCAGGTGACCCAACTGACCATCGCGCTGCCGGATGAGCCGCCGGTGGTGATCGAGCGCGACGGCGACCGCTGGCGGCAGACCGCGCCGGTGCGGTTTGCAATGGAGAATTGGGCGGTGGAGGAAGTGGCCCGGCGCATTGCCAACCTGCGTTACACCAACCGCATCGATCCGGCCGAAAGCACGCTGACCGCGGCCTCGGCGGGATTGGACCCGGCGCAGGCGACGGTGACCATCCGCGGCAAAACGGATGACAAACCCTTCGAGCATGTGCTCAAGCTCGGGCGCATCGTCGCGGCGGGACGGGCTTACCTGATGCTCAAGGGGGAACCACACCTGCTGGTGACAAGCGATGCTCTGCACGAAAAGCTGCTCGACAAACCGGTGACCGAATTGCGCGCCAAGTCGTTGACTGTCCCCACCGCCAATCGTTTGCAGTCCGTCACTCTGGTACGTGGAGAACAGACGATCGCCCTTGAGCAGACGGATGCAAAATGGGCTGTCGTCAAGCCGTACATGGCATCCGCTGATCGCAACGCGGTGGAACACCTGATCGACATGCCACGGCTGGCATCGATCGATGCGTTCATCGCCGACCAACCCGACGACCTGTCTCGTTATGGCCTGGACACGCCCTCGCGCCGTCTCACACTGACCGCGCGACCCGCTGACGAAAGCAGCGAGGCCGTCACCCAACACCTGACCATCGGCTCCGCGGCCGATCTGTCCGACGAACGGTTCTTCGCCATGCTGGATGACGTTCCGGTGGTTTTCACATTGCGTAAAACCGATGTGGCGAAGCTGGATGTCGAGCCGCTCGACCTGCGCAGCCGAAAACTCATCGACATCAATCGCGATGCCATTCAATCGATCGCGCTCAGATCGTCCGGCACCGACGTTACGCTGTTGCGCGAAGGCGGAACCTGGGCCTTTGACGACCCCAAGCCCGATTACCCCCCGGATGAACAGATGGTTGCCGGGCTGCTCGATTGCCTGTTGAACACGGAATCGACCGACGCCGAAATCCTGCCCGCGGACGCTCCGGATAAGGCCCCGCGCTCTGTCGTCATCACGCTCAACGGTTCCGAACAGACCACATTGATGATTGAGCGGGGGGACAACACCAGTCGCGTTGTGGTCGCCGGGCAAACACTGGCTCAGATCGTGGACACCGCCGGGATCGAGCCGCTCTTCGGCGACGCCGCCTACTTCCGCAACCGCACCGTCTGGGACCTCAAACCCGAGCAAGTGAAATCCATCGCGATCCAGCGCACCGGCGAGTATCCCGCCGAGTTCCGATTTGAACGTACGAATGAGCAATGGCAACTCGATGGATACGATCAACAGAAGTTCAATCAACTGCTCGGCCTGCTCGCGCCGTTACGAGCCGAGAAGTGGCAGCCGGTCGCACTGGCGCAGTCCGATTTCCCGCTGACCGTAACGCTCACCGACGAGGGGAATCAAACGCACCGCCTGAGCATCGCATCGGTTCCGATGCGCATCGGCCTGGCCACCGGGGCCGATTCCCAGTTCGTACTGCCCAAGCCGCTGGTCGATCTGCTGACGGGCGAACTGCGCCAGACAACGGTGATCGACCTGGAGATCGACGCGATCGCTTCGGTGACGGGCGGCGATTGGACCATCGAGCGCGATGAGAATGCGATGTACACCTTTGCCGGGGAGCGGGAGTTGGACGAGGCGAAATGCGGCGCGCTGTTCGACACCCTGGCCGGCCTGCAATGCGAACACTGGCTCCAAGCCAAGCCGCGTGACACCGAACCGACCCACGTATTGAAAATCAAGCAGCGCAAGGCCGGGGAACACCTGCTGGAACTGTGGATTCCCACGGACTGGTCGAAACAGAAAGCGTTCGGCGTCTACGACGGCGGCAAGCCGTTCGTCGTGCATCGCGATGCCGCTGAGAAGCTGGGCGCCCGCCCGGTCCGCGAGCCGGAGAAGTAATTGCGATAAGCCCCGCGTAAACGGCGGGTCTTGTTCCGCATCATACTTCCGGCTTCTGAATTGCCTACCCCTCAAACATCTTCATCTGGTAGCGTTCCAGCCCGAGCTTGCTGATGGGCTTGTCGACATCGAGCGGGTATTGGCCGGTCCAGCAGGCGGTGCAGTAGTTATCGTTCGGCAGATCGAGGCAATCGAGCACGCCCTGCATGGACAGGTAGTGCAGTGTATCGACGCCGATGAACTGGCGGATTTCCTCGACGCTGCGGTTGTTGGCGATCAGCTTGCTGGTGTCGGGGAAGTCGATGCCGTAGTAACAACCGTGACGGATCGGCGGACAACTGATGCGCAGGTGGATTTCCTTCGGCCCGGCGCGGCGGAGCTGGGCCATCTTTCCGCGCGTGGTGGTGCCGCGCACGATTGAATCGTCCACCACGACAATGCGCTTGTTGCGAACGATCTCGTCGACGACGTTGAGCTTGAGTTGGACGGCGGTGTCGCGCTGGTGCTGCGTGGGCTGGATGAACGTGCGGCCGACGTAGCGGTTGGGGACGATCCCCTCGCGCAGCGGGATGCCGCTGGCCCGGGCGTAGCCCATCGCCGCCGAGCGCCCCGAGTCCGGCATCGGCATGACGTAATCGGCTTCCACCGGCGCTTCGCGCGCCAGTTGCTCGCCGAATTTCTCGCGCACCAGTTGCACGGTGTCGCCGAACATCCGGCTCGACGGGTTGGCGAAATAGACGTGCTCAAAAACGCAGTGCGCCGGCGAGGGACGTTCGGAAAACGACCGGCTGTGCATCCCCTCATCGTCGAGCGTGACGATCTCGCCCGGCTCCACCTCGCGGAGCGTCCGCGCGCCCAGCGCATCCAGCGCCACCGTCTCCGAAGCCACGCAGTAATGGCCCTCGGGGGTCTGTCCGATCGTCAGCGGGCGGAATCCCCACGGGTCGCGCACCGCCTCGATGCGATCGGCAAACAGCAGCACCAGACTGTAGGCTCCCTGAAGGTGTTGCAGCGCGTGGTAGAGCGGATCGGATTTGTTTTGGTGGTGCGGCGTGGCCAACAGGTGGAAGATCACCTCGGTATCGGTGGAGGTATGGAAGATGTGGCCCTGCTCTTCAAAACCCTTGCGGAGCAGCTCGGCGTTGATGAGGTTGCCGTTGTGGGCGATGGCGGCCTGGCCTCCGCTGAACTGCTGGAGCAGCGGCTGCGCGTTGTTGCAATGGCTGGAGCCGGTGGTCGAATAGCGGTTGTGCCCGATGGCGGCATTGCCGCCCAATTCGGCGAGCCGGCGCGGCGTGAACACTTCGCTGACCAAGCCCATGCCCGTGTGCGCGTGCAGGACGCCCTCTTCGCTTACGGCGATCCCCGCCGATTCCTGCCCACGATGCTGCATCGCATAGAGCGCGAAGTAAGTGCGGTGGGCGCTGTCGGCCGGTCCCCAGATACCGAACACGCCGCATTTTTCCTTCTTTTCAATCGGATCCATCAACGGCTCGATCCAGCGCGGTGTTGAGGGTCAAAGTCAAACAGTATCGCTGCCCGCTTGCCAGGTCAAGAACCGATTCGTAACCTGTTAACGGATCGCTCGTTCGCCCCACCATTTCTCAAGGGGCCGCATGCTCGACCAGCCGATCGAACAACACGACACGCCGCTCATCGACCGCCCCCGGCCGAAACCCGAGGCATCCACCGAGCCGCCGAAACGCCACAGAGGTATTGTTGTCGTCGGTTCGATCAACATGGACCTGGTCATCCGCGCGACCCAACTGCCACGCCCCGGACAAACGGTCCACGGCAGCGATTTCCATACCCTTCCCGGCGGCAAGGGAGCCAATCAAGCCATTGCCGCCGCACGCCTCGAAGCGGAGGTCCGATTGATCGGATGCGTCGGTGAAGATGCCTACGGCCGACAACTGCTCGACCATCTCCGCAACGAACAGGTGGATATCAAGCACGTGCGCATCACGCCGGATCGACCCAGCGGTGTGGCGATTATCCAGGTCGATTCCGCCGGTGAAAACGCCATCACCCATATCGCCGCGGCCAACAGTCAGCTTTGTCCCGATGATTTGAATGTCCTGGAGCCCGCCATCGCTTCCGCTTCCGCCCTGCTCTGCCAACTCGAGGTGCCGATGAGCACGGTTTGTGCCGCTCTGCGCATCGCCCGGCGGCACCGGGTGATGACCGTCCTCGATCCCGCTCCCGCGCCCAAGCACGACATTCCGGACGAGTTATACGAGGTCGATGTACTCAGCCCCAACCAGACCGAAACCGAGCAGATGACCGGGGAACGGGTCGAAAGCGTCGCCGAGGCGAAACTGGTGGGAGCGGAACTGGTGCGTCGCGGAGCCCGGTGCGCGGCCCTGAAACTGGGCGGAGAAGGGGCGGTGATCGTCACCGAATCCGGCCTGGTGCAGCATATACCGCCGTTCCGGACCACCGTGACCGATACCACCGCCGCGGGGGATGCCTTTACCGCCGCGTTGACGGTCGGCCTGACCGAGGGAATGTCATATGCTGATGCCGCTCGGATGGGTTGCGCCGCCGGGGCTCTGGCTGTGCGGACCATCGGAGCCGGCCAGTCGATGCCCACCCGGGCCCAGGTGATGCGTCTGATGCGCTCTCAATGCTGAAAATTACGCAATTTGCGGAATAATTTTGCACTTCCGGACCATGGCCGACGCGGCACGTAAATTGCTTGCACCACTGCTCTAAGCCATGTTTTTCGCCGGATCGAATTGACTTGTCCATCTGCTGTGGTATTGTTTAGAAGTTTGAAGGTAATTATAGAATACGAATCGAGGGTCAACGGTCAGGGACCAACCACACCAACCGAGTCCGGGCCGGGACACCGACCTTCCTGATCACCCTGTTCTGGGTCTGTTGGGTTTCGCGATGAAGTACGACACACGCAACATTACCGCCTCGCGGTAACTGTGGAACTGTACGTGGTGAATCGGGACGACGCGAAAATCCGAGTTCAGCAAGCCACCGATATTGTCGCGCTGATCGGCGATCAGGTCGCCCTCAAGCCGCGCGGCAAAGAGTATGTCGGTTTGTGCCCGTTCCACGACGATACCAATCCGTCGATGTACGTGGTTCCGTCCAAGCAGATTTACCACTGCTTTTCCTGCGGGGCCGGTGGGGATTGCTTCAGCTTTGTGATGGACTATCACAAGATGAACTTTGCCGATGCGCTGCGTCATCTGGCCGACCGCGCCGGCATCGAACTGCCCGCCCCGGCGGCCGGTGATTCGGGGTCGCAAACGCGGTCGCAGCGTGAACAGATTCTGGCCGCCAACGTGCAGGCCCTGCGTTTCTTCCGAAACCTGCTGGCCCATGAATCCCACGGAAAAATCGCCCGCGACTATCTGGCCGACCGCGGCATTGACCACGCCATGATCGAACAGTTCCAGATCGGCTACGCTTCCGATCGCTGGGACGGCCTAGCGAAAACCGCGGTGCATCACGGCTGGGCGATCCAGCAACTCGAGCAGGCCGGTCTGCTGGCGCGGCGGCGCAACGGCGAGGGATACTACGATCGTTTCCGCCATCGCCTGATCTTCCCGATCCTCGATGCGATGAGCCGACCGATCGCCTTCGGCGGTCGCGTGTTGCCCGGCGGCGCCCTCGATGACAACGCCGATGCGAAGTACCTCAACAGCCCCGAGAACGCGCTGTTCAACAAGTCGGCCACGCTGTACGGCATGCACCGAGCCAAGCAACCGATTATCCGAAGCCACACCGCCGTGATCGTGGAAGGTTACACCGACGTGATCGCCGCCCACCAGGCGGGCTTTGAGAACGTGGTGGCCACGCTGGGCACCGCGCTGACGCGCGATCATGCGCGGGTGTTGCGACACCTGTGCGAACAGGTGGTGCTGATCTTCGATGCCGACGAGGCCGGACAGAAAGCGGCCGACCGCGCGCTGGAAGTCTTCTTCCGTGAGCCGCTCGATGTGAAGATCGCGATCCTGCCCGAGGGCCGCGATCCCGCCGATCTGTTCAGCTCCGCACAGGGCGGCGAGCAATGGCAGCAGACCATCGACCGGGCCGAAGACGCGATCCGATTCACTTTCGAGCGATTGCGATCTCGCTTCCACGCCACCGACACGATGGCCGGCCGACAGAAACTGGCCGAGCAGTTCATCCAGCGTCTGGCCGGGCTGGGACTGGGACAGGCCGAACCGGCGCGGCGCGCGATGGTGCTGCACCACCTGTCCGACCTGTTGCGACTTGACGTGGCAACGATCGACACGATGCTCCGCCGGGCTCCCGGGCCGCGCAGAGAGTCGGCCGAGCCGGCCGCCGAAGCGGCGCCGCGTCTGGATGCCCGTGCCCTGGCCGAGCGCATGATCGTCGGCTGCCTGGTCAGCCGACCTTCGTTGTTCCACGCCACCATGCCCGACGGCCGGGACCTGTCCGAAGCCGTGCTGCCCGCGGATCTGGCGCACGAGCCGACCCGCCGCCTGTACGAGCAATGGCATGCGTCGCTGTCGCAAACCGATGCCGAACCCAGTCCCGACCTGCGCAGCGTGCTGAATGAGGAAGCGTTGGTGCGGATGGCGTTGGACCTGCGTATGGAAGTGGACGAACTGACCGACGCCGAGGACGAGCGCGTCGCGCAGCAGCTGACCGCCGCTTACCGGAGCTGGCGGAAACTGGTCGACCAGCAGCAATACCAGTGGCAGAAGATGCAGCAGCAACCGAGCCAGCCCATCGACGGCGACGAGGCCCGCCGACTCGCCCAAGCCATCGAGATCACCCGCACCCACCCCGACGCCGGTCGTATTCCGCGCATCACCAAGTAGAACAGGAACCGCATGACGCATCCAGGCGTCATGGATTACATAACAACGTTTGACCGGAGCAATGAGAGACCCCATGCCTACCACCGCGACCCCATTGACCGCAGAAGCCCTTGTCGAGGTGACCGCCCCCAGCTACCCCCAGGTCGAGAAATTGATCGAACGGGGCCAGAAGCGCGGGCACATCACCTACGATGAGTTGAACAACACCCTGCCCGACGAGATGGTCGACCCGGACAAGATGGACGATCTGCTCAACCGCCTGCGCGATTTGCAGGTGAAGCTGGTGGAATCGTCCCGCCCGGCCACCCCCGCCGGCAAGGTCAAGTTCGCCGAAGACGTCAAACCCCCCGTCACCGCCGAAGACCTCGACGGCGAGAGCCCCGAGGAAGTGCGCGCCGCCCTGCAGCAGGCGCTCAACGAGGCCCAGTCGCGCCGCATCGACGATCCCGTCCGCATGTATCTGACGCAGATGGGCGAGATTTCCCTGCTCACGCGCGAGGAGGAAATCCGACTCGCCAAGAAAATCGAAACCACCCGCATGATCTTCCGGCGCAAGGTGCTCGAAAACGATTACTCCGTAAATCAGGCCGTGGACATACTCAGTCTCGTGGCCAACAGCGAGTTGCCCTTCGACCGCACCATGAAGATTTCCACCGCCGAGGACAACGCCAAGGAAAAGATTTCCTCACGCATCCCGGTGAACCTGGTCACGATCAAGAAACTGTTGTCGCTGAACGAAGAGGACTGGGACGTCCTGGAAAACGAACGTCCGACCAAGGCCCAGCGCCGCGAGCTCAAGGCCGTCCTCTGGACGCGCCGCCGCAAGCTCGCCACGCTCATCGAAGAACTGTCGATGCGCACCAGCAAGATTCAGCCCCTGCTGCACAAGCTGCGGTCGCTTTCGCGCAAGATGAACCAGCTCGTCCGCGACCTGGACAAAGCCGCGAAATACCCCGATCGCTTCGATCCCGATGACGTGCAGGTGATGCAGGAGGAACTGGCCGGCCTGCGCGGCATGGTGCTGGCCGATCCGGACGAACTGGCCGAGCACGTCGAGCAGATCAACATCGTCTTCGAGGAATACGAACAGGCCAAGCGCGACCTGTCGGGCGGCAACCTGCGACTGGTCGTCTCGATTGCCAAGAAATACCGCAACCGCGGCCTGAGCTTTCTGGACATCATCCAGGAAGGCAACACCGGCCTGATGCGCGCCGTCGATAAATACGAGTACAAGCGCGGGTACAAGTTCTCCACGTACGCCACGTGGTGGATTCGTCAGGCCATCACCCGCGCCATCGCCGATCATGCCCGCACCATCCGCATCCCGGTCCACATGATCGAGACGATGAGCAAGCTGCGCAACATCTCCAAGAACCTGCTTCAGGAGCTGGGCCGCGAGCCCACCGTCGAGGAGGTGGCCAAGATCGCCAAGATGTCCGTGGCCGAGTGCCGGCGCGTGTTGAAGATTTCCCGGCACCCGATCTCGCTGGATCGACCCGTCGGCGAATCCGAGGACAGCTACTTCGGCGACTTCATCGAGGACGACCGCGCCGATTCACCCACCGATTCGGCCGCACAGGAAATGCTGCGCGATCGCATCGAGGCCGTGCTCAAAACGCTGACCTACCGCGAGCGCGAAATCATCAAACTGCGCTACGGACTGGGCGATGGATACACCTACACGCTCGAAGAGGTCGGACGCATCTTCAAGGTCACCCGCGAGCGCGTCCGCCAGGTCGAGGCCAAGGCCCTGCGCAAGCTCCAGCACCCGGTCCGGTCGCGCAAGCTGGTCGGCTTCCTCGAAAACGGCATGGAGCCGGAGGAGGCGGAAGACGAGAAACATGAGCAGGATAAGCCGTAGTAATCTCTCCGGCGCCAATCGTTGCATGTGAAAAAAGCCGCGGCACACCACCGCGGCTTTTTTCACGCGCGCCCAAACGCGGCATCTTCTAGAGCATTCTCAATCCAACCATACGGGGCATTGACGAGCCGCGCCCGTAAGAAAGCGGTCGGCACAACGCCCGAACTCGGCGGAATGTGTGCGGCCTGACACACTTGCAGGAGAGCGAAAGGGCGCACGGGTACCCATGGCCCGATGACCGCTCCTTGACCGTCGCGGCTCGTTTGATGCACGAACACGCTACGATTGGATCGGGAATGCTCCACAGCGGCCCATGAAAAAAGCCCCCGGCGCTGCGGGGACTGAAATAGCCGGACTGGGACTCGAACCCAGGACCCATGGCTTAAAAGGCCACTGCTCTACCAACTGAGCTATCCGGCTGCACCGCCGGGAGGCGGGAAAGACAGAACAGTATATCGGTCGTCCGAATCGGTGCAAATGAATCTCGCGAAAACACCTCGGCGATAAACCGCTTTGGCGTGGCAGAAAAACAACCGGACCGAAAAGGCCCGGCTGCATGTATGCAAATCGGCTGAATCCTGTTCAATTCAATTACTGCACGCCCATGATGATTTCCATGGTGAGCTGGTCGAGCTTCTCGTAGGGCAGCTTGGCCTTGGCAAGCTGGACGCGGTCGAGATCGGCCGCCAGCAGGGCCTTGGCGTTCTTTTTGGTGAACTTCTTCGTCAGCTTTGAAACCGCCGGGGCCGCGGCGTTGACCTGCTTGACGATCGACTGGATGGCGCGGTCGTTGTTCCAGCGTTCGGCCTTTTCCTTGAGGATCATGTAGGACCGCATGGAGCCGGCGGCGAAGGACTTGACGTCCGTGTAATCCGAGGTGCGGTAGGCATGCGAATCGAAGTGGCGCGGGCCGTTGTACTTGTTGTCTTCCAGCAGCTTCACCAGGAAGAAGGCGTGCTTGAGATTCGCCGAGGCGAAACGGAAGTCCTGGTCGTATCGGCCGAACTCCTGGTCGTTGAGGTCGATGTGGAAGAGCTTGCCGGCTTCGAGGGCGGCGGCGACCTGGTGAACGAAGTTCAATCCCGCCATGTGCTCGTGCGCCACTTCCGGGTTGACGCCGACCATTTCCGGGTGGTCCAGCGTGTTGATGAAGGCCAGGTAGGAACCGGTGACGGCATTGTAAATGTGGGCGCGCGGTTCGTTGGGCTTGGCTTCCATGGCGAACTTGTAGCCGTAGCCCTGGCTGATCGAATATTCGCAGAGGAAGTTCATGGCTTCGCGGCTGCGCTTGATCGCTTCGACCGGATCCTTGGCCGCATCGGTTTCGCAACCTTCGCGACCACCCCAGAAGACGTAAATCCTGGCGCCGAACTCGGCCCCGAGATCCATCGCCCGCATGGTCTTCTGGATCGCATAGGCGCGGATGGCGGCGTTGTTGCTCGTGAACGCACCGTCCTTGAAGACCGGATCGGAGAAGAGGTTGGTCGTGGCCATGGGGACTTTCAGGCCGTTGTCACGCAGGGCCTTGCGGAAGTCTTTCTTGATGGCGGCGGCTTCTTCGGCCGTGGCGTCGATGGGGATCAGGTCGTTATCGTGAAAGTTTACGCCGTACGCGCCGACGGAGCCGACGATATCGGCGATTTTCCATGGCGGGATGCGCTCGCGCGTCGGGCCGCCGAACGGATCGGCGCCGGGATTGCCGACGGTCCACAGACCGAAGGTGAACTTCATTTTGGGATCGGGCTCGTAGCCGGAACGAGACTTGCGCTTGGCCATGTCTACTCCTTGTGGTCTGACCGGACGGGCCGGTGGAATGAACAACGCAATCTATCGGGTCTTTGATTATCCGCCGCCGAGGCGATCTTGCAAGCAGCGGGCGAAGCGATCGCGAACGGTGTCCATCGTCGGGCAGACCGCCCCGAGCAGGTGGGCGATGCTGGTGACCGGACGGCCGTGCAATCCGCAGGGCACGATCAAGTCGAAGTGCTCCAGATCGGGATCGACATTCAGCGCGATCCCGTGCAGGGAGACCCAACGCTGCACGCGGACACCGATCGCGGCAATTTTGGCCAGTCGGCCGGTTGCACTTTCCACCCAGACCCCCGGAGCGGAGCAGTCGAGCCGCCCTTCGATGCCGAATTCGGCCAGCGTGTCGATCAGGGATCGTTCCAGCAGGCGGACGTAGCTGCGCAGGTTCAGCTTGTAATCGTTGAGCCGGAGGATCGGGTAGGCGACCATCTGCCCCGGTCCGTGGTAGGTGATGTCCCCGCCGCGATTCGTCGGACAGACCGCCACGCCGAGTTCGGCCAACCGTTGCCCGGAAGCAATGAGATGATCGGCCGCGCCCTTTCGCCGGGTGATCGTGATCACCGATTCGTGCTCCACCAACAACAGCGTGGAGGGGCTCCGACCGCCAAGCACGGCGGCGTGCACGCGGCGCTGCTCGTCCCATGCCTGCTCGTAAGCCATGCGACCGAGATCGACGACGTGGATGGAGGTGGCTTGATCGCTCATGAGAAAACACGTTGGCGGGTTCGCCGCAGTCCGTCTATCATAGCCGCATGGCAGAGATTCATCCCACGGCCATCGTCGACGCCCAGGCGGAGTTGGCCAACGATGTGGTGGTTGGGCCATGGTGCCTGATCGAAGGGCCGGTGAAGTTGGGGCCGGGCTGCCGCCTGCTGCACCGCGTCACGCTCAAAGGCCCGTTGCGCATCGGTGAGAGCAACCTGTTTTATCCCAACGTCTGCCTGGGCTTCTCCGGGCAGGATTTGAAATACGATCACGACAAACCGGGCGCGGGAATCGCCATCGGTTCGGGCAACATCTTTCGGGAAGGCGTGACCGTTCACCGCGCCACGCTGGACAGGCCCACCCGCGTGGGCGATCGCAACTACTTCATGGTCGACAGCCACCTCGGCCACGATGTGCAAGTGGGCAGCGACTGCATGCTCGTCAACGGAGTGATGGTGGGAGGACACTGCGAAATCGCAGACCGGGTGATCCTCGGCGGCAATGCCACCGTCCACCAGCACGTGCGAATCGGGCGGCTGACGATGATCAGCGGGCTGTCCGGCCTGACGCAGGATGTCCCGCCGTTCATGACGTCCTATCGCACGCGGACCATCGAGTCGCTGAACATCATCGGCCTTCGGCGCGCCGGCTTACGCGATCACATCGCTCCGTTGAAGAAGGCCTTCGGCATTCTCTTTCATACGAAGCTGGCCATGCCGAACGCCGTGGAACGGATTCGCACCGAATGCGGCGACGATCCGTTGTGCATGGAGTTGGCCGATTTCGTCACCGCCAGCAAGCGCGGCATCACGCGCTATCATGCCTGGCGCGGCGACGGAACCAACGAATAACCGACCTGATGTTGGAGACATGGATGTCGATGCAACTGTGTGTTTTGGGCAGCGGTTCGTCGGGGAACGGTTCGCTGCTGCGGCTGAACGGCGGATCGCTGCTGATCGATGCGGGGTTCGGCCCGCGCACGCTAACCGGACGCATGGGCGAGATGGGTGCGGCATGGGAGGAAATCGGCGCGATCCTGATCACCCACGCCGACCGCGATCACCTCAGTCCCAACCTCTTCCGCACCCTGATCAAACGGCGCATTCGCCTGTTCGCCCACCGGCGCCATCAGCGCGATGTGTACCAGGTGTTTCGCAACGGCGCCGTCGGTTCCGACGCGCGTCTGCTGCACGAAGCCGGGCTGTTGGAATGGTTCGACGATCGGCCGTTTCGTCTTCCGCTGAATGGCCGCGGGGACGATCCGCTGATTCGTCCGATCCATCTGACACACGACGCCAGCGGCGCCACGGGCTTTCGCATCGAGACCGACCGCCACGCGCTGGGCTTCGCCACCGACCTGGGGCGCGTTCCACCGGCATTGATCGACCACCTGGCCGATGCGCACATCGTCGCACTGGAATCCAATTACGACCCGGCGATGCAAATCGCATCGCAACGCCCGGCGATGCTCAAGCGGCGGATCATGAACGGCCGCGGGCACCTGTCCAACATCGAGGCACGCAACGCGCTACGCGAAGTGTTTCAGCGTTCGGCCGCTCCTCCAAGCCACGTGGTGCTGTTGCACCTGTCGCGTCAGTGCAACGATCCGCGGATGGTGCTCGATGCGTTCGGTTGCGAGCCGGCCATCCGCCAGCGCCTGACACTCACCAGCCAGTCTCAACCGACCCCCTGGCTGGGTCCGGATGGTGCTGCCCCCGATCAGCGATCCGGCGAGCAATTGCGCATGTTTGCGTAAACCAACACGCACCATCGCCGGGGCCGCTATGATATGGCCACGATGTCGCAGTCACTGACGCAACTGATTCGCCGGATCGTCGGCGCCCAAGGCGAAGCGGGCCTGGCCGAACTCGATGTGGCCGGGCAGTTCGATCCGCAAGCCGCGGGTGACGCTATGGCGCGTTCACTCAACGCGGCTTTTCTCCTTGCGCTAGGGAATCTGGACGAACGGGCGGAGACATGGCTGGCTGAAAAGTGCAGCGACTCCAACCACGGGGCAGTCGCGCGGTTCTATCACGATGCGGTCCGTCTGATCCGCGCGGAAATCGAACAGCGCAGCGATGAAGATTCCCATTTTCGTAACGACCTTCAACGTGCCGCATCCGACGGCTCGATATGGGCGGCAACGTTTCCCGAAGGTTTGTGGTGCTTGGAAAATCCAGCCGAACGGGCGGCTGAGTTGCGGCAGCGTCGCGGGGTGAGTATTTCGCAATTGAATCCCGAACCGCTGATCGCCCCGGGCCGGCAAATCCTGTTCACGTCGAACGTGCTTCTGACCGTGCCCCCCGACTCGCAGGATATCAACGCCCTGCCGCTCAGCAACGATCTGAAGAACGCCGTGCGCAAGGCGGCCGAGGAACCGCAGCTTTACTGGTACGATCACCCGATCCCCATCGGTATTGATGCGGAACAGAACGAAGTGATCTACGGGCTGCGCGGCTTGAATGAATCCATTGCTTTTGAGAAGCAGCGCGGCAACGCCGATCCCGATGATCGGATCACGGTGCTGCTTTCGGTATCGGTAACCCATCGCGGCTTGCAGCACCTGGCGGTGGATTACCTGAGGCAGACGCTGGCGGAAGTCGAGCCGTTTGAACATCTGCGCGTGTACGTGATCACCGAAGAGGCCGCGGATCAACTGGTCGATCGCGTGCTGGCTCCGGCTGCGGAACGGCTGGGGCTGAACGATGTCGGCGAACTGCTGCACCGCGTGATCGGAGTCGATGGGGCATACGGTCGGCATTACAGCTTCCTCAAGGCGATCGCGGCGCTGTGGGCCGTGACGATCGATCCGAAGATCAAAGCCACATTCAAAATCGATCTCGACCAGGTGTTCCCGCAGAAGGAACTGGTCGAACAGGCGGGCGGTTCGGCGTTTGAACTTTTTTCCACGCCGCTTTGGGGCGCGCAAGGCATCGACCGCGATGGCGAGCCAATCGAGCTGGGCATGATCGCCGGGGCGTTGGTGAACGAATCGGATATCGGTCGCGGCCTGTTCACGCCGGACGTCACGCCGCCCCGGACGATTCCCCCCGGTGAAGCGTCGGTGTTCTACACGCGGATCACCATGGCGTTGTCAACCGAGGCGGAGATGATGTGCCGCTACGACGCATCCGACCTTGACGGCCGAACCTCGGCATTGCAGCGCATTCATGTGACCGGCGGAACCAACGGCATCCTCATCGCATCGCTGCGCCGCCATCGACCGTTCACGCCGACGTTCATCGGCCGGGCGGAGGACCAGGCGTACCTGCTGTCGGTGTTGTACCGGGGCGAAGGGCCGAAACTGCGCTACGCGCACCGTCCGGGCCTGATCATGCGTCACGACAAACACGCCTTCGCCGGCGACGCCATCCATGCGGCGCGCGAGGGACGTTTCGTCGGCGACCTGCTGCGCACGCTCTACTTCTCGTATTATGCCCACGTCCTGCCGTGGGGAGCGGATCGCACCAAACGGACGATCGATCCGTTCACGGGCGGATTCGTCTCGCGCATTCCGATCACGCTGGTCATGTTGCGACTTTCCCTGGCCTGCGCCGAGCGCTTCGCCACGGACGATACAGACCAACACCGGGAAGCGGCGTGCATGAGCAAGCTGGCAGCCGATCGGCTGGGCGAGGTATTCGAGCGCACCGAGCAACAGGGCAATCCCATCGCAACGCCGTGGGCCGAAGAACGCCGGGCATGGGATGCGTATTACGATATTCTTGACGGATGGGAGCGGTGCATCGCACAAGACGAAGACTGGGCGCAGTCATTGGCCCAGGCCACCGGGCAACTCATGCACCCCTGCCGGATCGATTCCGATTGAATGTGTTTACGGGACAGGCGCTTCGGACGGGCTGGATCGGTTCGCTTGCTCCGTCGCATCCGCCTGCCGCTCCGGTTGCATATCCACGTTCCAATGACGATTGCGATTCTGCTCGGCCCACCGACCCGATCCGGCCGTATCCGTTGCCGACAGAACGTGAGGCGCGGTGAAGATCGGCTCGATGAGTCGGGTGCGTTCCATGGGATACATGCAGCCGCTCAAGGTCAGCGGCAAAGCCATCGCAAGGACTGCAATCTTATGGGTCGCCATCGTCACGCCCGCGAACAACCCAAGGCGCATCCGGTTCCCGAGGGTTCATCCGCCGATCCAAGTGGCCAATATAAACGGACGGGACACAATGCATGCGCAAATATTTTTTTCTCTGTTTTCCCCAACCGTTACAACCGGACGAATATTGCAGCGGCGCGATGCGCCCGGCCGATAATCGGCTACAAGCATGAAACACCTTCCCGAGCAACTCGGCGACTGGATCGAGCGACAGGATTTAGGCGGCTGGGCGATGTTGCTGGGCGGGCTGGTCGTGATCGCGCTGGTCTACCTCACGCCGGCCTACCTGATCAACCGATCGTTGGAAACGCAGCGGGATGTTCTGGCCGAGCAGTGCGAGCAGATCACCCAATGCAGCGAGCGCTACGATCAGTTCGTTCAGGCCTGGCAGGCCAACGATGCCCTGCTGGTGCAGCGCTGGGCATGGCACCAGTTGCACCTCAAGCCCGTGGGCGCCACACCGCTGGACGACCGCCTGCCCTCCGAACCGGGCGCGGCGCTGACGCCGATCGAACTGGTCGGCGCCGATTCGCAGCTATCGATCGATTCCCCGGCCACCGTGGCGGAACTGCCGGACACGCGATTGATCCGCCTGACGACCGGTCGCCAGCGTTACGGGCTGCTGGGTCTGGGCGGCGGCTTGTGCGTGGCGGGCTTGCTGATGTCCCTGCGCCCCGGGCGTAACACATCTGAGTAATTGCCAATTAAAGACATGCGAAATGACTTTTCAGACGTAATAAATTGCGTATACTATATTTATTGTTCGCAGGCAAGTTAGGCAATGGAGTGCATTAGCTATGACAGTTATTCCCCCATCATTAGCGCAATCAACGCTATGGGACAACACATCTTCTAACCATTGCCCAGACGAAAATCCGAAATACTTACAAGAACAGCTAATCACATATATTGGCAATAAGCGATCTCTATTGCCATTGGTTCACGACGCTCTTGTTCATGTCACAAAAAGACTAAATCGTCACTCATTAACGATATTTGATGGCTTTGCCGGCTCTGGGATAGTATCACGCTACTTTAAGCAATATTCAACTTATTTAATTTCTAATGACTTTGAAAAGTACGCAGAGGTCATTGGGCAATGTTACCTAACGAATATTTCAGAAATTGACATGTCAGCCCTGAGGGATTCGCACGAATACCTTCAAGCAAATGTCCACAATAACAATTTACCAGAAGGAATAATACGCCGCCTTTACTCTCCTGAAGATGACAAGAACATAAAATCGGGCGAACGCGTATTCTATACTAACTATAACGCAACTACTCTCGATAACTACCGCAGACTTATAGACAACATACCGTATGATCACAGAATATTTTTCCTAGCACCCCTGATGTCCCAAGCATCTGTCCACGCAAACACATCCGGTGTGTTTAAGGGTTTTTACAAAAACTCTAAAACCGGCATCGGTCAGTTTGGCGGCAATGGACGCAACGCCTTAACCCGTATTATGCAAGACATCAATCTTCCCTTCCCCGTGTTTAGTAATTATGAATGCCAATGGGAGGCGCATTGCAGTGACACAAACACTCTTACACGAAACCTTCGAGACCTAGATATTGCATATTACGACCCCCCATATAATCAACATCCATACGGGTCAAACTATTTCATGTTAAACCTATTACTGGAATACCAAGAACCAACTGACGTTAGTAGGGTTTCAGGTATTCCATCTAATTGGCAACGATCAAGTTACAACAAGCGGAAATACGCCCTGGAAGCCATACAGGATTTATTTGAGCACACAGACGCAAGATTTATTTTACTTTCCTACAACGATGAAGGTTTTATTTCGCGAACTGAAATAGAAGATATCATGCGTCATTTTGGTTCTGTAAGCGTTTACGAAACCCCCTATAATACGTTTCGCGGCTCCCGCAACCTAAAGGACAGAAAGATAAGTGTTACTGAACACTTATTCCTAGTCGAAAAAAAATAATCCACGGGGCACATCCAATGGCACGAAAACATCAACTGCGTAAGCAAAGAGCAGGCACAGTAATCAACTTAACCTCTTCTAAGCAAGAAACTCGGCTTGGAAAGGCACTTCACAAAGTCGAAGAAATAATATTAAATGAATTTGACATTACATTAAAACATGACAAAACGTGGAAATTAACGGATATAATTAGACGACTTAGGGAAGCCTTTCCAAAGGTTGAATTTCACTGTCATCACAACACATCAAGTATCAGACCTGACGGCGGCATACTGTCGATCTGTCGCAATAATGACCACGAGTTATACCCAATCTTAATAACTGAAGTAAAAAATCAAGGAACAAACGACTTGCGTCTCGAAGAAGGAAAGCCGAAGCAAGCCAAGGGCAATGCGATTGAGCGCCTTGGAAAAAATGTCATTGGTATACGGACGGCAATGCGCTCTGAAGGTATCGTACCTTTTGTTTGTTTCGGGGACGGATGTGACTTTGCACCTGATTCATCAATACTTGATCGCGTTTCAACCATTGCCATGTTCGGAAACCTGAATGCTACGCATTTGAAAGACGTAGGACCACATAATTATTTCGACAGAGGAAGCTTTTATTTCAGACATCAGCCCTGGACCGAAGAAGAGATGATTGAAGTTATGTCTGAAATTGCTCGACGCAGCATATACTACTATTTCTCAAAGTACGGAAAAGACGCCTTCATCAAAGTCGCTGATTAACCGCTATTGAATTGATCTCACTGTATAGCGACGCTGGCCGGGTCGTGATACACTGATCCGCATGGGGACCGAACTTCTCGATGCACGTCTGAAGCTGGGCATGGTCAGCGGGCTGGGTCCGTTGCTGACGCGCCGTCTGGTTGAGCACTTCGGCGATGCCGTGGCCGCCACCGGCGCCACCGCCGCACAACTGCAACGCATCGACGGCATCGGCGCCGCCACCGCCCGATCGATCCGCGAGCAACTCGACCAATGCGATATCGATCGTGAAAAACAACTCATCACCGAACACGAAGTCCGCGTGATCGGCATCGACGATGAAGATTACCCGGCCTTGCTGCGACACATTCCCGATCCCCCCACGCTGCTCTACGTACGGGGCCAACTGGATCGCACCGATGCGGTGGCCCTGGCGGTGGTGGGCTCGCGTCGGTGCACGGCGTACGGGCGCGAGCAAGCCGACCGGATTGCCGCGGCATGCGCGCAGGCGGGACTGACGATTGTTTCGGGCGGAGCGCGCGGGATCGATTCCGCCGCACACCGGGCCGCCCTGCGGCTGGAGGGGCGGACGCTGGTCGTCCTGGGTTGCGGATTGGCCCGGGTCTATCCGCCGGAGAATGCCGAACTGTTCAGCGAGATTGCCGACGGGCATGGGGCGATCGTCAGCGAACTGCCGATGACCGCTCCACCGATCGCGGAAAACTTTCCCCGTCGCAACCGCATCATCTCGGGCCTGTCGCTGGGCGTGCTGGTTGTGGAAGCGGCACTGCGCTCCGGCGCCCTGATTACCGCGCGCCTGGCCGCCGAGGAACACCACCGCGAAGTGATGGCCCTGCCGGGCCGGGTCGATTCCGCGGCGAGTGTCGGCTGCCACCGCATCATCCGCGAGGGCTGGGCGAACCTGGTCACCAACGCCGCCGACATCCTCGATTGCCTCGGTGAAACCGGCGCTGCCCTCCGCGGAGCGATGGAAGAGCGGGCCGAGACCGAGCAGCAAGCTGACGAGCAACTCTCGCTGGAAAACGCCGGCCTGAGTCGAGAACAGACCGATCTGCTGGCCAAGCTCGGCGGAGATGAGTTGGATTTCGATCGACTGGCCGAGCGCACCGGCCTGCCGGTGGCTATGATCCAATCGCACCTGACGATGTTGCAACTGCGCGGTCTGGTCGAGCGCGTTCCCGGAAATCGCGTGCGACGCAAACGCTGAAGTGTTTTACTCCTCTCCCCCAAGCGGGCTTCGGCCGTGAGCTCAGTCGAACGGGGAGAGGTTGGGTGAGGGGGATGATTTCTGAACATAGGGAGTTGGTTGTATCTTACCCGCCCCTAACCCCTCCCTGAGAGGGAGGGGGATTTTTCGGATATCCCTTCTAGCGATATGCCCTTTGTTCCCTACAATACCCGCATGAAACTCGTACTGTTTGACGTGGACGGAACGTTGCTGCGGACCGGCGGCCGGGGTGTCTCCTGCATGGAGTTGGCCGGGCAGGCCCTGTTCGGACCCGATTTCACCACCCCGATTCTCAATCCCGCCGGCTCCATGGACCCGGACCTCTACGCCCAGCTCGTCGCACACCACGGCATCGAAGACGGCGACGCCTGCCACGGCGATTTCCAACAGCACTACCTGCACCACCTGACCGAGAAACTTTCCCGCCCCGGCGCCGCGTGGGCGCTGCCGGGCGTGATCGCATTGCTTGACCAATTGCGCGCCGAGCCGAACGTGGACCTTGGCCTGGTCACGGGCAATTACACCCGGGCCGTGCCGATCAAGTTGCAGGCCGCGGGGATCGATCCCGGCTGGTTCGAGGACAACGCCTTCGGCGACCAGGCCGCCGACCGCGCCGGCATGATTCGCCTGGCGCGGCAGCGCCATACCCGGCGGACCGGCAAGGAACTGGATGGCAACGACGTGCTGATGGTGGGCGATACGCCCAACGATGTGAACGCCGCGCGGCAGGCGGAGTGCCTCTGCCTGGCCGTGGCGACCGGGCGGTTCAGTGTGGACGACTTACGCGCTGCCGGTGCGCAGCACGCGGTGGAAGATTTGTCCGACCCCGCGTCCTTGTTATCGATACTACATCTGAACTGAATCGCAGATGGCGGGGCGCCATTGGTCGAAAGCGGAGCGATAGGCCAATGCTTCGACAATGATGAAATGCACTGGTCTGCCTGCGGCCGACCAGTGGCGCCCTCACACTTCAGGCGATCTTGTTCATCACTTTACGGGCCTTGGTGACATCGGATTCCGAATCGAGGGCGAGGTGGAGCACGGCGCGCTTGCCGACGGCGGCGCCGCTGAATCCGCGCAGGTTGATCTTCGCCTCGGCCAGGGCGCGCGTGATCGTGGCCGCATAACCGGGCGCGTCCTTGCAACCGACCGACAGGCCGTGGATCGATTCGGACTTGTGGAATCCGGCCTTCTTTGCCGCCGCCTGCTGCTTGGGCCCGCGAATCGGCGTGACGAACACCACACCTCGACCGGCCGGCTTGTCGACCCGGCGCGCGATGAGAAAATCCAGATTGGCGCCCGCCGCCGCCAGTTGTTCAAGTTTCTCGGCCAGTGCCCCGGATTTGTCGCTCATCGGCGCCACCCAGACCTGCTCCCTGCGAATGTCCAGCTTCATGTGCGTTCTCCTTGGAATTGAGAATTCGGACACATCCGACAGACAAGTCACTTGGAATGGATCGGACTTCATTATATCCACGTCCCCCCGCGATTCTGATACGATTCTTTCAGCAGGCATCCGCCCAGCGGCGGGCGATATCCCGCCAGGTCACCCAGGACAGCAATCCACGGTTGTGGAAGAACACGGCTTGTGCGGCGGCGCGCACCAACCGGCTGCCGATCACCCTGTCATAGACACCGTTGGGCATGTCCATATCGTATGCCACGCGGAACAGTTTCTTCAGTCGATAACGAGGCAGACGCGGGACCAGAGCCCGCACCGGCGCCGGCCCGTCATCCATCAGGTAATCGCAAATCGCCACGCCGGCATAGCGCCCGAAGTGGACGGCGGTGTGAATCCCCCCCGCGGTCAGCGGCGAAACCAGCCCCGCCGCATCGCCGATCAGCAGACAGCGCCGGTCTCCGATGCGGCGCAGCGGACCGTTGACGGGGATGTACCCGCCGCGTCGCTCCACCTGGCGCGCCCGGTCGAAATCAAACATGCCCGAGACGCGCTGGAGAAATGCATTGAATTGCAAGCGCGTTCCGTGCCGAGCCGCCAGGCCCACCTGCGTGTACGGAACGCCCGGCACGACCCATGCGATGTACCCGGGGGCGAGAGCGGGATCGATAAACACGTGGAGCAGATCGCGATCCACGCCGCGCACGTTCTCGAACTCCGCCTCCATGCCGACCAGCAGCCGATGATTGGACTGCAACCCGCACAGACGCGCCACGGTCGAGCGCGCTCCATCGGCGCCGACGAGAAACGGGGCGGCCAGATCGGCGTCATTCAGTCGCCATTGCCCATCGGTCCAGCGGGCGTTGCGCAGCGGGTTGCCGAATCGGACATCCACATCGATCATCTTCGCCCGCAACGTCCACCACTGCATCAATGCACAAAGGTTCGTCGCCAGAAAGTAGTAGCCCGGACGATGCAGATCGATGAATCGTCCGGACGGACTGTAGAGCCGCACGCCATGGACCTTGTGCGTCAGCCGGGGCGGGACATCCCACTCGTCGGCCAGTTCCTTGACGATGATGCCGGTGGTGTGCATTTGCACTCCGGCCTGCGGTTTGCGATCCAGAACGGTGGTTTTCAAACCGCGATGTGCCGCCGCGCGCGCGCAGGCCAGTCCGGCGAATCCGGCGCCCACCACCACAAGATCACAGCGATCGCTCATGTGTTTGTTACGCTCTTTGCAACGACCGGTTCAGAGTCAGTGCGATGAAAATTAATTGGCGCCTTATCGGCCCGCACTATTGATCCAGCCACCGGCTCAACTCGCGTCGGAGAATCTTGCCCATCGGATTGCGCGGCAGGGCATCCACCGGGCGAACCTGCTTGGGTACCTTAAAACCGGCCAGCGACTGCCGGCAGTACTGGCGCACGGCGGCCTCGTCGAACTCCGCCCCCTCTTCCAGTTCGACGAACGCCACCGCCACCTCGCCGCGCGACAGATCGGGCTTGCCGATCACGGCGGAGACACCGATCGCGGGATGACGATCGAGCACTTCCTCGATTTCGCGCGGGAAGACGTTTTCCCCACCGATAATCAGCATCTCCTTCTTGCGGCCGGTGATATAGAGGTAGCCATCTTCATCGAGCTTGCCCCAATCGCCGGTGAGGAACCAGCCGCGCTCGTCGAAGGCGGCCGCGGTCTGATCGGGCTGCTTGAGGTAGCCGTTCATGACGTTCGGCCCGTCGAGCAGGATTTCGCCTTCTTCGCCAAGGGGCAGGTCGTTGCCGTGGTCGTCGACGATGCGCGCGCCGACGCCGGGGATGAGCTTGCCCACCGCGCCGTCCTTGCCTTCCGGCGGCAGGTTCCACGAGACAACCGGCGACGTTTCGGTCAGACCGTACCCTTCCAGAATGCGCACTCCGAAACGTTCGCGGAAACGGTCGAGCGTCTCGCGCGGCAGGGCTTCGCCCCCCGAAACCGGCAGCTTGACCGACGCGAAGTCCTCCGGTCCGGCGCTCTTGACCGACAGCAACGCGTTGTACATCGACGGGATGGCGATGAAAATGTCCGGCCGATGCTTGCGGATCAGGTCCACGATCTTATTCGGAACGAACCGCGCGGAGAACACCGTCTTGCAACCGACGATCAGCGGGATCAGCGTCAGCGTGGTCAGTCCGAAGCTGTGGAACTGCGGCAGCACGCCGAGGAAGCAGTCGGCTTTGGTGAGATTCACATGCTCGACGCAGGCGCGGACGTTGGAGATCAGGTTGCGGTGGGTGAGCATCACGCCCTTGGGCCGCCCGCTGGTGCCGGAGGTGTAGAGGATGATGGCGGGATCGCCGGTCGCGGCGATGTGCGGCAAGCGCAGCGGCGGGATAGTGCGGTAGTTCAACGCGTCGAGCTTGATGAACTTCACGCCGCTCGGCGGTTCGTCCATCTGATCGAGCATGGGCCCGGCGGTGATCAACGTATCGATTTCACTATGCTCGATGATGTACCGTTGCTCGGAGGACGAGAGCAGGAAATTGACCGGCACGGGAACCCGGCCGAGCATCCAGCAGGCCATGGCCGCCATGGGAAAGGCGCCGCTGGTCGGCAGGAGGATTCCGACGCGCGGGCGGTGGGTGGTCTGTTCGATGCGATCGGCCAGGATAAACGCCCCACCGACCAGATCGACATAGCGCCAGGTGCGCTGGTCATCCACCACCGCCGGGGACAGCGGCCGAGCCAGAGCCCGGCGAAGAATCGGCCAGAGAATCGTTCTCATGGATGCTCCGGAAAGGGCGGCCGGTCTTTCCACGCGATCGCCCACAGGTCATCGTCAATGGTTAGAATAGCGCCTGGACGATAAACCGACAAGACCACCGGACGAGTCCGCATATGAAATCACATGCCCCGTCGCTCATCGCCGTCCTGCTCATGCTCACGTCGATCCCGATCGGTTGCCGACCCGCATCCGGACCGACCCTCGAGAAAGCCGAGAAGGCCTACCGCGATGGGCATTACCTCCAGGCCCACAACGACGCCAAGGAACTGCGTGTGCTGCTGCGCGGCGCACAACGCGAACGCGCCAGTTACCTAGCGGGCATCAGCGCCTATCGCATGGGCGATGACGGCCAGGCCATCGCCCTGCTCAGTCCGCTGGTTCAGAACGCCGACCGGACCATCGCCGGACGCTCGGCTTCGACGCTCGGGTTGATCTATTACGACCGCGGCGAAGACCGGCGCGCCCTGGAGGCCTTCCGCACGGCCACGGCGAAGCTGACCGGCGACGAGATGGCGTGGTGCCATTTCTACATCGCCGTCATTCAACAGAAGATGGGCTGGTGGTCCAACGCACGCAGCAATCTCACCACCGCCTATTCCCAGGCGAGTGACAACGGACTGCTGCGCATGATCCGCCAGCGACAGGGATACCACGCCTTCACCGTGCAGGCCGGGGCCTATCGCAACAAGGGCATCGCCGATCAGCGCGCGCGCCTGTTGACGGGCAAAGCGCAATCGATCGGCCTGGGCTCGCCTCGTGTGATCCCCAGCACCGATGCTTCAGGCGGTCGGCTTTACCTGGTGCAGGTCGGCCGGTTCAACGATTACAGCCAGGCCCATTCGGCGCGCCACAAGCTGGGAGCCGAAGAGTTGATCGTTTCACCCATACCGTAAGCAAACTGAAATCCGTGGGCGGGATGGCGCGTTGGTGATGGATACAGAAGGAGACCGCAACCATGCCTCAGGATCAACGTATCGAAAAGGACTCCATGGGCGAGATGAGCGTTCCCGCCGAGGCGCTTTACGGGGCGAGTACCGCGCGGGCCGTGGAGAACTTCCCCATCGCCAACCGCCCGTTGCCCCCGGCCGTGATTCACGCCTTCGGCCATCTCAAGGCCGCCTGCGCCCAGGCCAACCGTGACCTGGGCAAACTGGATGCGAAACTGGCCGAAGCGATCATCGCCGCCGCCGACGAGGTGGCTGCGGGTAAGCACGATGAGCATTTCCCCGTCGATGTCTACCAGACCGGCTCGGGCACCAGCACCAACATGAATGCCAACGAAGTGATCGCGGCGCTGGCGAATGAAAAACTGGGTTTAGGCGCCGTCGTTAAAGCTTCCGGGGGCGTCCACCCCAACGACCACGTCAACATGGGCCAGTCATCCAACGACACCTTCCCCACGGCGATGCATATCGCCGGCGCACTGAGCTTCCAGAACACGCTGGCGCCGGCCCTGGATCAATTGCATCAATCCCTTGACGCCAAAGCCAGGCAGTGGGATCGCGTCGTCAAGATCGGGCGGACGCACCTGATGGACGCCACGCCGATCCGCGTCGGCCAGGTCTTCAGCGGTTACGCCCAGCAGGCACTGTTTGCCAAGCACCATGCCAGCGATGCGCTGGGACACATTGCCATCGGCATGCCCATCGGAGGCACAGCAGTCGGAACGGGGATCAACACACATCCCGAGTTTGCTCAGCGGGTTTGCGCGGCTCTGTCCGGGAGACTCGGCATCGAATTCAAGGAAGCCGCCAATCACCCCGAAGCGCAGGCGGCTAAAGACACGTTCGTGGCCACACACGGCCAATTGAAAACCATCGCCGTTTCACTGAGCAAGATCGCCAACGACATTCGCCATCTGGGTTCGGGGCCGCGGTGCGGGATTGGCGAGTTGGTGTTGCCGGCGATTCAGCCGGGCTCGTCGATCATGCCGGGCAAGGTCAATCCGGTGATCTGCGAATCGGTGATGCAGGTGGCGTGCCGGGTGATCGGTAACGATGCCGTGGTCACCACGGCGGGGCTCGGGGGCGTCGGCTCGATCTTTGAACTGAACGTCGCCATGCCCGTGATGATCGATGCGTTCCTGGAATCGGTCGAACTGCTGGCCAACGTCACCAACGTTTTCGTCGACAAGCTGCTGGTCGGCCTGGAGGTCAACGAACAGCGCTGTGCCGAATTGATCGACCAGTCGCTGATGATGTGCACTTCGCTGGCGCCGGTGATCGGTTACGACAACGCGGCGAAGCTGGCCAAACAGGCCTTCGAGCAGAGCAAGACCATCCGCGAACTTGCCAGGGAGCAGAACCTGCTGCCGGAAGATCAACTGAACGATCTGCTCGATCCGCATTCGATGACCGAGCCGGAAGAATGAATAAAAGGCCTGGTCCGAGTGACCTGGGCTTTGGTTATTGGAATTTCATTTGCCATTGGTCATTCGCCCCTGGTCATTCACCGTCCACCAATGGGAAGATGTTTATTCATGCTCAAAATACCGGCTATACTGCACCACCATGAGTGATACGACCACGACGTCCGTTCCCGACACCCACGGCCGATTCGGCGATTTCGGCGGGATATACGTGCCCGAAACGCTGATGGACGCTCTGCAACAGCTTACGATCGAGTACGACAAGGCCAGAACCGACGACGATTTCAACAACGAGTTGCAGACGCTGTTCAAGCATTACGTCGGCCGCCCCACCCCGCTTCAGTTGGCCTACAGGTTGACCCAACATGTCGGCGGGGCGCAAATCTGGCTCAAACGGGAAGACCTGGCCCACACCGGCGCGCACAAAATCAACAACACGCTCGGCCAGGCGCTGCTGACCCGGCGCATGGGCAAGCAGCGCGTGATCGCCGAGACCGGCGCGGGCCAGCACGGCGTGGCCACCGCCACCGCCGCCGCCCTGCTCGGTTTGCAATGCGATGTGTACATGGGGGCCGAGGACATCCGTCGCCAGCAACCGAACGTGGTGCGCATGAAACTGCTCGGAGCGAATTGCATTGCCGTCACCAGCGGCGCCAAGACACTCAAGGATGCGACCAACGAAGCGATGCGCGACTGGATGGGCAGCGTGGAACGGACGCATTACATTCTCGGCTCCGTCGTCGGACCGCATCCGTTTCCGATGATCGTGCGCGATTTCCAGTCGGTGATCGGCCGGGAAACGCGACAGCAATGTCACCAGCGCATGGGGCGCTTGCCCGATCGGCTGGTCGCCTGCGTGGGTGGCGGTTCCAACGCAGCCGGTTTTTTCTACCCGATGATCGACGATACGACTGTGGCCATGACCGGCGTGGAGGCCGGAGGCCGATCGGATCAGCCGGGCGATCACGCCGCACCGCTGCAATTCGGCTCGCCCGGCGTATTGCACGGCTCGATGAGCTACGTCATGCAGGATGGCGACGGCCAGACCGCCGATGTGCATTCGATCTCCGCGGGATTGGATTATCCCGGCGTCGGGCCTGAACATGCCTACTGGAAGCAAACCGGCCGGGTCGACTACACCACCTGCACCGATGCCGAGGCACTGGAAGCGTTCGGACTGCTTTGCAAGCTGGAAGGCATCATCCCTGCGCTCGAAAGTTCCCACGCCGTCCACGCGGCCATCCGCCTGGCCGAACAGATGTCGCCGGACCAGTCGATCGTGGTGAACCTTTCCGGCCGGGGCGACAAAGACCTCGACGAAGTGATCCGCCTGCTGGACCTGTGAGTTCAGCCGTGCCGCTTCTCCGATTGGTGGTATCATTCCCCGCATGAACCGCCCCCACCGCAAGCCCATGTTGCGTTTGCAGCCGACCACGCTGTGGGATTATCCCTCGCAGCACTACGGCGATGACGTGCAGGGCGATCCCAACTACCGCGGCGCCACGCCCAGCTACATCATCTGGAACCTGTTGCAGCGCTACACCGAGCCGCGCGCGGCGGTGGTCGATCCCTGCTGCGGCAGCGGAACCACGCTCGACGTCTGCCGCGACACCGATCGCCGGGCCAGGGGCTTCGACATCAATCCTCAGCGCGAGGATATTGAGTACGCCGATGCGCGCAAACTGCCGCTGCGCAACAACTCGGCCGACTTTGTCTTCATCGATCCGCCCTACTCAACGCACCTGGAATACTCCGACGATCCGGCCTGCATCGGCCAACTTTCAGCCATCAGCGGCGAATACTATCGAGCGATGGAAAAGGTGATCGCGGAGATCAACCGCATCCTCAAACCCCGCCGATACATGGCGATGTACGTCAGCGATTCCTACGAGCACAACCGCGGCAAACAGCGGGCGTTTCACCCGATCGGCTTTGAGTTGTTCCAGCGCTTGCGCAAGCCGTTCGTTCCGGTGGATGTGATTTCCGTGGTGCGGCACAACAAGACGCTGGAACTGGGCAACTACCGCCGCAGCGCCGAGGAAGGCAACTATTACCTGCGCGGGTTCAACTACCTGTTCATCATGTACAAGGCGGCGTCAGCGCCGAAACCGCGCGGCGAGAAGAAACCACCACATGCCAACCGCCAGCCGCGCAAAGGCGGCCCGCGTAAAAAGCGGACTCACAGAAACTGATCACGCGGCGTGCAATTCAAGGACGGCGATTTCCGCCGGGCAGCGCACGCGCAGCGGAAAGGTGGAACCCAGCCCCGAGGTAATGAACAGGCGCGATTGCTCGCGCCGGTAGTGGCCACAATGGTAACGCCAAGCCAGCGTCCCGAAGCCGATGGCTTTTTTCTCGCGGCGGGATTTACGCAACAGGAATTGCCCGCCGTGCGTGTGGCCGGAGAGCGTCAGGTGGATGCCGTGCCGGGCGGCGGCGTCGAAGGCGTGGGGATGATGAGCCAGCAGCAGCTTCAGATCGTGCTGCCCGTTCAGCGCCGCACAGGCCTTGCCCACCATCGACGCCAAGGTTTTGTCACGATCGGAATAGTCGATGCCCGCCACGCCGATCCGGCAGCCGTTGTGGCGCACATCGATCGACCGATTGACCAGCATGTTCAACTGCGCATCGCGGAACGCCCGCACCACGCGCCGCGCATCGGCGCGGTGGTCGTGATTGCCCAGCACGAAATACACACCCAGGGGCGCACGCAACCGGGCCATCTGCTCCACCACACCATCGAGATATTCCGCCGAATCGTCCAGCATGTCTCCGGTGACGGCAATGAGATCGGCTTCCACGGCGTTGGCGGCCTCCACCACCGCCGGCAGGTGCTTGAGCGTCAACAAAGGCCCGACGTGCAGATCGCTCAGATGGCAGATGCGCAGGCGGTGCAGGTCACGCGGCAAATCGGGAATGGCGATCGGATGAGCCACCACGCCAAAGTGCTCGCCGGGACGATGGCGCACCAGCCCCTTGCGCACCAGCCAGCGGAAGGCACGGACGGCCGCTTCGTTGCGAAGCCGCCGCTTCGGGGCGGTTTGTTCGACGGGGTTATGCATGGCATGGCGTGCCGAGGCAGTGGAACCGTATGCATTGTATCGGCAGCAAGGGGCCAATACCATGCGACATGGCCCGTTGGCTGCCGGTTGCCAAGCCGGGCCGAACCTGTTTTGATAGCGTCAATGAAATTCCCCTGGCGACAAAAAGCGTTCGATCCGGACGATTACCGGATGAGTCTGGGCGAACACCTGGAAGAACTGCGCAAGCGGATCATTCTGGGCTTCATCGGGCCGCTCATCCTGGCCATCGGCGTGTTGACCATCGGCAAGACGCTGGTGATGTGGATGTGCCTGCCGCTGAACGTCACGCAGCTGGCCTACGGTCTGGATCCGACTCTGATTCCACTGACGCCCTTCGAGGCCTTCATAACCTACCTGAAGGTGAGCTTGATCGGCGGGTTGGTGCTCGGCCTGCCGTGGCTGCTTTACCAGATGTGGATGTTCATCTCCAAGGGGCTGTATGAAAAGGAGCAGCGGCTTGTGGTCATGCTCCTGCCGGGCAGCGCCGCGCTGGCGATCTTCGGCGTGTTGTTCATGTACTTCGTCATGCTGCCGGCCTGCCTGGCGTTCCTGATCGGCTTCTCGCTCGACTTCCCCCAGCCCGCGATCGAAAAGCCCGGCTACTTTCACTGGGCGGTCGGCCAGTTCGTCGACTCGCCGCAGGCCGATGACACCAACCCCGAAAACAGCACCAACGAACCCGACCCGCCGCCGCAGACCCAACCGGCCGTGGTCGTGGTGCCGCGCCTCACTGAAGACCCGGTAGAACCGCTCGAAGGGCAGATCTGGGTGAAGATGCCCGAGCGCAAAATGCGGATGTGGCTGAACGGAGAGTTGAACACCGTCAAGCTCACGCCGAAAAGTCTGTTCCGCCAGGAAATGCGCCTCAACGATTACATCAGTTTCGTGTTGCGCATGGCGCTGGCTTTCTCGGTCTGTTTCCAACTGCCTCTGGTGATGCTTTTGATCGCCATGGTGCGCATGTCCAACTACCAGAAGATGCGTTCGGTCTGGAAGTACGTGCTGCTGGGCTGTTTCGTTCTGGGGGCGTTTCTTACGCCGGCGGACCCGATATCGCAGTGCCTTCTGGCCGGGCCGATGTTCGGACTGTACTGGGTGGGACTGGGCCTGATGCGCATGATCGAGGTGCGTCGGGCGAATCGCGCGGCCGAGTCGCCGGAGGCCGGGGAATGAGCTGGCAGGCGCACCGGCGCTGGCGCCAGGTCTGGACGCAGCGTCACCTCAGCCCCCACGCCCGGGACAAGCGCATGATGGAAATCGCGCTGCGTCAAGCCCAAATCGCCGAAGGGCTGGGCGAGGTTCCCGTGGGCGCGGTGGTGGTGTGTGGAGATCGCGTGCTCGGGATGGGACACAACCTGCGCGAGACCGGCCACGATCCCACCGCTCACGCCGAGATGATCGCGATGCGCCAGGCGGCTTCCACGCGCGGCAACTGGCGCCTGAACGATTGCACGCTGTATGTCACGCTGGAACCCTGCCCGATGTGCGCCGGGGCGATCGTCAACGCACGCATCCGCCGACTGGTGTACGGAGCGGACGATCCGAAGATGGGGTGCGTCGATTCGCTTTACGAACTGTGCAGCGACCCGCGCTTCAACCACAGTGTCCTGGTCGATTCGGGACTGCTGGCCGACCGCTGCGCCCGGATATTGAAGCGTTTCTTCCGCCGGCTCCGGCGAGAGAAGAAGCGATAGCCGTTCGATCCCCCGGGCTACTGTTCCCCGGTTACTTTTTCAAGTCCGAAGAGCTGCGTGTACGTCGTACCGCCTTCGCTGCGAATCTCCAGGCGCACGTAGCGATCTAAACCAGCGGTGACGATGTGCGTATTTATGTTGCCGTATTGCCGCTGTTTCCCGGTTGGGCTTTGCACAAACGTCCGCGAAGTTCGAGAATGGCGGGCATCACGGCCAGACAGACGCCCAGCGTCAGTGCCATGCCCAGCGTCAACACCAGGCCGAGTGAGAAAATACCGCGGTGCGCAGCGACCATCAAAGCCGCGAAGCCGATCATCGTGGTCAGGCCGGTCATCGTAATGCCCTTGCCGGTCCCACCGGCCAGTCCGGGCGGGTGTTCCTCGCGCGCCATGCGGTAACGGTGGACCATGTGCACGCCGGAATCGACGCCCATGCCGAACAGCAGCGGCAGGATGATCACGTTGGCCGGGTTTACCGGGATACCCAGCACCCCCATCAAGCCCAGCAGCAGGACAAACGCCACCGCCACCGGCAACAGACAAAGCAGCGCGTCCACGATCGATTGGAAATCGAGCAACACAATCAGGAACACGGCGATCAGCGCATAGATCGCTGCGTTGATGTAGGCATTGATGATGAGCTGGTTGGATTTGTAAATCTGGACCACGGTGCCGGTCGTCTGGGGATCGACGGTGAGCAATTCGTTGACGAAGGTTTCCAGCGACGCGGGGTCGTAGACGTTGGCGCGCGGGTAGATGCGCAAAAGCAACTTGTCGCGGTCTTGCCCCCCCACCGCATCGTCACGCAAGACGGCGGGCAGATCATCGAGACGCATCGGGCGCTGCTCCAGCGCCTCATTCAGACGTCGGCGGGTGTCTTTCTGCAAATCAACCAGGTCGGATTGAATCTCGGCCAGACGCCGCGCAGCCCGATCCCCGGGTAATGCCTGCAAGGCCCGGTCGGTGCGCAGAATCTGCTCGGCCAAACGTTGCAGCGCTTCGGCAATGGCCGGTGCGTCGGCGGCGCGATCGACGCCCTGCTGCGCCATCAAGCCCAGCACTTGCAGTTCGATACGGAGCGCCGCAGGCGTATCGACCTCGTGCTTCGGAGCATCGGTCAGCACATCGCCGAGTTGTGTTTTCACCTCGGCCATGCGCGCCAGCTTGTTCGGCTCATTATCGGGGAAGAGCCAGCCGGCCCCCCCGACTCCCAGCACGCTGGGCTGATCGCGCAGCGCCTGCGTACGCCGGCGCGCCGTGTCGAAATCCAGATCGGAAATCGGCAACGCACCGAACCAGATACCTCCGACCGATTCGCCGTCCTCATTCGCCGGGCGCTGGGAGTGGTAGGCCTGTTCGAGACGTTTGAACCAGTGCACCGATTCCACGCGCTCCGGCAGCAGCTTGGACAGGTCGTAATCGTAGCGCGGCGGCCAAGCCGTCCCGGCACCGGCCAGCAGAATCGCCACCACGATCAGGGGCAGCCACGGCCGATTGACCATCGGCTGCCACCAGTGGTGCTGGTAAATCGAAAGTCGGCGTTTGTGCAGGGGAATGATATGGCCCTTCCGCGGCCGCGTCAGACGCATCAGGACCGGCAACACGGTGAACATCGCCAAAAGACAGAGCAGAATGCCCACCCCGGCAATCAAGCCCATCTCCGCCATGCCGCGAAAATCGGTCAGTAGCGTGGTTCCGAAAGCCAGCGCGGTGGTCAGCGCGCCGGTGATCATGCCCGGCCCGGTGGTCTGGAAGACATCGACCATGGCCTGCTCGAAGCCGTCACGGTCCGACCCGTATTGATGGCGCACCAGCTCGAAGCGCGTGATCAGGTGAATGCCGAAGTCCACACCCAGGCCAAGCAGGATGACCGTGAACGTGACCGACAGCAGTTGCAGGTGGCCGATGGCCAGCGTGAGGAATCCGAACGTCCAACCGACGCCGACCAACAGCGCCGCCACCACGAGCATCGGGATCCGCCAGCAGTGAAAAGCGATCACCAGCAACACCGCAATCAGGATGAATGCGATGACCGAGGCGAGCAATGCGTCGCGCTCGACGGCGGCGGTTTCATCGGCTTCGATGACCGGCACACCCGTCATTCCCGCCTCGACGCCCCCAATGGCATGGCGCACTTCGTCCAGATGCGCCCGCACCGCCTCAACGGCCGGCGTGACCGGCTCCAGCAACGAGGCATCGGGCCGGGGGCGAATCCGCATCAAAAGCAGCTTGCCCTCGTCGGCTTCAAAATACCGCCAGCGCGGACGGTCCCGATCGGCCAGGGGATCGAATACGCCCGTGACCGAATCGCCGCGCAACGACGATTCCAATCGCCGCATGACGTGCGTGATGTCGTCCAGTTGATCGGCCAACTCCGCGGGAGCCGCCTTCGTTGTATCGGGGGCAGCGGAGCGAACCATTTCCATACGAATACGCTGAAACAGATCGCGCGTGGATTTGGCTTGCAGCAGCGGCCCGGCTCCGGCCATCTGGCGCAGACGTTGCTCGAAATCATTCGCAGGCAACAGGCGAACCGACGCGGCCGACACCGCGTTCTCATCAAATCCCCATTGCACCTGCTCAATGTGCTCGTCGTCGGCCAGGCGCTCGGCCAAGGCGGCGACGAACCGCTCGGCATCCCGCCGACCCGTCGGACCGTTGCCGCTTTGCACCACCACGATCAACTCATCGAAACTGAAGTTCTCACGGTAGGCGATGTAGCGGCGGTTCCATTCCAGGTCCGGGCTGATCAGTTCGTTACGATCGGGAAGAAATCGCAAATGCAGCGCGCTGACGGCAACCGAGGCCGCCCAGGTCAACAGGCAAACGAGCAGGACCGTGCGGGGATGACGGCAAACCCATGCGGCCCAGCAACCCAGAATGTGATGGCGAAGCTTTTCGTGCATGTTCGAATCGAAACAGAACCGTCGGCGGTCACGGAGCCGGGGGGGAGTTAAAGACTGGTATTGAATCCGACCGCCCCGCCGACGTCAACGCGGCGCACCCGATAACCGTCCGGACCGTCCGGGATAAGTTACACATTCAAGCCGAGTGTCCGCATATGTCGATGACCACCTTCGCCGCATCCGGTGAATTTGAAGGACGACGCACATGGGTAAACAGCAGATCATCGATGCCATCCGCATCCACAACAAGTCGGCCAGCGAGCAGTTTCTGGCCGATTTCAACGAACCGGACCTGATGAAATACCTGCATCACTTGCGTTACGAAAACCGACCGCGCGGACGGTACAGCGTCTGGGTGCGTCCCGGAGACACCGCAGCCATCGTGACCCGTCACCGTTAAAGACTGTTACTTCACTGCTGGCTGGTGAAGAGTGAGCGTCGGCACGCCGGTTCAATCCGGCGTGCTGTCGTTTGCGCCGCTGCCGGAGGCGGGAGAAGCGGGGCCGACATCCTCGTTTTCGATTTCCTGAATGTAGGCAACGGTGCGATCCAGCTCCCGTCGCAGATGCCGCACCCGCAAAAGCGATCGCACGCGCGTGAGCAGTTCCAATTTCTTCACCGGCTTGGACAGGAAATCATCGGTGCCCGATTCCACGCCGCGCTCGATGTCGCCCAGCTCGTTCAGCGCCGTGACCATGATGATCGGGATCGAGCGCGTCTTCGGGCTGGTCTTCAGCTTCTTGCAGACCTCGAATCCGCTCATGCGCGGCATCATCACGTCCAGCAGGATCAGGTCCGGCATCTCCTGCTCCACCGCCTCGATGGCTTCGACCCCGTCATGGGCCGACAGCAGGCGGCAGGGCAACTCCTCGAGGTAGGCCTGGAGCAGTTCGAGATTCTGCTGGTTGTCGTCGACGACGAGGATCGTCGAGCCGGCCAGGTCTTCGGGGGCGTCGGAGGCGTTTTCGGGAACCGGCGTGTCGGCAGCGGGTGGAGCCATGGAAAGGCCTCGTGGGGGGAATGTGCAAGACAACCGTGAGAATCGATGATACGCCGATTGGGTCGCGGTGACCAGTGCATCGCTGTTTCGGGATCGCGTGTTGATATAACGACAAGCCATGCCGACGCTTGGGGTGCAGACGAAGCAACCGGCACCGGGGCGAAACGCACTGAAATCGACCGTTTCAGGACCGATACGCCGGGCAGGCATTACCCGCCCCCCGCCGTCAGCGAAGCCGCGGCTGAATCTGCAAAGTCGCACAAGATGAAACGTCCTCATGCACAACCATTGCAGATGGGCAGGATGAAGTCCCGGTCCGCCTGCTCGCCAATGGCCCAGGCGCGCGATTCATCGAAAGCGGCGCAATCGGGCGTGGGGCCAAGCGCATGGGTTTGCACGGTCATCACGTTTTCACGCACATCAATCAGACGGACATGGAACGGCGCTTCGGTGAAGGCCGCGGTGGTCAGATGCATGCGTCCGTTGCGCGGCCGGGCCGTCGTGACGTGGCAGTGTCCCGAAAGCACCAGCATGCAGTGCGAATGCTTATCGAGTACCGCGTTGAGCTGATCGGGATAGTGCGGGGGGATGTAAATTTCCAGGTCGGGCTCGTTGGGAGGCACCGGCTCAATCTGCGTGTGCACGGCCAGAATCGCCGGGCGATCGGCATGGTGAGATAGCTGTTGATCCAGCCAGTCGAGTTGGGCGCTGCTGAGGCAGGGCTGATGGCGGTACGGCGGCGCCGGATCCCAGTACATTTCCGGCTCCCGGCCATCCTGCCAGTGGTTGTTCAGCAGGTAAAGATCGCACTCATCGAAGCCGCTGCGTCGATCGGCCAGTGAAATCGCCGGGTATCGATCCACATGCTCCAGCCATTGCCCATAGGCCTGGGGACGACAGATATCGTGATTGCCCAGGCAAATCAAGCAGGGCCGCTCCAGGGCCGCCAGATGATCCAGGGCCCGGGGCATCTGCTCGGCCAGGCCGTTTTCGATCAGGTCGCCGCCGTGGATCACCACGTCGATCCGCTGCTCGTCAACCCAACGACGCAACCGCTCCATCAGGACATCCACCCCACCCACCCAGGGGGTTTGCTGGTGAAATCCGTTTCCGGTGGCGTCGAGGTGGCTGTCGGTCAGGTATGCAATTCGCATGTGCTCGGTTCTCCCGGCCCACCACCGTTTTACCACAAACCCATGGTTTCATCCAGAGAAAACATGATGTTCATGTTCTGGATCGCCTGCCCGGAGGCGCCCTTGACCATGTTGTCGATGGCGGCGATGACAACCACCCGGCCCTGGACCAGCCGCACCGCCACATCACAGAAATTCGTATCGCGGACCTGCTTGACGTTCGGCAGCGTCCGCCTGACCCGTACGAACGGCTCCTCGGCATACGCCTGGGCGTAGCCCTCGTAGAGGTCTTCTTCGGTCACCTGATCGTCGCTCGGCCGGCAATAGATCGTCTCCAGGATGCCCTGGTCGATCGGCAGCAGATGCGGGACGAAAAGCACGCCGGTCGGCTGGCCTCGGACCCAGCCCAGGGCCTGGTCGATCTCGGGCTGGTGGCGATGGGCGCCCACGGCATACGGACCGTAGTTTTCGTTCTGTTCGGGAAAATGCAGGTGGGGCTTGACGGCCCTGCCTGCCCCGGTGATCCCGCTGGCCGCATGCACGACCACCTCTTCGGGATGAATCAGCGAGCGCTGCATCAGCGGCGCCAGGCCGAGAATCGCCCCCGTCGGGTAGCAACCGGGGTTGGCCACGAGGTCGGCCTCGGCGATGCGACGCCGATCCACCAATTCGGGCAAACCATAGACTGCCCGAGTCAGATTCCGGGGGTCGGTGTGGGTCGTCTCGTAGACCTGCTCATAGAGGACCTTGTCGGCGAGCCGGTAATCGGCCGAGAGATCGACCACGCGCAGCCCCGCATCGAGCAGGGCCGGAACGTGATTCATGGCCGCGCGGTGCGGAAGACAGACGAAGACCAGGTCCGCTTCGCGCGCGATCGCCCTGGGATCGATCGGCCGACAATCCATGTCGCAACGACCGACCAGCACCGGAAACTCCTCGGCGATGTTGGGCAACTGCTCGCGGTGACTGGCCAGATAGGTCAGTTCCACCTCGGGATGGCCCTGCAACAGCCGGATCAGCCAAAGCCCGGTGTATCCGGTCGGTCCGATGATGGCCACACGTATGCTCATAAGTCGGATTGTAGATCGGATGGGATGACAGGGCCAGAACTTGGGGCGCCACGGGGGTGCCCCACTTTCGCGGCTTGCCGCAAAGTGGGCTGCGTCATAACCCCAACTCACCCACCTTGCCCTTCGGGCGAAGGTGGGGCAGGGCGCCACGGGTCAGCCGCAGGCAGACCAATGGCACTCAATACATCCCCGTTCACGCTTCGCGCTTGACGAAGACAATCGTCATGTCGTCTTCCTGCGGGGCGCCGCGGGCATGCGCGGTCACGGCGCGGCGCAACGATTCAATCATCCCCGCACATGGCAGTTCATGGTTTTCGGCCATGAAGCGAGCCACGCCGTTTTCTCCGAATTGCTCGCCGTCGCCATCGGCGTATTCATAGATCCCGTCGCTGATCAGGCCGACCACGTCGCCGGGTTCGAGAATCATCGGCTGCGGTCTTTCCAGCGCCACGTCGCCCATGATGCCCATGGGAATGGTGGAAGCGCCCAGCCATTCGCACCGCCCCTCCGCGGCGTGGTAGTGCAGCAGCGGGCCCTGTCCGCCGGAGTGATAGTGAAG
>JANQHK010000054.1 GCA_028282685.1 Phycisphaeraceae bacterium
CCACCATCATGAGCAGCTTCGGCTTACCCGGTGCGGCAGGGATGGGCGTGACCAGGACCGTGCGCTTGCGGTTTTCCAGTTGGAGCATTCGGGCGCGGTTTTCATGAACTTCGAGCAGATCGCCGGGACGGGGGGCGGCGTCGGACCAATCGCCCGTGCTCAGCGCGCTCCCGGCCGGACCGGTCACACGCGCGCCGCTCACCCGCGGATCGGCCGTGCATTGCTCGATAATCTGCCGCGTCGCCTGGTCTTGATTGGCAGCCAGCAGCGGACCGATCTGTCGGCTGGTGCGCAGCGACAGATGCGTCAGGTTATCGGCGGCGCTCTGATGCACCCACCGCCATTCGTAACGGTATTCCACCATTCCCAGTAAGAGCGACAGCCCCAGTCCTCCGCCGACAAAGCAGAGCACCAGTTTGGTGCATAGCGATCCGACCCAACTCTTGGGAGTTTGCATCACAGATCTCTGCTTGTACATCATGCTCCTTCGCTTTTTTCATCGGTATTTATAGACAGGGAATTGATCGAGACCCTATGAAGATACGGCAAAAGACGCACCGTATCGGACCGTATGCATCCCGTGTGGTCTGGCGATGTGTTATCGGTATAAACCGTGCTCACGGATGTAAGCGATCACGGCGGGATGAAGCATCTGCGACAAGTCCGGATGGTCCGGCTCGGCGCGCAGCAATCGGCGTAAATGCGTTGAAGAAATATCCATCTGCGGCGCGGTCACCAGACGGGACTGCCACGTCTGCTGTTGCGGTGGCGGAAGTTCCGCCAGCCAACGACTCGCATCCTCCGGCGGGCGCAGCAGCACCAACGGCTCGGCCAGTTCCACGATGCGCTCCGGCCGATGCCATCGATCGAACACCCGCGCCTGATCCAGCCCGATCAACAGGCGCAGCTCCACCGACTCGCCGTGCTGATTCCGCAGGTGCTTCAGCGTGTTGAGGGTGTAGCTGGGCGCGTCACAATCCAGCTCGAAGGTATCAATCAAAAAAAAGGTTCCCGGCGCCTTTTTCTCTTCCAACGCCAATCGCAGCATGGCCAGCCGATGCTCCGCCGGGGCGCAGGGCGACTTGTCTTTCTGGGGCGGGTTGCCCGTCGGCACGAACACGGTCCGGTCAGCGCCGATCTGCTGTGCCGCGTATGCGGGCAGTTCGATGTGCGCTCGATGGGGCGGATCAAACATCCCGCCGAAGATCAGCAATCGCTTGGCCGCCATACCATGATGATAACGCAACTGCGGCGGGTCCGTGCCTGCCCGACCACGGGAGTTTACACGTCAACGGAGGGCGTTGGCGGTTGCGCCGGTGGTGGCGTGGTGCGGCGCAGCGGCTGTGGCGGGGCGGTCTGCCATTGCTTGAGAATGCGATCGGCCAGATCGCCGCAGTGTTGCCACAGGGCGTCGGCGGCGGCTTGATCCTCGCGCCGCTGGGCGTCCGCCGAGGCCTCGAGGTACGCGCACAACTGTGCCAGCTCCATCCGATGGTCTGCTCCGAACGCTCCGGGCGGAGGCGGGTAGACGCATTGACCGAGCATCCCGCTCAGTCCCCCCGGTGCTTCGCGGATGCCCGGGCCGATCCCCCGGTACAGCATCATCATCAGGCGGGGCACGCGGATGCGGTGTTCGATCTGGTCCAGCGATTGCTCCAGCGTCTGCCATTTCCCTTCCGCGGCGGCGGAGGCGGCGCTTTTGAGCGCTCCGGGAAGCCAGGCCGTCATCGGACCGATCTGTTCCGGGTTGATCTCCCATGCCGCCCAGCGGTTCAGTTGCCGCAGCGCACTTTTGGCCGCACCCAGTTGTTCGCCCTCGTTGAGTGTCAGCAACAGGCGGCGCAGCAGCATCAGGTCATTTCCGGCGATGGTGGGATCCTCGCCCGAACCCCACGCCGCCGCCCATTGCGTGCGTTGAAGAATAATTTGCTGCTTGATCGCTTCGCCCTGCGCGCCGACGATGTGCATGATCGGCGAATCGGCCTGATCGAGTTGCGGTTCGTGCGGCAGGGTTTCGAACAACGCCAACTGCTTTTCCATCTCCGCCAGCGCGGCGGTGGCGTCCGCGGCGGTGTCCGGTTTGGACAGGTCGATCGCCGTGCGGCGCAATTGCTTGTACAGCCCGCGCCCCGCCACCGGATTCAACGCCGACACCCGCGCCACCCAATCCGGAATGCGGTGCAGCAATTCCAGTTGCGACACCATCTGCCTCATCTGGCGGACGGGCTCGGTCCAGCGCGGACTGTTCACCGCCGCCGGATCGTCAGCCAGCAATCCCAGCGCGCCGAACGTGGTGGTTTCCAGTCGATCATACTGGCGCCCCAGCGCCACAAAGACCCGCCGAATTTCCAGCGGCAGCACGCGCTGCTCGATGCGCCGGTAATCCAGCGCCGCCCGGCAAAGTGAGTCGAGCAGGGATTGGTGGGCGTGCGTGTTTTCTCCCGCGGCCTGCTCCTGTTCGATGATCCAGCCCATCAACCGGTAAGCCGGCTCCACGTTGAGATCGTCCTCGCCCAGCCGCTGCAATCGGTCAAACCGCAGCGCATCACGTTCCAGTTGCGTCAGCCGCGCCATGGCGTATTGGCGCTGTGCGGGGTCGGCGATCATCTCCGCCGCCTCGGCGATGCGCCGGGCCAGGGCCGGGCGGGTCTGCTCGGCCAACCCTTTGGCATCGCGAAGTTTTTCCGCCGCATCGAGCAGGCGTTGCAACTGTTGATGGAGGCCGATCACGCGCGATCGCAGGGCGCCCATCTCCCGGCCGCGCTGCATCATGCCCAGTGTCTTCTGCAGGCGCTTGCGCGCCGGATCGCTCAGGGCCGTGGAGACGTTGATGCGCTGGCCCAATGCCTCCAGCGCCGCCGACAAATCGTTGCCCGGCTCCTGCCAGCGGTGGCTGGTCCACGTATCGGTCGGCTCGGCTTGCGACTGGGTTTTCGCCACCGCAGCCAACGGCCCCAGCGTGTGACTGAGATAGTGATCGATGGCGGTGGGATGGATCAGGTCTTTGGGCGGCTGCTCACAACGCGCGTTGAAACTGTGCAGCGCTTCGGCGATGACGTTCAGGCGCCCCAGCGCCGCGCGATCGTTTCGGTCCAGGGCCTGGCGTGCATCGACAAACTGGGGCCGCACCGTGGGGCCGAGTTGATCGGCGTGCCGCCACAGTGTCAGGCCGTACAGCGCCGCCGCCGCGCCGCGTTCGCCTTCCACCTGCCCCCTCTCCAGCAGGCGCGCCGTGATCTTCCACAGGTTCTGTTCGGCCAGGAGCAGTTCCCGTCCCTCGGCGGCCTTGGCCAATTGCTGCTCCAGGTCCTGGATCAGCCGGTTGGCGTGCGCAATGCGCTTGGACAGGTATTGCTGGGGCAGCGCCGGCGCGCCCGGTACCGGCTGCGCCGCGGCCGACCCCGCAAGACCGGCCACCGCCATCACACCGATCCACATCACGATGTTGCCGCGTCGTTTCATCATCATGGAAGACGCTCCTGAAGCACCTGCCGGTACAACCGATCCAGCCGATCGATCATATTCTGACAATCGAACATCTGGGTACAGAGCGTTCGGCCGCGCTCGGCCAGGGCGATCCGCTCGGATTCGTGTTCGACCATCCACATCATGGCCTCACTCAAACCCGCGATATCACCGGTTTTGACCAGTCGACCGGTCCGCCCGTCCCGGCAGACCTCCGCCGCGCCATCGGCATCGTAGACGACCACGGGCGTCCGGCACAGCAACGCCTGCGGGACCGTGCGCGGCAGACCCTCGCGGTAACTGGGATGCACCAGCAGGTCCATCGCCGACATCAGCCCGGGGATGCGGTCCGGCTCGACCAGGCCGGTCAGCGTGATGCGCCCCGTCCAGCCCAGCCGGGCGATGCGCTGCTCCAGACGTCGGCGCCGCCACCCATCGCCGACCCACAGCAGCTTGACGTTGGCGTGTCGCTGAACCACATCGCCCAGCGCATCGAGCAGATCATCGTGGCCCTTTAGCTCGGCCAGGCGCGCCACCGTGCCGATCACAAAATCATTCTCATCGAATCCCATCGCGCGGCGGACGTTGTCGCGCTGATGCGGCGCGTGCAGGTAGACGCCGGTCTCCATGGCGCTGTGGATGGTGAGGTATTGCTCGGGCCGACCGACACCGGCTGCCAGGGCCTGGCGCGTCATGGCGTCGGCGACGACGACGATTTTGTGGCATCGCCGCGCTGCGCGCCGCTCCGCTGCAATGTACATCCAGTTCTTCCAGCGCGATTGGTAGGGATGAAACGGCAGGCCGTGGATCGTGTGCACCACCGCGGGCACGTTCAGCCCCCACGCCGCGTAGCGTCCGAGGATGCCCGCCTTGGACGAATGCGTGTGCACCACGTCGGGTTTCAGGTCGCCGATCAACTCCCGGCATTGGCGGTAACAGCGCCGATCGGTGAGCGGGCGCACTTCGCGCTCCATGGCGCTGAGCTCGACGATACGCGCTCCGCTGATGGCGGCGCGTTGAGCCAGCGAACCTTCCGGACCGTAGATCGGACCGTGCGCCAGCGTGACCCGGTGTCCCTGGCGCACCTGCCCCTCGCAGGAAAGCACGGTGTTTTCCTGCGCCCCGCCGAGGATCAAGCGCGTGATGAGGTGGAGAATTTTCATGGGGTTTTGGATTGTCGATTATCAATGTGTTTGGCTACAAACCAAATCGACAATCGAAAATCAGCAATCGACAATTAATACCGGATCCACTCCAGGCACAGGCCCTGCGGGGGCAGGGTCGGCCCGGCCTCGGCGCGATCGCGCGCATCGAACAAGACATCGATGCAATCCGCCGGCCAGTGCCCGCGTCCGACTTCCACCAGCGTACCCGCGATGATGCGCACCATGTTGTACAAAAAACCGTTGCCGCTGATCACGATGTGCAACTCGGGCAAATCGCTCGGCCGCTCGATCCGGCAATCGTGCACGGTGCGCACGGTGGTTTCCCTTCCGTGCCCGGCGTTGGCGAAGGCGGCAAAGTCGTGCTCGCCGATCAGTCGGGCCGCCGCATCCGTCATCGCCGTCTCGTCCAGATCGTACCAGCAATGGTAGACCTGCGAGCGCGTCAGCACGGGGCGATGACCGGCATTGTGTATCCGGTAGCGGTACTGCTTGCTTTTGGCATCGCGGATTGGATCGAACCCGGCGTCGACAATCCGCACCTGGCGCACGTCAACTTCATCGGTCAGTCGGCTGTTGATCGCCGAGGCCAGGCGCTCGAGCGGGATGCGCGTCTCGGCGGTGAACGCCGCCGTCTGCCCCAGCGCATGAACGCCCGTGTCGGTGCGCGATGCTCCGATCAGATCGACCGGTTGGCCCACGGTGCGTCCCACCGCCTGGCGCAACACGCCCTGCACGGTGCGCAGCGACGGCCCGTCCGGCGGATTCTGCTCCTGCCAGCCGTGGAAGTGCGTTCCGTCGTAAGCGATGGTGAGTTTGTAACGTTGGATCGCCATAACGACTTATGAATCATTCAGGAATGTCTGGATACGTTCTTGGATCCACTGCGATCCATGACGTTGGATCTGACATTCCCATACCACCAGACATTTCCAGCCGAGTTTCCTCAATTCGGCACGATTTCTTTTGTCTCGCTGCTTATTCTTATCCAGCTTGGCGTGCCAATATGCCTTGTTGGAAGTTGGCCTGCGCCTGCCTCGCTTGCAGTTGTGCTGGTGCCAGAAACATCCATGCACAAAGATCGCTTTATGCTTGCGTGGGAACACGATATCCGGATTGCCAGGCAAAGATTTTACATGCAATCGGTATTGATATCCCATGCTGTGCAGTAATCTTCTAACAAATATTTCAGGGCTTGTATCCGTTGAACGGACTTGAGCCATGACTTCGCTTCGTTTTCTCTTAGTGAATGTATCCAAGGTGAATTGTTCAGCCGCGAAGCGGTTTTGGGATATCGATCTGCATGGATTGGTCGGATTCGACTTCTAAAACGCGATTATTGTATTCGTGCAGCAACTCTGAGAGTGAATGAGAAATATCCCGTTTGTTGTATCCCCCAATCTCTGAAATATTCTGTCCCACAAAACTCTCAAGAGCAGAGATCGAAATCACATCTGTGAGCTGTGCGTCATCCGCATGAGTATTCGCATTGGTCAGTTTTTTGGATGGAACGATCACAGCAACAGTAATGCCGTTCCGGATGTTCTCGGCGCATTTTTCGAATAATGCGGCTCCTGGTGAAACAGTGACATGAAACGCGGTGTCGCCAATTTGAAAATCCCCCGATCTTTCGGATTGAGCATCCGCAGCGCTGTGGGAATAATTGGAAATATCGAGATTCGGGAATCGTAGGGCAAGTTTCGCTCCAACTAAATGTTGGGCTACGGGGCCATCCTGCCCTCGTTCAGATGCAAACGAGAGAATTTCATGGATGATTTTTGCGATAGGCGCATCAAAACTGTACGCGAAGGAAATTTTGTCTAATGCAAAATAGTCGGCAATCTTTAGAACAATCAATTCTTGTATGCCATCGATGCCTGTGATTCTCTCGGCATCAGAAAGCTTATCAAAGCCATGTGCCTGCAATGACTCAAGCAGCATTTCGGTGGGCGCATTGTTTCCCCGATTGGTTCGTCCGCCTTCTCGTGAAAAAGGTCGTTTTTCACCGTATCTCAAGAGAATCTTTTGTAGAGCGCTTGGGGTTAAGCCCGCTATTTGAGCTCCACCGCTCGCTCGATGGGCTCGTATGTTCAAAGCGGGGTTGTTTCGTAATCGTTCTAAAACAACAAGCGCTGCGGCGATTGTGCCCTTGGCGGGCAACCCGCCATGTTGTTTCATAGGGGGTAATTTGGAATACCAGCTTTGGAAAACGGCTTCCGGGTCAAAGCGGCTACTCATCATTAGGCTCCAATGGCCTTTCTCATGGACGACGATTTCTTGATTTCAGCAAGCGCAGGATTCAGGTAATGATCTGCGATCCACTTGACTGCCGGAACGCAAACGGCGTCTCCAAATCCAAACAAGGCTTGATTGTTGGGAGTTACGATTTCGAAATCGTCAGCCCCCATTAGTCTTGCGCACTCACGTGGTGTTAATAAGCGTGCTGCGAATCTTCCATAGCCGCCCTTGAACAATATTTGCCTCCCGCTTCCGCCCCGAGGCGTGCGGAGGCACCCGGCTATTCCGTCGGTGCGAAGTTCCGCCATTGAGCGTTTGGAGCCATCGGATTGCTTTCTCACCCGTCGGAATACCGTGCCGTAAGACCATGTGTGCTTTTCAATCATACGATCAGCAATGGCTTTGTGGCGATCGCTCATTTGATTGTAGAGATATTCAGCGCGTTCCTTAGACCACCATGCTGGATGATCGGAATCTAGGTTTTCGATGATATTCTTCAGCTTGATTGATGAGTTGACAGGAGGCGTCAAGGGATCAAACAATCGCCATTGAATATCAGGATGTTTCTGAATGAAATCTGTCAATTGTGCAGGTCGGATATGCGATGCTGTTCTTGTCGTACTATATTGAGGCAGGTCTTGGTTGCAGGCGACAATGAATAGGCGAACTCGGCTTTGAGGGACAAACCATTTCGCATCGAGGATGAAAGGGTCGACATAATATCCTAAATCATTCAGGGATTTCATCGCAGAACTAAAATCACTTCCGCCATGTGAAGTTAAAAATCCAAAGACATTTTCAATTAGAATGAGAGGCGGTTTCCTCTCTTTCATGCCCTCAATGACACGCATGAAACCCCAAAAAGTGGAGGAATGCCGGCCCTTGAAACCGAGCCGGCCACCGGCCAAGGACAAATCGGTACATGGAAATGAGGCGGTGGCGAGTTCAACTGTAGGAATCCGGTCGGTGGAGAGAAGATGGATGTCTGTGGTGTCGAAATGTTCAGCTGCGTCTTTGAAGTGCCCGTCATACATCTCCCGTTTGTCGGGATCGATATCGTTTGCGAACGCAAGCGTCCAGCCCGATTCTTCAAGGGCTAGGCGAACCAGTCCTATGCCTGCAAAGAACTCGGCAAATTTCGGTCCACTGGCGCTGCCTTTGCGCATCCACCGAAAACTATATTGGCCGTTCGGCATGTGTTCAGTATATCATTGCCTTGCGTAGCTACCAAGAAATGTTCCCCAAGCCCTCAGTCGGTATCCACGATTGGTTGGCCGTCCTGCAGGCGGTCGCCGTCGTGGATCAGGCCCAGGTACATGTCGTGGTCGCCCTCGAAGTCGACGTGGCGCAGCAGTTCGCAGTCGAGATAGGCCAGGGACTTGACGATGACCGGCGCGCCGTGGGGGCTGAGACGCGTTTCGATCGCGCTGAACGGTTCTTCGGTCGGCTCGCCGGAAAAACGGCGCCGCGTCAGTTTGTCATCGGGGTGAACCTGGCAGAGGGCGAAGTGGCGGGAATCCTGAAGAATGGGGATGATCGGGCTTCCCTTGGGCACGGCGATCATGAGAATCAGCGGAGGAGCGCCGGTGATGCGCTGCACCCAGTGGACCATCACGCCCTGCGATCTGTCTTCGAAGCGCGAGGTCATGACGTAGACGCTGCGCGGCACGGAAGCCAGCGCCGCGTCGATACGCTCGACGATTTCAGGGTTCAGATCGTGCGCGTTATGCAGGCCCGGCTGACTCATGACCATACTTCCATGGCAGGCGGTTGACAGGCGATGCGTATTTTACCCGCCCGGTTCATCAAAGGGCAACCGGCGGGCCAGGTCCAGGTAACGTTCGTAGCGGTCACGCGTTTCGAGCAGCGAATCGCCGGCGAATTTTTCCATCAGCGCCGAGCCGACCTCGAACGCCGCCGCGCTTTCCATCACCACCGCCGCCGCACTGACCGCGCAGACATCCGACCGTTCGTAACCGGCCTCCGAGGCCTCTTTGCTGTTCAGATCGACCGAGCGCAGCGGTTTGAGCAGCGTGCTGATCGGCTTCATCGCACCGCGCACGACGATCGGCTGGCCCGTGGTCATGCCGCCTTCCAGACCCCCGGCGTGGTTGGTCGGGCGCACAAAACCCAGCGCCGGCGTATCCCGCCGGGCCGGGTCGAAATCGATGTGGTCGTGCACCTGCGAGCCCGGACGGCGCGCCGCCTCGAAGCCCAGCCCGATCTCCACGCCCTTGAACGCCTGGATTCCCATGACGGCCGCGGCGAGGCGGGCGTCGAGCTTATCGTACCAGTTCATGCAGGTGCCGATGCCGGGTGGGCAGCCGAAGACGTGCGCCTCCACGACGCCGCCGACCGTGTCGCCGTTTTCCTTGGCCGTGCGGATCACCTGACGCATCTGCTCGCTGACCTGGACATCGGGGCAATAGACATCGGACCCATCGCGCTGCGTCATCAGATCGCGCCAGTTGTCGGCGGTCACGGCCACATCGGTCTGCGCCTGGCCGATCGCGCGAACGAACCCGAACACCTCGATATCAAACGCGCGCAACAGGCGCCGCGACAGCGCTCCCGCGGCCACGCGCGCCGCCGTCTCCCGGGCGCTGGCGCGTTCCAGCGTCTCGCGGCAGTCGGTGGTTAACCACTTGATCGAGCCGGCCAGGTCGGCATGACCGGGGCGCGGTCGATGCAGCGGCGGGGTGCGCTCCAGGTCGTCGAGCCGACTGTCGCGGTTGACGATCTGCATGGCGATGGGCGAACCGATGGTCTTGCCCAGCCGGATGCCGGTGAGAAACTCGATGCGGTCGGTTTCGATGCGTTGTCGGCCGCCGCGCCCGTACCCGCCCTGTCGTCGGTGCAACTCGGCGTTGATCAGGTCTTCATCGATCGGAACGCCCGCGGGCATCCCGTTGACCAGAATCACCAGCGCCTTGCCGTGCGATTCGCCCGCGGTGTGGTAGGTCATGCGGCCCATGAGGGCTATTGTAGAACAGATGACGCGAACCGGCTATGGGACCGGACCATTGCGCACGGACCGGCACTCATGTCCGATTGTTTTTGAATTGCAGATCGCCGTCCAGCGTTTGGGCCAGGTTCGCCGCGGCAAGCTTGCTTATCCTTCCCAGACGCAGCATCGCACCGAGCAGCCCCGGCCGACGCAGCAACAAACCGATCGCGGAGCCGCATCGCGATCGCCCCCGCGCATCGACCAGCGTCATCAACTCGGGCGGAATCGATTGATCGGCGGTGTCGGTGATCGCGCGCACGGCGCGCCAGGGGATATCGCGCTGCGTGCAAAGACGCGCGATGGCCGCGGTTTCCATGTCCACGGCATCGGCCTGGTACTTCTGGCGCAGCTCGGCTTTCTCAGCGGCCGTGCATGCCGGTTGCGCCACGGTCACCAGGCGTTTGCCGTCGGGGCGCGGCATGCCGTATGTAATCCCGGTATCCGCATCGCGTATTTCATCGAAGTGAAACACTGCGCTGATGCGCAGGTCGGGGGCCAGCGCCCCGGCGAAGCCCGCGGCGATCACCAGGGCCGGGTGTACTTCATTCAACACGTCTTGCAGCGCGGATGCCGCTCGCTGCGGCCCCATCCCGCTGACCACCACGCGCACATCACGTCGGCCGCCCAGGTGCACATTCAACGGCCCGGCCTCGGCTTCCAACGCACACATGATCAGAATACCCGTCCCGTGCATGGCATCAGGATCAGCCATTTGCCCGATGATCGCAAATCGAAGATAACGTTGAAAATGAACCACCAAGAACACCAAGGACACCAAGAAGAACTGGATAGGGGGACGTCGTGGCACAGAATACCGAACCCGATACCGAACTGGATGAATTGGCGAGACGGGTCATTGGTGCGGCGATTCAGGTTCACAAGATCTTGGGGCCCGGCTTTCTGGAGTCGGTTTACGAAAATGCCCTAATCGTTGAAATGGAACACGACGGGATCAAGTATTCACGGCAGTACGGTCCAGGTTGAATATCGGCAGGTGAATGTTGGCACAGGGAGGATTGATCTGCTGGTTGAAGAACAGTTGATTGTCGAATTGAAAACCGTGGACCAACTCGCCCCCATTCATACCGCCCAGGCGATATCCTATCTCAAGGCAATGAATCTCAAGCTCGGTTTGCTGATTAATTTCAATGTCAGAAGGATGAAAGACGGTATCAAGCGAGTTGTCTTATAATCCACATTGCAGCTTGGTGTCCTTGGTGTTCTTGGTGGTTTGTTTTCAACGGTTCCTTTCCCATGGTCTGGTCCTGCTTACTGCTGATAACAATCGCCTTTGCCGTCAGTTATCCGCTGACGTGGTGGTGTCGGCGTGTCGCGGTGCGCTGGGGTCAGGTCGATCGGCCCGACAGCGGGCGCAAAAAGCACGCGCACCCGATTCCCGTAACCGGTGGCATCGCGATTTTCGCCACGCTGTTCTCCCTGATTGTCATCGGCACGGCCTGCGTCCACCTGCTGGGTGACGAGCAATGGACAAAGCTCTTGCCCGCTTTTGTTGAGCATCTGTCCGGCGCGCGCGGGCGACTGGGAATGACCGCGGCGCTGCTCGGTTGTCTGGCGGCGTTGCATGCGATCGGACTGGTGGACGATCGACTGACACTGGGACCGGGCGTGAAGCTGTTGGTGCAGTGCGTTGCGGCGGGGGTGATGGTGATCGGTTTCGACACGCGCCTGATGGAATGGGCGGGGTACGGGCCGAGCATCGTGTTGAGTTTGCTGTGGTTTATCGTGGTGACCAACGCATTCAACTTCCTGGACAACATGGACGGGTTGAGCGCGGGCGTGGCGATTCTATGCGCGGCGCTGCTGCTGGCGACGGCGTTGCTCAGCGGCCAGTGGTTCATCGCGGCGATCCTGGCGGTGCTGATCGGCGCGGCGGGGGGCTTCCTGCGATTCAACTTCGCCCCGGCGAGCATCTTTATGGGCGATGGCGGTTCGCTGGTGCTCGGTTTTACGCTGGCGTTTGCTGCGGTGCGCGTGACGTATTTCGATCCGACGGTGCCGGGGGCGCACTGGTGGGCCGTGGCCACGCCGCTGATCGTGCTGGCCATTCCGCTCTACGATTTTGCCTCGGTGACGCTGATTCGCCTGTCGCAGGGGCGCAGTCCGTTCGTCGGCGATACGCAGCATTTTTCACATCGCCTGGTGCGCAAGGGATTGAGTAAGCCCGCCGCGGTGCTGATCATTTACGCCTGCACATTGGCGACCGGTTTGGGCGGTGTGATGATGGGCCGCTTGGCCGGGTGGCAGGCCGGTCTGGCGGTGGCGCAGACGCTGGTGGTGCTGGGGGTGCTGGCGCTGCTGGAGCGTACGCCGAACCATCCGGACTATAAGATGTAGGAAGGGACGTTGGGATTGAGGGACGAAGGGACAAAGGGAAAACGTGGCTGTGAACCAATCCGCAACATCCAACATGGCGTCCCTGTTTCGATCCATTCGTTTGGAAGCGGCGGCGGCGATCGGATTGATGATCCTGGTGGCGGTGCGGGTGCTGGTGGCGTTCGACCTGAAACCGATGTGGGACCTGACTGCCGCAGACAATGTCGTGGATCGGATGCGTTTCGATCATGTGGCCGCGGGCATTTGCGATGGTTTGTTTGTGCTGCTGTTGTGGGTTGTCCTGGTGGCCCGGCTGATTTGCCGCCGGGGCGTGTACGGCTGGGCGATCGGGGCGTGGGCGATCGGTTCGGGTTTCGCGCTCTACCACGGCTGGGATAACGCCGCCGATTTCCGCTTCGGCTCGGTGTGGATCGGCGCTTTGAGCGCGGGGCTGACGGCGATGCACCTGGCCGACCATTTCAAGCTGCGCCGCCTGCTGATGGTCTCATGCGCGATGCTGGTTCTTCCGCTCGGTTTGAACGCGGTGCACCAGATCACGATTCAACATCAGCGCGATATCGAACACTATGAACAGAACAAGAAGCAGGTTCTGGCTGAGCACGGTTGGGAGCCCGGCTCCGCCGAGCAGCGCAAGTTCCAAACGCGCCTCTACCAGAACGAAGCGACCGGGGCGTTCGGCTTGGCCAACGTGTTCGGTTCGGCGGCGATGGGACTGATGTTCCTGGCCGGGGGGGTAGCGATGGCGGCGTGGCGCGGCGGGGTCGCCAAATCCGTGAAGTGGACCTGCGCAGCCGTGGCGGTGCTGGGCGCGGCGACAGCAGCGCTGAGCGTCTCCAAGGGCGTGGCGGCGGCGGCGGGGATCGCATTCATCGCCGTGGCTGCGACGTGGCGTTTGAACCGCAAACGGCCCGATGCCATGCGCTGGATCGCGGTGTCGCTGTTCGTCGTGTCGCTGGGGGGGATTGCCGTGCTGTGGAGAGTGGCGCTGCTGGGCATTCCGCCGACCGATCAGGGCGAGCGCTCGCTGCTGTTTCGTTACATGTATTGGGACGGCGCCGCTCGCATGCTCTACCACAACGATCCGGTCCTCGGCGTCGGGCCGGGCCAGTTCCAGCGGCAGTTCCAGCAACACAAGCAGCCATACACCGTGGACGGCGCGCCGGCCGGCCAGGCCGTCTGCCCGGAAGACGTGATCGATCCGCACAACGTGTTCGTGGCCTACCTGGCGACGCTGGGCGTTGGCGGATTGGCGTGGGGGGCGATCCTGATCGGCTGGCTGGTGCGCGCCGCGCGCAACGCCGCGGACGCATGGTCCGAAGATTCACCGGCCGCGGTCGCCGCGCCGCCCAGGTCGCAATCGCAATGGCTGATTCCCGGCGCGATCGGCGCGGGCTGGTATGCCGTGGTGTTCTTCAAGCACGGGCCGATGATGACGGTCGACAACGCGATCATCCTGGCGGTGTCGGTGGCGTTGTTCGTTCTGCTGACAGGCAAGCTGCTGCAAAGCGCGCTGGACGAGAGGTGGATGGCGCTGGGCGCCTGGGGCGCGGCGGCGGGAATTCTGCTGCATAACCAGATCGAAATGGCGATGACCCACGTCATGGCCGCAACGTTGATGATGGTCATTCTCGGCGCCGCGGCGGGGAGCGCAAAGCAATCCATGCCGAAAGCCAGACGCTGGCCGGCGGCAATCCCCGGACTCGCTGCATGCATTGTGTTGGTCCTGATGGGCCGGGGCGTGACGCTTCAGCATTATCAGCGGTATCTGGTCAGTCAATGCCGCGGCGATACGGCGAGATGGATACCGGTTGAGAATATCCTGCAACAGACGGCCGCGATCCGTGAACTCAATGCGACATGGTACGACAGTCACTTGTATTTTCAGGCCTCCGTCTGGGATTTTTCACGATCTCTGTCATTACTGAAAGACAAAGACGGCATGGGCATGATGCGGCAGTGGCTGAAGAGCACCCGCAACGTGGCGGAGGAGCGCGACGATCCCCGCGTCTGGAAGTTGCTTGCGGGTATTCACAGTCAGAATCTCGATGCCGAACACGACCGCCAAGCCGCATTTCATGCCCTGAAGATGCTGCTGCGGTGTACGCGGTACGACATCGGCCAGCATCTCTACGCCGCCGACACGGCCTGGGCGATGGGCGACCGGGGCATGGCGCGCAGGTGGTACGAGCGGGCGCTGATCCTGGAGAAGTTGAATTATCTCGATCCCAACAGCGCCATGCGTGCGCAGGATCGTCGTCGGGCACAGCGGCGGCTGGAATCGGCCGGCTGAGGGTTGAAAGCTTGCCCCCCACTTGGCGTGCCGCCGGGTGGCCGATACGATGTTGGTGAATCATGATCGTTGATCTGCACACGTATCTGTGGCACACGCCCGACCAACTGGGGCCGCATTTCTGCGAACAGTTGCGCCTGCGTAATGCGGATTTATGGTCGCGGTTGGACGCCAGCCCCCAGGCCCACGCCGAGGCGAGCGGTCCGGTCGATGTGAGCATCGTGCTCGGGCTGGTCAGCGGGCATCTCGAAGTCGCGTTGGATAACGAAGCGATCGCGGCCTACGTGGCGCAGCGCCCGGATTGCCGCCTGGCCTTCGCCGGTCTGGATCCGACCGCCCCGGGCCCCGCGGCGCGTGTGGAGCAGGCCAAGCGGTTGGGTTTTTCCGGTCTGACGATCAGTCCGACGCACCAGGATTTCCATCCGGCCGACACCCACGTCATGCGTCTCTACGAAGCGGCGGCGGCGCTGGGCATGCCCGTGGTGGTGATCCAGGGCACGATCGACACGCCGCTGAGCACGATGGAATATGCCCAGCCGTTCCTGTTTGACGAAGTGGCGCGCAGTTATCCCGAACTCAAGCTGGTGATCACGCATTGCGGGCATCCGTGGGTCGAGCAGACGCTGGTGCTCGCGGGCAAGCATCCCAATCTCTACGCCGAGTTGGGCAACCTCTCCACGCGACCCTGGCAGTTGTACAACGTCTTGTTGCAGGCACACACGCTGGGCGTGACCGACCGCCTGCTCTTCGGCAGCGTCTTTCCGTTCAACACGCCCACCCAGGCGATCGAAACCATCTATTCGCTGAACACGCTGACGCACGGGACTGACCTGCCTTCGATCCCGCGCGAGAAGCTGCGCACGATTGTCGAGTGCGACACGCTGTCGCGCCTGGGGCTGTCGGTTGGCCGGGCCGATGCGCCGCAAGCGACCGACAGCCCGATGCGCCGCGACCGCGGTGACGAGGCGGCCGAACCTTCCGGAACCCGGCAGGAGGAATCGTCATGACGCTGCCAATGCGATGCGCCGCGGTGTTGATGTGTGTTCTGCCGTTGCTGGCCGGTTGTCGCAGCAGCGTTTCCACCACCGGTTCTGATGAGCTGGCCCTGGAAGCGTTGTTCGACAGCGCGTTGTGCAGCGTGGAAGGTCAGCAATGGCTGCACGTGTTGCTGTTGTCCGGTCCCGAGGACGATCCCGACGCGGCGCTGCACATCCAGATGTTCTACCGGCCCGAGGCCGGACGCACCCCGATGGACGTCCACGCCACCAACGCCACCGTCCACTACGTGCGGTTCCAGGACGGCGCGGCGGGCGTCTACGGCGGGGCGGGACTGATGATGCCCGGCTGGCGCTTCTCCGGCAGCACGTTCAACGCCGAACTCCGCCACGCCAACCTCCGCCTGCTCGATGCCAGCCCGGGATTCACCGGCCAACTCACCCGCCCGTGGATCGCCGGCTCGCTCAGCGCCCGGCGTGACGACCGCCGCACGATGGAACTGCTTCGCCAAATCCAAGGCAAGCTCGCCGAGCGATTGGGGTATCCCCGTTTCGTGATGGCCGAGTAGCCCGCAGGCCGTTTCAAGGAGTGTCTTGTTGAAGCAAAGACAGGCCCGGCACCGCGGCGTGGGGTGGATCAGCGCCATCGTCGCGCTCGTTTTCATCGCGGCGGCGCCGCTCGCTCGTGCCACGGAATCGGCGCCCGATTCTTCGCTGACCTCCGCCCCGGCTTCGGCGGATATCCCGGCCAAGCCCGCTTCGAAGAAAGCGGACAAAGCCGACGACTTGCAGAAGCGCGTTGATAAATACTTCGGCCAGGTCAACGATCAACTGTCTCCCATCCTGTTCTTCGATGTCGGTTTCGGTGCGTTCGATCCATCGCTGGATTCGGTCGAGCAACGACTGGCCGAGGCTCGCACCGAACTGGCCCGGGCCAAAGCGGAAGTTGATGCAGCCGATCCGGCAACCGAACCGGGCCGCCTTGCCCAACGCCGGCTCGAATCCATGCAGCGCCGCGTCGATACGCTGGAGGGATGGGAGCGGAAACTGCAAGCCGGCGAGCGCGTTCACGTCGTTCCGCTAATCATCGTGTTCCTGTTGCTCGGCGGCATCTTTTTCACGTGCCGCTTCGGGTTGGTGAACGTGCGCCTGTTCCGGCATTCGATCGGCGTGATCCGCGGCAAATACGACAACCCCGACGACCACGGCGAAATCAGCCACTTCCAGGCATTGACCAGCGCGCTCAGCGCCACGGTCGGTCTGGGCAACATCGCCGGCGTGGCCATCGCCATCAGTCTCGGCGGGGCCGGGGCGTTGTTCTGGATGTGGGTGGTGGCCTTCTTCGGCATGTCGAGCAAGTTCAGTTCCTGCACGCTGGCGCAGATGTACCGCCGCATCGCACCCGAGGGGAAGAAGTCGGAGCACGTGCTGGGCGGTCCCATGATCTACCTCGCCGAGGGCATGAAGGATGTCTTTGGCCGGGGCTTCGGAACGGTGTTCGGGAAGGTGCTGGCGATCTCTTTCGCTTTCTTCGCAATCATGGGCTCGCTGGGCGGCGGCAACATGTTCCAGGGCAATCAGACGTTCGCCATCGTCGGCGATGTGGTGTTCCACGAGGAAATCGAGAACGAGAAGGAACTGACAGCGCTGGCCAAAGAAGGCGACGCCGCCGCCAAGGCAACGCTCGAGCAGGCCGCGACGGATAAACAGAAGAAGAAACAGGAGTATGCGTGGGTCGGCGGTCTGGTGATGGCCTCGCTGGTCGGCATCGTCATCGTCGGCGGCATCAAGCGCATCGGCGAAGTCACCAGCAAACTCGTCCCGGCGATGTGTTTGTTTTATGTCGTCGTCTGTTTGGTCATTGTGCTCGTCAACGTCGAACAGGTGCCGGCCTTGCTGGGCGATATCGTCCGGGGGGCGTTCAGCAGCGAGGCGATCACGTGGGGCGGGATCATGGGGGTGCTGGTCGTCGGCATCAAGCGCGGCGCCTTCTCCAACGAAGCCGGGCTCGGCTCCGCCGCCATCGCCCACTCGGCGGCGCGCACCAAAGAGCCCGTGCGCGAAGGCGTGGTCGCCATGATCGGGCCGTTCATCGATACGCTGCTCGTCTGCACCATGACCGCCCTGGCGATTCTCATCACCGGCGTGCATCGCGCCGGGGCCGTCGAAACTTACGCCGAGGGCGTGAACATCACCGCCGCCGCGTTCAGCACACTCGCCCCGCAATTGAAATTCCTGCTCATGTTCGCCGTCTTCATCTTCGCCTACTCCACCATGATCTCCTGGAGCTACTACGGCGAACGCGCCAGCGAATACCTGTTCGGCCGATGGGGCATCTGGCCTTACCGGGCCGTCTTCCTGCTCTTCGTCTTCATCGCCCCGATGATCTCCCTGAAAAATGTCATCGACTTCACCGATCTGCTGATCCTCTCCATGGCGTATCCCAACATCCTGGGCATGGTCATCCTTTCGGCGCGCGTGGCGCGCAAGACGCGCGATTACGTCCGGCGACTGCGCAGCGGCGAGATGAAACCCTACACCGAGCCGCCCATCGATCCGGCCGCGGAAATCTGATCGCCGTTCGCCCGGCCCACGCGATTAAGCCGACGATCCTGTCCAGATATGCGCTGAATAATTGCCCGCGGTGCGTTCGGCCCTCTAGAATGTAGAGCACGTTTTAACGGGAGGCATCATGGCGACCGTGAATGATATCCTTGCCGCCAAGGGCGACAGCGTTTACACCATCGATGAGCACGCCACCGTGCTCGACGCGACCGTCCGCATGAACGAGCACAAGATCGGCGGGCTCGTCGTGACCAACGCCCAGGGCCGGGTCGATGGCATCTTCACCGAGCGCGATGTCCTGCGGCGCGTCGTCGCCGAACGCAAAGACCCGGCCGAAACCCCCGTCGCCCAGGTCATGACGCGCCAGGTGATCTGCTGCCGCACCGACACCGGCCTCGACGATGTGCAGACCCTGATGCGCAACCAGCGCATCCGGCACCTGCCCGTGGTCGATGCCGAAGGCAAACTCGCCGGCATGATCTCCATCGGCGATGTCAATGCCCACTTCGCCAACCGCCACGAAGTCCAGGTCCAGTATCTCAGCGAATACATCTACGGCCGCGTGTAAACACGCGGAATCGCCAGGATCCAATCATCAATGGCAAAGGTTCAGGCCCCGATTTGCTGCGCCGTCTGCGCCTGCGATGACAGTTCCGGTCGATACGCCAGGCATTGCAGCAATTCGGCCTTGCCCACCGGGCGGTTGCCCAGTTGGTTGACGGCCGCCGCCGCCGCCGCGGAAGCCAGGTACCCCGCGGTCGTCAGGCCCGCCCCGCAACTCAGCGCCAGCGTCGCGGCCGGTAGAAACGCATCGCCCGCGCCCACCGGATCGATCGCATGGCCGGACAGCGCCGGCAGGTATTCGCTGCGCAACCGCGCTTCGAACCACCGGGCTTGTTCCTCGTGCCGCGGTCGGAACAACACACAGCCGCGCGCTCCCAGCGTCACCGCGAGGTTCGGACAATCCAGCTGCGCCATCAATCGTTTGGCCGCGCCGGGCAGCGATTCGTCGAAGTCGCCCATCACGCCGCGCAGTTCGCGTTCGGTCGGAGTCAGCAGGTCCGCCCCGCGCATCGCCAGCAGCGTCTGCCGCGTGCCCGAAATGTCCCCCGCGATCAGATCCACCGCCGGTCGCAGTTGCTCCATCGCCTCAGCCAGCAGCGGCCGCGTGATCGTGCCGTAGCCGAAATCCACAAAGATCACCGCATCCGCCCAGCTCCGCAGTTCCGCCAGCGTCGCCAGCACCTGGCGCTGCGCGCCGGAATCGATCGGCCGGGCTTCGGCGCGGTCCACTTTCAGCAGCTTCTGCGTCTCCACCAGAAAACGCTGCTTGATCGGCAGGGTGCGATGCACCACCAGCGCTGTCGATTCGATCCCCGCATCGTCGAGTTGATCGATCAACCGACCGCTCGCCGTGTCTTCACCAATGCTGGTCACCAGGTGCGCTTTGGCGCCCAGTTGCGCCAGATGATGCGCGACGATCGCCGCGCCCCCGGCGTACGCCGCTTCCTCCAGCGGTCGCACCGAGAGAATCGGCGCCTCCCCCGCCACGTTGCCCGCATCGCAGAACACGTACTGATCGCAGATCGCATCGCCGACCACCACCACGTGTTTGTCCGCGAATTGCTCGACCATCTGGCGCAGCGAACCCAGCGTCACGCCCCACCGCGCGCAGCACGCCGCCAGACGATCGGTCTCTCCGAATCCCTCCGCGGCCATCGAGCGCCCCAGTCGTTGCAGGATGTCCGTCGAGCTGAACACCACATCGCCCGACGAAAAGATCACCCGGCCTCGGCCTCTTTCCACCAGCGCTTTCTCCGACAGGAAGCGGGGATCGCTCGAATGTTCGTACTCCCGGCCCTTGATGTAAATGTGCGGTTGCAGGGCCGCGATGATCGGCTCGGCCGTCTCCCCCTCGGCGATCACCACCCGATCCACCATCTCCAGCGCCGCCAGGTTTTCAGCACGCAGTTCCTGTGGAATGCAGGGACGCTGCCCGTCCGCTTTTTCGATCGCGTCATCTCCCGTCAGCGAAACCACCAGCACGTCGCCCTGGCTCTTGGCGAATTGCAGATAACGCAGATGGCCCGGATGCACGATGTCGAAGCAGCCGTGGCACAGGATCACCGTCTGCCCCGACGAGCGGCACTCCGCCCCCAGCGTGGACAGTTCCTCCACCGCAATGACTTTGCGGAAGATATCGAGCTTCATACCGCATTTATCGGGCACGCATGCAACCGGGCATGAAATGCAGCACCGGGAGCATTTCAAAGCCCCTTTTTCCCAAAGTGGAGGTGGTCTGGGGGGGGATGATCCAAAAACAAAGGGAATAGATGCAACCAAGCTAGAACCTTTTTCAACGTCGCGATTGGAATTGGTCTGATTCGACATCCTGATTATCTCACAGTTTCGTCCTCTACACCTTTCCCCGGGCTGGGGAAGAGCGGCCATTTGGATTAGCCGCTCAACGGAAACTGCACCTCAACGGTTTCCCCGGCAGGAAGGGTAGCAAAAAATCAACTTGACAATCCGGTTCCCCACGAGAATCGTGTTAGACTATTCCCGCCGGAGGACACATTGGGGAAGCCTCGTAAAAGTAGTCGTGAATTAACCAGCGCTGCGCGTTTGTTCAACGCGTCACCTGTCGCCCAGTCCGGTATACCCGTACAAGCCATGCATGAACTATCATGAAACTTGGAGCATCCCACATGTCGCACGCACCCATTCTGA
>JANQHK010000086.1 GCA_028282685.1 Phycisphaeraceae bacterium
GGGAGAGCGGAAAGTCGGACGCGGATCAACGGCCCGACGACCGCTCCCTCACCGTCGCGGCTCGTTCGGACCGGACACAAACCATGCAAGACGCTCTAACGTAAGGGCGTTGCTCGCTCCGCTGTCCGTGGCGCCCGGCCCCCGGCGGGAGTTGACCGGTACGATGAATCCATTATAATGGCAGATGGATGGGGTGTTTCCGAGTTGGTGATCGTTCGCCGGCGACACAATAACAGAGGGAGACAGATGAACAACACCCGTCACACAAACCACGCGCAAATCCTTGCTGCAACAATCTGCGGATTTTGTCTTTTCGCAGGTGCCGTGAAAGCCGCTACGGTGGTCAATGGTGATCTGACTGGCGTGCCGGGGATTTCCACAACCCCGCCGAACTGGACGGCATCCACCGAGTCACCCGACCTTACGAGTCCCGGCGGTATCACGGATTCAGGATTCATCTATGCCAACTCCGCTCCCGCGTCACCGAATGGCGGGACGTTTGTGATTGTCGAGGCGAGTACTGCCGCTGTCGAAGGATTCAGTCAGACAATCACCGGGCTGACTCCGGGGGCGTCCTACAAGATCACGTTCTTCCAATCGCAGGTGGCGCTCACCACAACAGGCGCCCCCTTGACGGCGCTTTTCACCGATCCATCTCAATGGAGCGTCTCATTCTCCGGGACCACGATATTGAGCCCGCTTGAATCGTTCACCGGTCTTGGAACACAGACATGGACGCCGGTGTCGTTGGCAGGTTTCACCGCCGGTTCGGATTCCGAGGTGCTCGAGTTCACCAGTGTCCTACCCGTTGGGTCAACCCAGGCATACCTGGGTATTGATGGCATTGAGGTTCAGCAGATTCCCGACCCCTCTTCTCTCGCATTGCTCGCGTTCACCAGTCTGGGTCTCGTGTCAAGGCGCCTCCGCAACCGCAAATGAGTCTCGCGTAGATGTTGTGAGGGCAGTCGATCCGCAGTCGGGCGAGAAGTCCGCCGGGAGTAATGCCCGAAGATTCTAACCAGTGCATGCACCTGATGCCTTCGGTTGCGGGTGATGCCTATCGTTGGGACCCATTCCAAAACGTTACGCCGGGGGCAAGTCTGGCATTCGGATTCGGTTTGGTGTTTGGCCAACAACGGGTTTCCGGTGCGTTAAACTTTTGCCTTTTCCCAGTCTTTCACACGTGGTGATATTGCGCAGACGTGAGCCCCGATGAAAAATCCCCGACGGTAAGCCGGGGATGGGCTGTCTTCCTGTTTTCTTCGTGTCTTTGCGCCTTTGTGCCTTTGTGGTTCTATTAAAATTCCACCGACAGTGCGCCGTAGTACTTCACATCGTTCTGCTTCACGCCGGGGTCGGTGTCGGATTCGTGTTCGTGTTTGATGCCGAACTTCAGCGACAGTTTGTGTTCTTTGCTGATCAGCCAGGACCAGTCGATCTTGTTTTCCATGCGGAACTCGCCCAGTTCATCCAGTGCCGGGAAGAAGTAGCTGGAGGCGGTGAGTTTGTGGTCGGGCAGGAATTTCCACATCAACTCGCTGCCCAGCAGCGCCTCGGGGACGATGCCTTCCTCCTCCGAGCCGATTTCGTACGTGGCGTTCATGCCGGCGCGGCTGAGCAGTTCAAGCTTCTCCTGCTTGAACCACTGATAGCCCACACCACCGCCGCTGGAGAAACGGTGCGACCACGACTGGAACTCATCGTAATCGTATCGTCCGGCGGCGTAGTAGAACCATTTGCTGTCGGGGATCAGCCAGTCCTTGAGCAGGCCGGTCGTGAACTCGTTCTGGGTTTTGTTACCCTCGCTGGCGCCGTAGAAGGTGCTGGCGTCGAACACCCAGCGGTCGGTATCGGTTTCCTTTTTCGAACTGAACGCGGCGTGGAGATTGATCGATTCGACATTGCCGCTCGATCCGTTGAAGCCGAGCGTTAAGTTTGAATCCCAGCCATCGAAGAAACCGGCGGGCGCGGGGGGAATCACCGGCGCGTCGGGTGCGGGTGCGGCCTCGGCCGGGGCGGCGGGCGCTGCCGCCGTAGCCGCTTGCTCGGCGGGGATCGGCTCGTCGTCGGCATAGATGCCCTCTATTTTTTCCGCGGGAATCGCCAGCACGCCCAGGAACGGGTGCGCGACCGTGATGTTGCTCTCGCTGCGCCGGGTGATCGGGCCGATCAACACCTCCCCGCTGTTCAGCAGGATGCGCTCAGCCCGAGCCGTCGAGCCGCACATCGCAATCAGCAACACCATCCACACGATCTTTCTGTCACACATGGCGATCTCCAGGGGAAAAACGGGCGGACATTTTAACGGTTTTCCGCTATTCATCACAGCCGCGCCGCTGTGGTATGGTGGTGGCATGGCCGAACGCACGTACGCCATCATCGGCGCCGGCGCCCTGGGCGGGTACTACGGCGGCCGTCTGGCCCACGCCGGCGTCGAGACCCACTTCCTGCTGCGCAGCGATTACGAACACGTCCGCCGGCACGGCATGACCGTGGAATCCACGGACGGTGGTTTTCAACTGCCGCGCGTCAGTGCCTGCCCGCGCATGCAGGACATGCCGCCGTGCGATGTGGTGCTGCTGACCGCCAAGACCACCGCCAACGCGCACCTGATTCCGCAACTGCCCGCCGTTGTCAAGCCGGACGGCGTGGTGGTGGTGCTGCAAAACGGATTGGGCGTGGAGGATGCCGTGGCGGCGGTCGTCGGAGCGGAGCGCGTGGCGGGGGGATTGTGCTTCCTCTGTTCCAACCGCGTCGCACCCGGACACATCCGCCATAGCGACTACGGTCTGATCACGCTCGGCGATTACGCGCCCGGCGGCGAGCTGCGCGGTATCACCGAGCGCATCCGCGCCATCGGCGGTGATCTCGAATCGGCCGGCATCCCCATCGCCCTGCGCGAAGACCTTTATTCGGCGCGTTGGCACAAGCTGGTCTGGAACGTTCCGTTCAACGGCCTGGCCGTCCTGCTGAATACCGAGACCGACCAAATCATGCACGATCCCGCAGCGCGCCGTCTGGCCGAGGACTTGATGTGGGAGGTGGTGGCGGGTGCGAAGGCCGTGGGCAAGACCATCGCTCCGGAGTTTGTCGAGAAGATGATGCGCGACACGGAGAACATGAAGCCCTACAGCCCGAGCATGTACCTGGACTACCGCGCGGGAAACCCGATGGAAATCGAGACGATGTACGCCAATCCGCTGCGCGCGGCACGGGAGGCCGGTGTGGAACTGCCTCGCATCGAGTCGATCTACCGCCAACTGGCGTTTCTGGATAAGCAGAGATAACCGCAGAGGCGCCGAGTCGCAGAGGAAAAAAAGACAGGAGTTACTTGCCAGATCAGAATAACTCGACAGTAGTTTCCCTTCTATCGGGTTGATCCTGTTTATCCTGTCAAGAAGATTCGCTGCGCCTCTGTGGTATTTCCTCTTTCTGTCTTACAATGAAACCATGTCTGACCAACCTTCCATCACCATTGACGTTCGCGTGCGTTACGCCGAGTGCGATCCGATGAGTTTCGCGCACCATTCTGTATTTGCAGTCTGGATGGAGATGGCACGCACGGAATTGCTGCGCAGCATGGGCATCGCCTACGCCGATGTGGAAAAGCAGGGTTTGTTCATCGCCGTGGTGCGGATCAACTGCTCGTTCCACAAGCCCGCCCGTTACGACGATCTGCTGCACGTCACCGCCACGCTCACCCGCGCCGCCGGTGCGAAGATTGAGCACGATTACCGGGTCGCACGGGATGGGGAAATTCTGATGACCGGCTCGACCACCCTGGCCGTGCTCGATGCCGACGGCCGTCCCCAGCGCGTTCCTCGCTTTCTGCAGGCGGTATAAACCCACCTCCGGGCCCGGTTGCGGCCTCTCTTGCGGCAAGTTCACTGGCCGATCGGCCGATTGAATGGGATGGTAGGAATGGAGCCCGACCATGCGTCCCGAGCCGTTACTTGCCGCCACCCCGCCGATGGGTTTGAACACCTGGAACACCTTCGGCGCCGGGATCAACGAGCAGCTCATCATCGAGTTGGCCGATGCACTGGTGCGCACCGGCCTGCGCGATGCGGGGTACGACTACCTGGTGATCGATGATTTCTGGCAGGCGGACAAGCGCGACGCCGATGGCCGGCTCGTCGCCGATCCATCGCGGTTTCCTTCCGGTATGGCGGCACTGGCCGAGGAAATCCACGAGCGTGATCTGAAGTTCGGCATCTACTCCTGCGCCGGGGCGTTGACGTGCGGCGGCAAGCCGGGCAGCTACGGCCACGAGCCCATCGATGCGGATACGTTCGCCGACTGGGGCGCGGATTTCGTCAAGTACGACCACTGCCACATCCCCGCCGGGGCGGATCCCGTGACGCTCTATCGCCGATTCGGCCAGGCGCTGCGGCTGACCGGCCGACCGATCGTCTACTCGATTTGCGAATGGGGCCGCAACGAACCGTGGACCTGGGCCGCCTCGGTGGGCGCGCATCTGTGGCGCACGACCAACGACATCGTGGATACGTGGGCGTCGATCGAGCACATCGGTTTCCGTCAGTACGCACTGCATCCTTACGCCGGGCCGGGGCACTGGAACGATCCGGACATGCTTGTGGTCGGACTGTACGGCAAGGGCAATGTCGCGCAGGACCATCACCCCAGCGATACCGAATACTTCACGCACTTCGGCCTGTGGTGCATGCTGGCGGCGCCGCTGTTTATCGGCTGCGATATTCGCCAGTTCAATCCGCTGGCCCGCCGCATTCTCATGAACGAAGAGTTGATCGCGATCGATCAGGACCCGCTCGGCCGCCAGGCGGCGCGCATCACCAAGGATGCGCGCACGGAAGTCTGGGCACGTCCGCTGACTGACGGGACGTGGGCGGTGGGGCTGTTTAACCGGGGCGATATCCCGCGCACACTGGCGGTCGGTTTCGAGGCGCTGGGCCTGGAGCGCGAGGCGCAATGTCGCGTGAAAGACTGCTGGGCGGGGGAAGACCTCGGCCGCTTCACCTCGGCATTCACCTCGCCCGTCGATCCGCACGGTTCGATGATCCTGCGCATTTCCGTTTGAACCACAAAGGCACGAAGTAATTTCTTTCGTGTCGATCTACGATCGGCCGCTAAGCATATCTGTATTATCTCCGTGGTTCTCCGCGATCTCTGTGGTGAAGTTATTTTCGCGTTCTTCGCGCCTTGGCGGTTTGTTGTAAAATGCTCGTGGAGAAGTTCCATGGGCGCTACGGTCATCGCAGGTTTGAATACGCGCGTGAAGGTTGGCATGGAGATCCATGTCGAGTTGTGCACGCGCACAAAGATGTGGACCGCCGCGCCCAACGTGGCCCACCCGGAATACTTTGATGCTGAGCCCAACGCGCTGGTGGATCCGATCGTGATCGGTATGCCGGGCGTGTTGCCGATGATGAACCGCGATGCGGTGGAGATGTCGATTCGCGTGGGGCTGGCGCTGGGTTGTGAAATTGCGCGCTGGTGCAAGTGGGATCGCAAGAGCTATTACTATCCGGATCTGCCGAAGAATTATCAGATCAGCCAGTATGACCTGCCGCTGTGCAGAGCGGGGTGCGTGGAGGCGCCGGTTTCGGATGAGCCGAGCGCCGAGACGAAGCCGATCCGCATCACGCGCGCCCACCTGGAGGAGGATGCGGGCAAGCTGATGCACGAAGCGCCGGGCGGGCGACCGATCGATTATTCGATTGTCGATCTGAACCGCGCCGGGACGCCGCTGCTGGAGATCGTCACCGAGCCGGACATCGAATCGGCGAAACAGGCGGTGGCGTTCGGCAAGATGCTGCGGAACCTCTGCCGGTTCCTCGGCGTCACCGAGGGCATCATGCAGCAGGGCCACATGCGCTTCGAGCCCAACATCAACGTGATCATCGAAAAAGACGGCGAGGAATACGCCACGCCCATCGTCGAAATCAAAAACCTCAACAGCTTCAAAGCGGTGCACGGCGCGATCGAACACGAACACGTCCGACAGGTTGAGCAGTGGCTGGAAGACGGCAAGGTGCTTGCCTCCGGCTCGAAATCTACGCGCGGCTGGGACGATGCACGCGGCATCACCTTCCTGCAACGCGAAAAAGAAGAAGCCCACGATTACCGCTACTTCCCCGATCCGGACCTGATTCCCGTCGAAGTGGATGAGGAATGGCTGGATCGTCTGCGCGCCACCATCCCCGAACTGCCGCACCAGCGCGCCCGGCGTTATGTCGATGATTACGGCTTGGATATCAAGCAGGCCCGGCGGCTCACCGAAGAGCGCGATGTGTGTCTGTTCTACGAACGGGTGATCGAGGCGGGCGTCGAAGCCAAGCGAGCGGCGACGGTGCTGCTGAACAACCTCGCCAAGCGCGCCAACGAACAGGGCGGCCTGGTCAGTGATTTGCCCATCAACGCGGAGCAGATCGCGGCCATCGAAAAGATGCTGAGCGCGAACGCCATCAGCTCCAACGGCGCGGACGAGTTGTACGGGTTATGTTGTGCCCCCGGAAGTGAATCCTCAGACCCATGCGCGCTGGCCGAAGAACATGGATTATTGCAGATTTCCGATGAGAGGCGGCTGGGCGAATGGGTCGATGCGGCGATCGCGGCCGAGCCCAAGGCCGCGCAAGACATCCGCGACGGCAACATGAAAGCGATCGGCCGGCTCGTTGGCGCGGTGATGAAACTCAGCGGCGGCCAGGCCAATCCCAAGGCCGTGCAGGAGAAAATCCGCGAGAAACTGAGCAGTTAAGCACCGATGGTGTACAATATCGTCATGGGTGAGTTACCGGTGAACATTTCGGAACGGGATTTGGCGGAGTTCTGCCGCCGGTATCGTATTCAGCGCCTGGCGCTGTTCGGTTCGGCATTACGAGATCAGGCCGGTCCAGAAAGCGATCTTGATCTCTTGGTGGAGTTTGAACCCGGTACGAGAGTGGGATTGAAGTTTTTCACGATTGAGCGCCGGTTGTCTGAACTGCTGGGATCGAAAGTGGATTTAAATACTGCGGGATTTATAAGCCCCTCTTTTCGTGACGATGTGCTGGCGGAGGCCCGAGTCATCTATGAAGCGGCCTGATAAAGACTCTACCCGATTGCAGCATATGTTGACCCATGCCGAAGAAGCCGTGGCCATGGTGGAAGGCAAGACGCGTGAAGACCTCGATCGTGATCGACAACTCAATTTGGCATTGGTTCGCCTGATGGAAGTCATTGGGGAGGCGGCGGCGCGGGTCTCCGAAGAGCGTCGCAATCAATTACCTCAAGTACCCTGGCTGGAAATCGTTGGCTTACGCAATCGCCTGATCCATGGTTACGATCAAGTCGATTTTGATATTCTCTGGGAGATTATTGAGAATGACTTGCCACCCCTGATCCAACAACTCAGGGATTGGCTCACCCGATCCTGACGGCTTGCCTGCCTGTAATATCCCTGCTATTTTCTCTGCTCTTTCCGCCCTTTCGATGATTGGAGTGTACAGTCATGGCGTTGAAAATCGCGGTTATCGGTGGCGACGGCACGGGCCCGGAAGTGACGGCCGAGGCGGTCAAGGTGCTGCGGGCCGTGGCAAAAACGGAAAATTTCAAGGTGGAAACCTCCGATTTCGACTTCGGCGGCGACCGCTACCTCGCCACGGGCCAGATCATCAGCGATGAGGAGATCGATCAACTGCGCGCGTTCGATGCGATCTACCTCGGGGCCGTGGGCCACCCGGACGTCAAACCCGGCATCCTCGAAAAAGGTCTGCTGCTGAACCTGCGCTTCAAGCTGGATCAGTACATCAACCTGCGTCCGGTCAAGCTCTACCCCGGCGTCGAGACGCCTTTGAAAGACAAGGGCCCGGAGGATGTGGATTTCGACGTCATCCGCGAAAACACCGAAGACCTCTACTGCGGCAACGGCGGTATCCTCCGCCAGGGCACGCAACAGGAAGTGGCCACGCAGGAGATGATCGCCACGCGCTTCGGCGCCGAGCGCTGCCTGCGGTATGCATTCGAGTATGCCCGGCGCAAGAAACAGGAAGGCCGCGGCAAGGGCATGCTCACGCTCGTGCACAAAACCAACGTGCTGACGTACTGCGGCGATCTGTGGTTCCGAGCGTTCAACGAAATCGGCGAAGCGGATTACCCCGACATCGAACGCGATTACAACCACGTCGACGCCTGCTGCATGTGGTTCGTGAAAAATCCCGAGTTCTACGACACCATCGTCGTGCCCAACATGTTCGGCGACATCATCACCGACCTGGGCGCGATGATCCAGGGCGGCATGGGCATCGCCGCCGGCGGTAACATCAACCCCGACCCCGGCGGGATCAGCATGTACGAGTGCATCGGCGGCTCGGCCCCGAAGTACACCGGCAAGAACGTGATCAACCCCATGGCGGCGATCGGCGCGATGGCGCTGCTGCTGCAGAACTCCACCGACTCGGCCGGCAACGCGTACCGCGCTGCTGGCGACCGTGTGGAGCAGGCGATCATGAAGACTACCCCCAAGCTCAAATCGCTTTCCGCCGGAAAGATGGGCTACTCCACCACGGAAGTCGGCGACCTGGTCTGCGAGGCGCTGTGAGATAGGCGATCCAGTGGGTAACACGCCATGCCCATCTGCGGTGCGGGTGGGCATATTCATTTCAACGCGCTATGATCCGGTCCCCATTCACACCACCGGCAAAGGAGATATCTCATGCACGCGATCAAGCCATGCCTCGGGTTCGGATTGCTGCTTGGAGCGGGTTTGCTGGTTGTGGTTGATCAATCGCCGTTGTGGGCACAAGCCGACACGCCCGCGGCGCTGACGGTGGTGTGGACCAGCGGTGATCCGGATGTCGCTCAGCGCGTCTGTCTGATGTACACCCACGCAGCCAGGCGATCCAAGTGGTTCGACGATGTGGAGTTGGTGGTGTGGGGGCCTTCGGCGCGGCTGTTGGCGGCGGACAAGGATTTGCAGGCGAAGATCAAGCAGATGCAGAAATCCGGCGTGGTCACGCGCGCCTGCATCGTCTGCGCCGATTCCTACGGCGTCACCGAGCAACTGCGTACGCTGGGACTCGAAGTCAAACCCATGGGCAAGCCGCTGAGCAACACGCTGCAAAGCGGGCGCAAGGTGCTGACGTTTTAAAAACCCCGCCGTGAACGGCGGGGCTTGAGGTGTTTGTCTGGATTCCCGCCTTGGTTCGACTTTGCTCACCACCCGGCGCGGGAATGACGAAAGCAAAGAGCTTACCGCCGGGTCATGGGCTCCAGTTCCACGGTGACCGGCTCGGTGGATTGGGTTTCGATGAACAGCACCAGGTTGGTTTTGTCCAGTTGAGTGCTCAGACCGGCGCGGTATTTGCGATCGCGCCAGTTGAGCGTTTCGCCGTTGAGCTTGATGCGGGCGCGGCGGCGGCCCCAGTTCTCGATCACGATCGGCAGATTGTGAACCGGGGCTTGCTGACTTGCCGCGAAGGTCATCTTCAACGTTGCGGGGGTGTCGTTCTTGTTGCAGGTGACGTAGTAGCAGCGTTCCTGGAAGTTGTATTCGCCGTTGGCGTACCCGTCGCCGGTGACGGTCAGCTTCGGTGCATGCAGCCAGGAGGCGGCGAGCGGAATCTTCGATTTCAATGGCTGGTCGGTGATGCCGTACATCCACGCCCACCAGAACGTTTCGCCCTCGCCTTGGTGCGGGACGGGGCTGGCCCAAGCCAGTGAGAAGTGAGCCGCCCGGTCCGGCGCCTGCGCGTAACGGCCGTCGGAAGGCAACGGCGACACCGGCCAGTGGTTCCACCACGGAAAGTGCGACACGCCCGGCCGATGTTCGATACCGAACACCGCCATCCACGCCTCCGGTTCGACCACCTGGAACGGCTTGAGCTTCGACTTGGTGTTGATCATCAACAGGACCGGCTTGTCTTCCAGCGCATCTTCGTAGTCGGTGTCATCCGGGCTGTCCGGCTCGCCGCCGAAGTGAATGTAGTTCTTGTTCCTCTTCTTGGCGCAGAATCTGGGCGAGCGCTCGGCCCAGGTGTACGTGTGCTCATCGCCCTTGAGGTTGGCCAGTGTCAGGGCGGACAGATCGACCACGTCTTCGGGGCGCTGGCCGGGATGGCAAAGGCCGATCACTTCTTCGGGCCAGAGGTAACGACCCTGCGTGCGCAGCACGACGTGGCGCATGCCAATCCGGTCGGGATAGAAGTAGTAATACTCATCGACCCAGTCGGCCCAGCCGGTCTTGGGGTCGACCTGCGACGCATCGCCGTTGGAGGCGATGGGTTTGTACCGCCAGTGCACCACGGCGCGTGCGGGTGTGGATTCGATGATGCGCACGTGTGACATTTCGCAACGGCCGTCCAGCATATGCTCGAAGCAGCCGGCTTCGCCGTTGAAGTTCTCGATGGACTGATCGCCCATCCACAGTCCGTTTTCGGTCACCCATGCCGGGCCGAAGCGCGTGCCCCGCCAGAAGACGACCTTCACCGGCGAGTCCTCGAAGCGCACCACGACATCCGGATGGTCATCCACGCGCCACAACCGATCCCACTGCTTGTAGTATTTCAGGTGATGGTAATAGGCGCCGAAGGGCACATCGCCGTCGGGTCCGGAGGGCATGACGCGCGGCTCGAATTCCGGTTTGCGGGTAGGCATCCGCACGATGGCGTTGCCGATGTCTGCGTTGGCCACGGAGAAGATTTTCAGATCGTCGATGATGCCGTCCAGTGCGAACCAGGTCGGGAGCGTGGCGAAGGGGCGCACCGGGTGCGATTGCTTGCGCTGCTGGCGGTTCATGCCGATCATCAGTTCCACGTCCGCCGGGTCGATTTCGCCGGTGATCTCCATCGTCTTGATTTTGCTGCCGTTGCCGTAGAGTGTAACGCCGGATTGGGGATCGTAAGTGGCCCCGACGTGCACCCACTTTTGCAGGGGGAAGACAAAATCTTCCGAGATGCATTGATGCCATTTGCCGTCCACGGCGAACATCAAGGCGAGCTGGCCGCGCGGGCCGATGCCGAAATACCAGCCGGCCTGCTTTTCGTCTGCGACGATGGTCTGCGGCCAACTGGTGTCTTTCTTCTGCTCATTTTTGCTGACGGTTTTTTCCTGCGCGGCGATGGGAACCCAGTTCCACGGATACGCCCCCAGCGCCACCCACGCCTGCACCGTCAATCCTTTGCTCACGTCGGGTGCGTGATCCGCGGGTACGGCGATACGCGTCGTATAACCGTCGAACATCAGCGCTTTGCCGCCGTAGACGCCCTGCACCAGGTCGTGGTAGCCGCCGATTTTGAAGGTTCCGTCTTTCTTGCCCTCGGCGGTGGTTTCGTGGATGACTTCAATGGTCTCGCCTTCGCGGTTTTTCTCCGTCGGGGTGGACGTGACCTTGTCAAAACTGAACGCAATCGCGGGTTTGTCCGCCGATGCCGCCGATGCCGCGATCGACAGAACAAGCCCGACCAGAACGATAGAAAAATGACGCTTCATAACGGTACCTCGTGAAGCAGGAAAACAGGGGCGTGGATACTCTAACCCGCGGCAGCGGGCATATCAAAGACGCGTCCGGTCCACGCGATATTCTCCGGAAAACTTGTTCCGGGGAGTTTGTCCGTCGAACGCCCCAGACGACCCGAAGATGGGGAGTTGGATCAGGCCGAGGCCGGTTTTTTGCGCACGCGCTTGTAGATTTCCCAGAAGATCCACGCCAGGGTCGCCAGCGTGACCACGGCCGAGGCCCCGGCGAACGCACCCCACAGCAGGAACTGCTTGGCTTTGAAAATGGTGGGCGGGGCGACGATGGGCCCGGGCGCGCCGTCCAGCACGTGCACCGTGTCGAACGCATGGCCGGTCACGTCGATCGCCTCGTGACTGCGCACGTCGCCGTCCAGGGTGACCAGGTGGAAGTGATTGCGTCGGCCGGATTTGGCCAAGTACCAGCGCCCTCCGGTCAGCCAGTCACCGGGCGGCGCGGGGATGCGCCCCTCGCGCTCCGAGCAGCCGCCGTTGCCGAAGTAGAGCACGCCGTACTCGTCGATCTCACCGTTCTTGATCGGCTGGGTGCGCTTGAAGCAGTGCTCGTGATGCTCGAAGGCGGCGTCAACGCCGTGTTCCTCAAAGATCGGCACCCAGTGCTTGCGGATCTGCTTGCTGGAGCCGAGCGAGTAGGGCCGTGCCGCGGGAAAGGCCGGCACGTGGTAAGCCGCGAACAGGTGCGTGCGCTGTTTGCGCTCGGCGAGGGTTTTGTCGAGCCATTGTTTCTGCTCGCCGTCGATGGGGTGGATGTGCCCGGAGTTGAGCGTGAGTAAGCTCATGTAATCGCCGAAGTCGATCACGCCGTACGCCGGCAGGCCGGGGTAGGCGAACAGGGCATTGAAGAACGGCGCATCTTCGGGCTTGCAGTGGAAGCCGCCGTTGGCCACCTCGTGGTTGCCCATGACGGGGATCATGGGAATCAAGCGACGGCTGCCTTTCACCGTGGTGTGCTCCGTCCATTGGCTGAGGAATTTCAACCAGAGATGCGCGTTGGACAATTTTCCCGCGCCCCCGGCAATATCGCCGCCCAGCACGATGAAATCCAGATCGCGCTCGGCCAGTTGCTCGCAGATGCGCCCGAACCATTGCTCGTTGCGATACACATCCCCGCCAACCGCGAAGCGAACCGGGCGCGTCAGTCGCTTCGGCATCGTGCGGAATGTGAAAAACGCGCCGTCGACACCGAGGCGCAATGTGTATCGTGCATCCGACTCCAGGTATTCGAGTTTCGTTTGGTGAATGACGTGTTCCTCATCGCCCGGCATCGCCCGGTGCGTGCCGGTCTGCTCGTGCCAGCGATTGCCCCCCAGTCGGTACTGCACCAGGTCCGTTCGATGATCCTCGGCCCGGCTGATCCACTGCACGGTGATGGTCTGCGACGGATCGCCCTGCCAGGTCAGGTAGACCGCCGCGGGGCGATACAGTTCCTGCGCCGCGGCCGTACCGCAGCCCAGCGCGATGAAGATGACCGAGAGAATCGGATGTCTCATAAGGTTCGTTCGCATGGGTGGTTGGTGTGTGTGTGGGTCGATCCGCCGTGCCATGATACGCATCTCTGCCCACCGGGCCAGCGCAGGGCCGATGTTGTTTTTGTTAAGGTATGATAAAAACTCCTTGACAAACCCGCGGATTCGGTCGATAATTATAGTTGTAGAGCCGCCTGTCGGCCTTTTATACAGGTCAACGGCCTTTGGCGGACCCCTGCTACAGCAAAGCCATGCAAAGACGCACCGGCATTCTTGAAGTGTCGGACCGTCCTGATGGGCGGTTACGGCGATTCGGTGACACACTGGGTATGCAGCCGGACGATCCCATCGTCCCCCACCGGCTGATCCAGCAGTTTTCATTGCGCTGCGGCATGCTGCTGGAGGTCGGCATCGGCGACCGCCGGGGTCCGGAATCCAACGGGCGGAAAAAGAAGAAATCCAAGACCCAGAAAATGCTCGCCCAGTGCCCGCGCGTCGAACGTGTCTTCAGCATCGACGAGATCGCCGCCGGGGACCACAAGCCCCTCACGCCCCTGGAAGAGCAGGTTCCGCTGGATCCCCAGCCGCGCCTGGAACTGGAATATCCGGGCTGCCCGCCAAGCTGCCGCCTGATCGATTTGTTCTGCCCGATCGGCTACGGCACGCGCGGGATGATCGTCTCTCCGCCCAAGGCCGGCAAAACCATGCTTCTGCAACAGATCGCCACCGCGCTCAGCAAGAACCACGACGATCTGGTCGTCTGGGCGCTTTTGGTGGATGAGCGGCCGGAGGAAGTGACCGACTTCCGCCGCAATGTGCCCTGCGATGTGATCGCTTCCAGCAACGATCACGGAACCGACAGGCACGTCTCCATCAGCGTCTGCACGATCGAGCGCGCCAAGCGTCTGGCAGAGCAGGGCAAGAACATCTGCGTACTCGTCGATTCCCTGACGCGGATCGGCCGGGCGTTCAACACCGCCCCCAGTCTGCAATCCAGCGGACGCACGCTCAGCGGTGGACTGGACATCAAGGCCCTGGCGATCCCCAAGCAATTGTTCGGCGCCGCCCGCAACGTGGAAAACGGCGGATCGCTGACCATCCTGGCCACCTGCCTGATCGACACCGGCTCGCGCGGCGACCAGGTGATCTTCGAGGAGTTCAAGGGCACCGGCAACATGGAACTCATCCTCGATCGCGACATCGCCAACCACCGCGTCTTTCCCGCGATCGATCTCGCCGCCTCCGGCACCCGCAAAGACCACCTCATGCTCAACGAGGCGGAAATGGCGACCATGACCCAGCTCCGCCGACGATTGATCAACATGAAACCGCTCGATCAGGTCCAGCAACTGCTCAAGGCCGTCGACCACTTCAAGAGCAACGCGGAAATGGTCGGCCGCACGGCGCAGAAAACGGCAACCTGACGCGGCTGATCCGCGCTCCTTCAGTTCATCTTGCTTTTCAGCTTGCGCACAACGGGCGCCGGCCGTTTGGCTGCGCAGACGCATGCGCTGACGGCGAGGCCGCGCGCGCCGGCGGCGATGACTTGATCCGCGTTGTCCGGCGTGATGCCGCCGATGGCCAGGTGCGGCGCGTCGGGGTGTTTGGCGAGAAACTTTTCCAGGTACGCGATGCCGGACGGCTTGCGCTGCTTGGTGGCGGTGGGGAACATCGCGCCCACGCCGCAGTAATCGGCGCCGGCCTTGACCGCCGCATCGGCTTGACGCAGGTTGTGCGTCGAAGCGCCGATCAACAACCCCGACCCGACGATCTTTCTTACCGCGTCAATGGGAAGATCGCCCCCGCCCAGGTGAACGCCGTCCGCCCCCGCGGACAGCGCGATGTCCGCACGATCGTTGATGATGACCGCCGCATGTCCCTGTGCGGTTTCAACCAGTTGCTGCGCGCGCTCCAACAGTTCGGCATCGGGCAAATTCTTCTCGCGCAGTTGCAGGCAGTCGGCTCCGCCGTCGAGCGCCGCCTGTGCCACGTCCAGCCAGTCGTGATGTTTGCAGAGCGCTTCGGTGATCAACACGCAGAGTTTGAACTGGCGACGGCGGGGCGAACCGAGCCGGGTGTGCAGTTTGGATTCCACGTCGTATGCACGGTAGCGCAGCTTCTCGATTTGTTCGGCGAAGGCGGGGTCGATCGCTTTGCCGTATTCCTCGATGGCCCGCAGCGCTTCGCCGAGCCGTTTGCCCGCGGCGACGACGATGTCGTACACGCCGCCGCGCTGTTTTTCACTGCTCGCAGTGATGACCGTGCCCACATCGCCGGGCGTATCGCGCCACAGTTCGATGCCCGGCACGGCTTTCAGTGCAGCAGCGAAATCATGACGCAGCTTTTTCAGCGCGGCGGTGATCCTGGAATCGTTGAGAACGAAGCGCGCCGCCTCCTCCATCACGCGCAGCGCTTCGCGCGCGCGGTTGGCGTTGGCGTCGAGAATACGCATCACCTCATTCATGATCGGATTGCGTGTCGTCGTGCTTCGGCCGGTAGATGAAATACAGGTTGCGGACGTAGATCAGCCAGCCGGTCGATTGCCCGAAGATGCCCACGATGTCCTTGCGCCAGATGAAGTAGATCAGCAACATCGAGGCCCCGCCCAGCGCCAGCCACCAGAACGCGGTGGGCACCACCGACTTGCGGTGCTTCTCGCTGACCAGCCATTGCACGATCATTCGGCCGGAAAAGAGCAACTGCCCCACAAAGCCCAGCCCCACCCACATCGCGCCGGCGGGACTGGAGATGTTCATCAGTCGCAGCCACCAGTCGCGCTTGGCCTGTTCATCGTGAACGCGGCGGGCGAAGGCATCGGGCGTCAGTTGCCGGACCCGGCCGTCGGAGTGGGTGATTTGAAAAACAACCGCCCCTTCGTCGTTTTTGACGACGGCAACGGTTTCGTCAGCGTCGGTCAGTTTGACCTTCACGCTCGGTGGCGTCTGGCGCAGGCCGTAGTATCCGCCGATCACCGCTGCGCACACGGCGGTCAGCAGAATCAGCACCGTCACCATCCGTGCACGCTTGCTCATGACGCTTCCTCGCCGGCGGTTTTACGCTCGACCGGCTCACAATCGATGGGGCGAAGCCGGTTGCGCATCCAGCGCACGGCAATCAAGTCGATCAACCCCGGCAACGCACGATTCCAGATGCCGTATTTCGCTTCCCCGGCCTGGCGCGCACGGTGATTGACCTGCATCTGCTCCACGCGATACCCCAGCGTGCGCACGTAGAACGGAATGAAACGATGCAGCCCCTTGTATTGCAGAGGCAGCTTCAGTCCGATTTCACGTTTGAACACGCGCAACGAACAACCGGTATCGCGGATGGTGTCGCCGAGCAGGGTCCGGCGGAACCAGCGCCCCACGCCGGACGAGCGACGGCGGATGAAGGTATCGCGCCGGGCATGCGAGCGGTCGCCCTGGATCATGTCGACGTTGCGTTCGCGCAGTTGGGCGATCATCGCCGGCAGGTCGGACGGATCGTTCTGTCGGTCGGCATCCATCAGGGCTACCAGTTCCCCCCGCGCCTGGCGCAGGCCGACGAAAAACGCGGCGCTCTGGCCGTTGCCCCGGCCCGGCGGGGTGTTGCGCATCGCGAACACGCGCAGCCAGGAATGCGCCGCCATCTGCTCGATCAGGCGTTGGCCGGTGGCGTCGGTCGAGCCGTCGTCGATGACGATCATCTCGAACCGCAGGTCCGTGCTTGACATGGCGCTGCGAACATCCTCGATCAGCCCGGGGATGTTGTCCTGCTCGTTGTGAGCGGGGGCGATGATGGAAAGTTCAATGGGGCTGGGATCGTTTGGGGTCATGGGGTGTGATTCGCGTGGGTCGTTGGCGGGTCGGCGGGGGTGCGGTAGAGACCGATCTGACCCGCCACGAAGCCGGTGATTTTACGTCCGTCGTCGAAGTCCGTCACGTGGGTATAGCCCAGGTCGTTCATGCGCTGCCGGTTTTGGCCCTGCTGGTCGTAACGGACCATCAGGAACGCGGGCCTGCGCGCGTATTCATCGAGGTGCGATGGTCGAATCGGCTCGACGATGCGCCGGACGAAGAAAAGGAACTCTTCGTTGGGCTCCACATTGCCGTGCCCTTGCCGCGCCGGCGTTGCGCGATCCTGGGCTCGATCGTAGAGGAAGCGGAACTCGTAATGGCCGAGCAGCTGGCGCACCCGTTCGGCCTCGGCGCAGGAAGTATTGATCCCGTGCGGCGAGTGCACGTACGAACCGTACACGACGGTCATAAGCACCACGGTCCAAAGCGCCGTGACCACCGCGGCATGCATCGGCTTCCAGCGCCAGTGCCAGCGGATGCCCATCGCGCACAACACCACCAGCACCGCACCCCACGGCACGAGAACCCACCAGTCGAGCCGGCCGAGTTGCGGGGGGGCCAACGGCTTGTCGATCAGGTTTGAAATCCATCCGACCACTTCATCCTGAAAAGCCCAGAAGGGCGCGATGGCCAGAGAGACCGCCGCGATGCCCAGCCAATGCGGCAGGCGCAGCAGGTTTACGCCGGGGTCTTTTCGGCGTTGGTCGGCCAGGTCGCTGTGCCAGGCCCACAGTTGCGCAATCAGCAGTCCCGCCGCGGGCAGGGCGGGCAGGATGTACCGCTCCTTCTTGGCGTCGGGAATGCTGAAAAACAGCAGCACACCCACGAACCAGAGCCACGCCACCAGCAGTTGACGACGGTATTCCCCCTTGGCGCGTACCCACGGCTGAAACAGCGCCGCGATCAACCAGACCGTCCATGGCAGCGCCATCAGGAACACAGCCAGGTAATACCAGGGCGGATCGGCTTCGGCGCGCCGGGCCTGGTATTCCACGAGCATCGTCTGCCATGAGCCGGGCATGCGCTCGATGATGTGCATGTACCACGGCGCCGCGACCACCAGGCCGAGCATCACCGCGAACAGCAGCCCCATCAGGTTGCCCAGCCGCCGGCGGGGGATGACCGCGATGCACACCACCAGCGGCCAACTCATGAACAGCAGCGCAATCGGGCCCTTGGTCAGAATCGCTGCGCCCAGCGCCGCGCCGCAGATCACCCAGCCGCCCACGCGCCGGCTGATCCAGTTCTCGGGTTTGAGCGGTCGCATGGCCCACAGTCCCGCTGCTACGGACAGGGTGACCCAGCCGAACAGGTGGGTGTCGTACGAGGCGATGCGTCCCTGTTTGATCAGAAACAGGAAGCTGCCGGTGATCAGCAATGCCATCGCCGCAGTGCGCAGACGGCCGATGCTGTATCCGGCCCAGAACGTCGCCGCCAGCGCCAACCCCACCAGCAAAACGCCCACCAGACGCGCCCGGTGCATCAGCACCTGCGCCGGGACGGTGGCCGGATCCAGGCCCGTCCAGGCCAGCGTGTTCAGCCAGACGAGCATCGGCGGTTTGTTGATGCGCGGTCGGCCGTTCCAGGATGGCACCATCCAGGCGTTGGCGTCGGGCATGGATTCGGGAGAGGCGGCATCCGGCCAGCCGTATAACCGGTGGCGCTGCCCGGCGATGCGCATCCACGTTTCCTGCGAACTGGCCAGGGAAATCTTCTCCATGGAACGCGACGGGTGGGCTGCGCCCAGTTCGATCAGGTACGGAGCCAGACACAACAACACCAGCACCACGGCCAGGCCCCAGATGCGCAGCTTGTCTCCGCGGCCGGGCGGCATCTCCACCCGGCGGGGCAGGGCGTCCACCAGTTGCGGCTTCTCCACCGATGACGGCGCGGACTCGCCGTTGGACGGGGCGCTCGCGTTGGCTGGGTTGGTTTGATCCATAAACGGCTCCGGCCGCGCTGGGCGGCCGTGGGTCCATCTTACCGATGGTCCGGACCGGGCGACAAATCCGACCGGCGCCCCGTGAATTGAGAACCGTTGTCAGAATGTCGCCGCCATGGCCGTCAGCGGCTATGATATGGCGTATTCATCAGCCCCAAATCGACCGCCGAAGCGAAACGGAACCGACCGCCATGCACATGAAGCACGATCACAAGGAACTGGGCGAGGCCACCGTTCCCATCACCTTCCATATGGAAGACCCCGAGTCCCTGACCGGCTCGGATGAAAGTCAGGTTCATCTCAAGGCGGCCAAGGGCCAGTCGATTCTCGAAGTGGCGCTGGACCACGGAATCAACATCGAACATGCCTGCGGTGGGGTTTGTGCCTGCTCGACCTGCCATATTTACGTCACCGAGGGCATGGATTCGCTGCCCGAAGCCGAAGACGACGAGCTGGACCGCGTGGAAGAGGCCCCGGCGATCAAGCCCAACAGCCGTCTGAGCTGCCAGTGCAAGATCGAGGGCGATGGTCCCATCTCCGTGCGCGTGCCCGCATGGAACCGCAATGCGGTCAAGGAAGTGCCCCATTGAGTCCTGAGTCTTGAGTCCTGAGACCTGGATCCCGGTAGCTGGAAACGATATCCCATGGACGAGACCTTCGGCTGGACCAACATCGAGGAAATCAGCGAAGCGCTGCTGGAAAAGTACCCGGACCGCGACCCGCTGATGCTGCGATTTCCGGAATTGACGGGCATGGTGGAGGGATTGGAGCATTTTCGCCCGCGCCAACGGCAGTCGGTCAACGAGCAGATTCTCGAGGCCATCCAGGCCGCTTGGTACGAACTGTACCTGGAGGAGAACTCCTGAGTCCTGAGTCTTGAGGTCTGAGTCCTGAGGTCTGAGTTTGGAGTCCCGAGCAAGCCCCGCCGTTTACAGCGGGGTTTTCTTCATTGACAGACCGGCGGGTCAGATTTAGCTTAACGGACACTTAATCCGCGGCTTCCCCGAGACGGACGCCCGCAAATCTCGCGCACGACAAGGAGACCCCCATGGCAGACAACGTCCCGACCTATCTGGCCTCTGCGCAGCCGAACCCGATGAGCAAACGGGCGGCGTGGTTCAAGACCATCGCCCAGGCCTACGCGGGCATCTTCCTGTGGATCGCGTTTTTCAGCGATTTTGCCAAGAACGGCGCGCTGGACATGGGCGGCATTGCCACGTGTGTCATCGGCATGGTCGTCGCCGGCCTGGTTTCCGTCGCCTTTTTCTACTACGTCCCGGGTGTGCTGGGCATGAAAACCGGCCTGCCGCTTTACGTGGTCGGCTCCTCCACATTTGGCACGAAAGGCGGCATCGCCATACCCGGCTTCTTCATGGGCCTGTTGCAGATCGGCTGGTATTCCGTGGCGACGTATTTCGCGGCCAAGCTTGTACTTGAAGGTTTAGCCGTAGTCGATACGGACATTCCTAAACACGCAACCAGTATTCTGGAAAAGGATGGCAAGTTTGATGTTGTCTTTGTTGTAGTCACTGTTGTCTGGGGTTATCTGTTCGCCTTTCTGGGCGCCAAGGGCCTGAAGTATGTCGCGGCGGTTTCCACCTTCTTCCCCCTGGCGATTATCGCCCTGTTGCTGATCGGTGTCTTCAGCGCCTCCGGCACCATCGCCGAAGCCAAGCCCGCTGCCGATGCGAAATTGCCCGCCTTCTTCATCGTGATGAACATGTTCATCGGATTCTTTGCCACAGCTGGCGCCGCCGGCGCGGACTTCTGCACGGCAGCCCGGAACAAGAAAGACGTCTGGATGGGCGGTCTGGTGGGTGTGGCGCTGGTGGGTGCGTTTGCCGGCATCCTGTCGATCTTGACCGTCGCCGGTGCTGCGGGGAAAAATCCCGAACTGATTCGTGCGGACTACGGCACGGCTCTGGAAACGGTCAGCACGAAGCTGGGACCCTACCTCAAGATCATTTTGGCCATCGGTTCGGTGGCCCCCGCCTGCTTCTGCTCCTTCATCATCGGCAACTCACTCTCGACGATGCTCGGCAAACCCAACAGCCGCGTGCCGATCACGCTGGCCGGTGTGACCATCGGCATTGTGCTTGCCGCCACTGGCGCCGCCAGTAACCTTGGCGCCTTTTTCGCCCTGATCGGCGCTTCGTTCGGACCGGTCCTCGGCGCCATGTTGGCTGACTATCTGCTGTCCGGCTGCAAATGGGCCGGGCCCCGCAAGGGCATCAGCGTGCCCGGTTATGCCGCGTGGTTTATCGGCTTCCTCGTGGGCATTTCCAACAACGGGATGATTACCAAGTTGCTGGGTACGGAACTGCTGCCCGGTTGGCATCCCGCCCCGATCTATTCCTTCGTCGTCGGCTTCATCGTCTACGCCGTGCTGGCGAAGATCGGCCTGCAGGGTGAGGTCGTCGAGGTCGAAAACCTCAAAATGCCGGCCGAGGGCGATACCGCCGCCGCACCGACCGAGTAATTTGATGAATAGACGTGAATCCCAAGCTCCGTCCTTTCAGGGCGGGGTTTTTTCATGCGCCATTTCCGTGCAGGCGGGCATCCAGTCAACGACAGAAGTAGACCAGCCGCGCTGTTTCCGCGTCGGCTGCTGCCAAGGTGTCGGCATCGTATCGCTCAAAGCTCAAGCCCGCGCGCTCACACAGCCGATCGATCTGCTCCATTTCGTAACCGCGCAGTTCATGACATTCATCGAACCGTTGATAAGCACGACCGCTTTTGACGAATCCCGTCACGTGCCATTTCGCACGTTGCGTGCGCGCGTTGTATTCCACGCCGAAGAATCCCGCGTGATCGTCGCCGACCAGCGATACCGGATGATCGACATTGATCGCGTAGCCGTGCGGCGTGTTCACATCGAAGCAGAACATCCCGCCTTCCGCCAGATGACGCCGGGCATGGCCCAACACGCGCAGCAGATCGTTCAGACGCAGCAGGTAATTCGTCGATCCGCCCACGCAGGTGATGATGTCGAATCGGTTTTTCAGATTAACCGCGGCAACATCACCGCGGATGAGTTTCGCTTGCGGCGCGATCCGCTTGGCCTGTTGCAACGGCCCGCTCGCCGCATCAACGCCCGTGACCTGAAAACCGTTGGCCCGGGCGAACGCCAGCAGCGCACCGCAACCGCAGCACAGGTCCAGCCAGGTGCGATCCCGCTTGTTCAACGAACCGGCTTGCTGCATCACGATCGGTCCCAGCGCCGAGCCGCTAAGCATCTGCTCATGCATGGCGAACAGATGAGATAGACCTGAACCGTATGTCTTGCCCATGGCCGATTGCTTTCACAACAGAAAACAGCGTGTCATTCCATTCGGAAATCGATGATCTCCAGTTCAACGCTCTTGCGCCCGCTCCAGGCGTTGATCTTGGGACGGGCGGCCAAATCGATCGTCTGTCCCGCGGCCAGCTTGCCCAGCCATTCGCCCTTCTGCCATGCCACGCAGCGCACCGTCGCGCCGCCGTGATGCACCAGCAGCGCCAGGTGTCGGCCTTCGCGGCCCAGCGGCGAGGGCGGCTGAACGATCTTCACCTCGGGAACCATGAACGCCGGGGAGCGATTGCCCCGGCCGAACGGCGCCAACCGTTCCAGTTGCTCGACCACCGCCGTGGTCAGGTCCGCCAGATTCACCGTGGCGTCCAGTTCCAGTGTCGGCGTCAGTTGCTCGGCGGTGATGTTATCGCCGGCGTAAGCGACCATCGCATCGCGGAACGGTTCGATTCGATCGGGCGCGCACTTCATTCCCGCCGCCATGGCGTGACCACCGTACGATTCGAGATGTTCACTGCAGGCGCGCAGCGCTTCGATCATGTTGAACCCGTCGATCGAGCGCGCCGAGCCGCCGGCCGGTTCCGATTCGACGTTGTCGCCGGTTCCCCCCGGCAAAGAGAACAGCACCGTGGGACGGTGGTACCGGTCGACCAGCCGACTGGCCACGATGCCGATCACACCCGGGTGCCAGTCGGGATCGCCCAGCACGATGGCGCGCACGTCATCGCGGTCGTCGCCGCGCTGTTCCACCCGCTGCCGCGCCTGCTTGACGATTTTCAGTTCGGCGGCGCGGCGGCGCTCGTTTTCGCTGTTAAGAAACTCAGCAATCTGCTTCGCCTCGTCGCCTTGTGCGGTGGTCAGCAGGTGGCAGGCCTTGCGCGCGTGGCCCATGCGACCGCAGGCGTTGAGCCGCGGACCCAGCGTGAATCCGCAATGGTACGCATCGATTTTCTCAGCGCGCAGGCGCGACGCATCGATCAGCGCGTTCAATCCTTCGTATGGCGTGTGTTTGATCCGCCCCAGGCCGAACGTCACGATCGCGCGGTTTTCATCGCGCAGCGGCACCACGTCCGCCACCGTGCCCAGCGCCGTC
>JANQHK010000087.1 GCA_028282685.1 Phycisphaeraceae bacterium
GGTGCGGCCGGCACACTGACACACATGAGTGCCGTATCGACCGACGCGGTCTTGATCGATGGACACACGGCTGGTGCGGCCGGCACACTGACACACATGAGTGCCGTATCGACCGACGCGGTCTTGATCGATGGACACCCCACAGCGATGCCATAGTCAAGTGCCGGCTGTTGGGCCGTATCGACCGACGCGGTCTTGATCGATGGACACGCAATGCAGCGCGGTGGTCTTCCCCGGCCATCAACACGCCGTATCGACCGACGCGGTCTTGATCGATGGACACCGTCATGCATTCGTTCCCTAGATAGTTTTTTCTTGCCGTATCGACCGACGCGGTCTTGATCGATGGACACTGTGCTTGTCCAGCACGGCTTTCAGTTCGTCTTTGCCGTATCGACCGACGCGGTCTTGATCGATGGACACTGTTAGTAGATAAAAAAACTCAAACCTAAGGAGAGCCGTATCGACCGACGCGGTCTTGATCGATGGACACAGCAATGTTGCCGAGCACGTCAACCGTCTTGCTGGGCCGCATCGACCGACGCGGCCTTGATCGATGGACACGCCATCCAAGCGTGTTTGGGCGGCCCCACCCTTGCGGCGGCCTTTTTCATTGGCCAAGTTACTCACAATGTCGATTTGACAATTCCACATCTCTATATATCATATTCTCATGAGTTATATGATTATCGGCGGGCCGGGTACGTTAAAGACGGATATGGTTGAATCTTGAGGCACGGTGATATCTGCCTCAGATAAAACCATAGGCAGCATAAAGGATATTCCGATGAACGATCTGACATCTCAACGACGCATTCTCATCGTCGGCGGCGTGGCCGGGGGGGCCAGTGCCGCGGCGCGGGCGCGGCGCATCGATGAACATGCCCAAATCGTCGTGTTCGAAAAAGACGAATACCCCTCTTTCGCCAACTGCGGGCTGCCCTACTACCTCGGCGGCGAAATCGCCGAGCGCAACAAGTTACTTGTCGCCCCGGCGGAGCTGCTGCGCAAACGGCTGAAGCTCGATGTGAGAACCCGCCACGAGGTTCTGAGTATCGACCGCGATCAAAAGCAACTGGTGGTGCTCGATCGTGAAGCAAACCGGGAATACACCGAACCATATGACAAGCTCATTCTGGCGCCCGGTGCTTCGCCGATCATCCCGCCAACGCAGAACGGCGATGCCGAGGGTATTTTCTCGTTACGCAACATTGAAGACACCGATGCCATTCACGCTTACCTTTCTCGGGACCATGTCAAACGCGCCCTGATTGTCGGCGCGGGATACATTGGCCTGGAGATGGCCGAGCAACTCGTCCACCGCGGCCTGACAGTGACGCTGATCGAAAAGGCACCGCAGGTGTTGACGTTGCTCGATCGGGAAATGGCCGCGCCTCTGGAAGATGAACTGGTCAAGCACGGCGTCGACCTGCGACTGAACAACACGGTCAGCGAAGTTGACACCGATGCACAGGGGCGGATCCGTGGGGTGAAGCTGTCGGACGGTTCGCAAGTCGCCTGCGACGTGATGGTCTACGGCATCGGTGTACGTCCCAACGTGGCTTTGGCCGAAGCGGCGGGGCTGGAGATCGGCGAGACCGGCGGGATCGTTACCGACGATCACGGCCGGACCAGTGATTCGGACATCTACGCCGTGGGCGATGCGGCGGAGTATCGGTACGGACCGAGGCAGACGCGCATGCGTGTGCCGTTGGCGGGGCCGGCGAATCGGGCCGGTCGCATCGCCGGACGAGATGCGGCGGGGATGATCGGCGATCCGATGGCCCCGGTGATGGGCACAGCCATTGCACGGGTGTTCGGTCTGTCCGCGGGCATGACCGGCTTGTCACTTGGCGCCGCCGAGCGATTCGGATTGTCCGCCACCGCGGTGACGGTGATCGCGCCCCACCACGTCGGTTATTACCCCGGCGCGACGCCGATCACACTCAAGCTGGTTTACGATCCGCAAACCGGAAAAATTCTGGGCGCGCAGGCCCTGGGAGCCAACGGCGTGGACAAGCGCGTCGACGTGATCGCCACGGCCATGCGCTTCGGTGGCACCGTGCGCGATCTGGCAGGGGTGGATTTGTGTTACGCCCCGCCCTTTGGCGCCGCCAAGGACCCGGTACATATGGCCGCCTTCGCCGCCTGCAACCGGTTGGACGGCTTGGTGAAGGTGATCCAGCCCGATGCGGATTTGTCCGGCATGCAGATCGTCGACGTGCGCAGTACTTCGGAAGTGCAGAAGCTGGCGTTGGCGGGCGCGGACAACGCCGATGTATTCCACATTCCATTGGATGAACTGCGTGAACGGTTGCACGAGTTGGATTCGGCCCGCCCGACGGTGACGAGCTGCGCCTCGGGCTTGCGCAGTTACCTTGCTGCGAGAATCCTGATGCAGAACGGTTTTACCGATGTGTCCAATCTCACGGGCGCCGCCATCGTCCGAGCCCGCGCGATGAGATAGACCGTTGGTTCAGAATCAACCCTCTGACTCTGTGGTGGTGATATCAAAGCCGTACTGTTGCATGTTTTTCGGTGTGAACAAAATCGGCTGGTTGCCGACTACCGGATCGAGTCCCTGCTGCCCAAACACCTCACGGGGCTATGGGGCCATCGACATGTTGATCGCCAAGTCGCTCGCAACCGGCACAACCGAATGCACTGACATTCGGCCCACACGGATTCTTTGTAATTGGGCTGGCGTCCCGCCCTCCCCTCCCTTCACAGCAGCCGTCGTGTAACCGTTGTGAAGGGCCAAGACACATGGGCCGATAATTCGCGCCAATTCATTATGTCTTGCCAAAGCACCGGTCCAACGGCTGAATCCAGCTCATCCCCCTAAAAGGATTCGAGCGAGATGTTTATAACCATCCGCAAGAATGGTCATGAATATGCACTTAGCGAGGCGTTAAAAATCGAGTCTGGTTTCGTTGTAAAGGGCCTTAACCGGTGATTTCAGTCCTCCGATAGACCTAGATGGAGACATGACCTCACCCCGTAAGAGAAGAGAAACAACGATGCCAACGCCCAAGTCACTCCGCCTCGTGATCGCCCGCAACGTATCCGCAACCTTCAACATCATCCGGATGCTGTCGATTCTGCTGGTGTTCGCCTTTGCCGGCTGTGGAGCGAACCTGGAGCCGGGCTGGAAGGCCTATCAACGCGGCGAATACGACGTAGCCCTGGATCGCTGGACACCGCAGGCCGAGCAAGGCGACAGCGGCGCTCAGTTTTTCGTGGGCCTGATGCACGAGCGCGGCCAGGGAGTACCGCAGTCTTACGAGCAGGCGGCGTACTGGTATCGATTGTCGGCAGAACAAGGATTCGCTCCAGCGCAAAACAACCTCGGCCTACTGTATTACAAGGGCCGTGGTGTGGAACAGGATCGCGAGCAAGCGATCACCTGGTATCAACGCGCATACAAGCAAGGCAACGTGTCGGCACGCACAAACATGGCGATGATCCGGATTTCTGCCGAGCCAGCGGCAGTGGATTACGCCAAGGCGCGAAACATGTTCTCCCGTTCCGCACGCGATGGCGACGCGGCCGCGCAATTCGCACTGGGCATGATGTACCGTCATGGCGAAGGTGTGGAGCAGAACCATTCCAAGGCGGCGAAGTGGCTGAAGATGGCCGCAGCCCAGGGACATGCCCGGGCTGCCAGTGAACTGGGCGCGATGTACGAGCGAGGCGAAGGGGTGGTGGAGGTTCACGCCAAGGCCGTGAAGTTGTACCGCTACGCCGCGGTCCAAGGCCTGCCCGAAGCGCAGAACAACCTCGGCCTGATGTACGCCGAGGGCAAGGGCGTGGATCAGGACCTCAACGAAGCGCGCACGTGGTTTGCCAAGGCAGCGGCGCAGGGGACTACCAGCGCCGAATACTCACTGGGCAAGCTGTACCTGCAAGGCCGGGGCGCGACCCATGATGAACAACAAGGCGTGCAGAAGGTTCAACTCGCCGCCCAGCGCAACTTCGCTCCCGCCCAGCACCTGATGGGACTTCTGCATACCAAGGGACAAGGCGTAGCGCAGTCACCCAGGCAGGCGGCCCAATGGTATGAAAAAGCCGCGGAGCAGGATTTCAGTCCTTCACAGAACAATTTGGCGCTGATGTATATGCAGGGCACGGGCGTGAAACAGGATTACGAACAAGCCCGGCGTTGGTCGCTGCGTGCGGCCGAGAAAGGGCTGGCCGAGTCCCAATACATGCAGGGATGGATTTACTACAAGGGGTTGGGCGTCCCGGTGGATCAAAAAGAAGCGGCCAAGTGGTTCACGCTCGCCGCCGAACAGGGATTCGCCCAGGCGCAGACCAATCTCGGACTGATGTATCTGAAAGGCGAGGGTGTTCCGCAGTCAGACAAGCAGGCCGCCGAATGGCTGACGCAGGCCTCGGACCAGGGCCGCGCCCTGGCGCAGACCAACCTGGCGATGCTGTACGCCAAAGGCCGGGGCGTGCGTCGTGATCTGACCGAATCGGCTCGGCTGTTCGCTTCGGCCGCCGAACAGGGTCAACCCTTAGCGCAAAGCAAGCTGGCGTTGATGTACGAATACGGCCGCGGCGTCGAGCGCGATCCCGTAGCGGCGTACACCTGGTACACGATCAGCGCCGAACAAGGCGATGCCCAGGCCCAGGCCCGGGTTGAGTCACTGGCCAGGGGCCTGACCCCGCAGCAGATCGCCCAAGCCAGGCAAAACGCCGGGACCTGGACTGCCAGCCATGAACAAACCGAGCAGTTGGCCACGGTGCCGCTGCCTCCCGTCGAGCAGGATTGAATCGAGGTTTCTCAGTGTGTGGCGCGGCGAGTCAAATCGCCGCGCTTTTAATTATTACACATTGCGCCATTTCATCCAAGGAACTGGAAGAAGTTGCTTGTGGGGCCAACGTCCCTGTCGTGAACATCTGGTACGGATCCCCGTTCAGTCCTTCCCACGGTGGAGCGCCGCTTCCGCGAAGCCCTGGGCCGATCGATCCGGCAGGAGATCGTGCGTGTCCGTCTCAAGCGGACGCGCCGGATGTTGCGCCAAACCAACGAACCGGTGAGGTCCATTGCCACCCGGTGCGGATTTCGTGACGCAGAGCACCCGTGCAAAATATTCGCCCAGGACGAGGGAATCTCACCGGGCCGATATCGGCGTCAAGCCAGGCAACACGACACATCGTCATGATTCGCTCGACGTCTGATAAAATGGGATACCATGTCAGTTCCGACACGGTTGAGGCGTCATTCCTGAAGAACTCGCATGGCTTTTTCTTACCCAATTTGATTTGGACGGCACACCCTGATACGGAGATGACCGCAATGCAGTGCAAAACCATGATTTTCGTTACGGCCCTGGTCCTGACCGGCGCGTTGTCCATCACTTCTGGCGCCGCCGACACCGATGAGAGCAAGGAAGATTGGACGCCGTTATTCAACGGCAAAAACCTCGACGGCTGGACGATCAAAGTGACCGGCAGCAAGGTCGGGGAGAACTACAAGAACACCTTCCGCGTTGAAGACGGCGTGCTGAAGGTCCGTTACGATGAATACGAGAAGTTCGACGGGCGATTCGGCCACATCTTCTGCAACACGCCGTATTCGCATTACCGACTGCGCATGGAATACCGTTTCGTCGGCGATCAATGTCCGGGAGGTCCCGGCTGGGCCTTTCGGAACTCCGGCGTGATGATTCACGGGCAGACTCCCGAGTCGATGGACAAGAACCAGGATTTTCCAGTCTCCATCGAGGTCCAACTGCTTGGCGGCAACCCCGACGGCAAGGGCAATCGTTCCACACTCAATCTCTGCACACCCGGAACCCATGTCGTCCTCGATGGCAAATTGCACACGAAACACTGCACCAAGTCCACGTCGAAGACGTATCACGGCGACCGGTGGATCAGTTGCGAGATCGAGGTCCGCGGCAACAAACTCATCCGCCACATCGTCGACGGCGAGACCGTGCTCCTGTACACACAGCCGCAACTCGATCCCAAAGACAAGAGCGCGAAGAAGATCATCGAGAAGCAAGGCGGCGATAAGATGCTCAGCGGCGGAACGATCTCGCTCCAGGCCGAAAGCCATCCGTGCGAATTCCGCAATATTGAAATTCTGGAACTGGACGACGCATCCCCCTCCGCCTCAACCGGCGCATCCGACCCATGGACTGCGCTGTTCGACGGCAAGACACTGAACGGCTGGACCCAGCGCAACGGCACCGCCACCTACCGCGTTGAGAATGGCTCCATCGTCGGCAGGACCACCACGGGTAGCCCCAATGCTTTCCTCTGCACCGACAAGGAATACGGCGACTTTGAGTTGCTGTTCGAGGTGAAGGTGCACGATCAACTGAACTCGGGCGTGCAGATTCGTTCACAAACGCGCGGCGGACCCACCGGACGCGTCAACGGACCGCAGGTTGAAATCGAAGCCGGCAGGGACAAGGGCGGCGAGGCGGGGTACCTGTATGCCGAAGCGGCGGGCGGCTGGATGACCCCCAACAATCAACGCAAACCCCACAAACATTTTATGGACGGGCAGTGGAATTCGTATCGCGTGCTGGCCGTCGGGCCGCGCATCCAGGTCTGGGTCAATGGCGTGCAGGTTTCCAATCTGACGGACGAAAAGATCTACCAATCCCACCCCAAAGGATTCATCGGACTGCAAGTCCATAGCACAGGCCGCAACAATACGCTCGATGTGGCTTGGCGTAACATCAAGCTGCGCGAGATTCGGTAGCCGCAATCAGTTGACCGCATCTTCAGACGGCTCCACCTCATCCATGCGCCGTTCCTCCGCGGTCAGTTTCCGCAAATGAATCTTTCGGATCGCGCCGTGCGACCACCACGTCGCAAAGCCGAGCGGCTTGCAATCCTCCACTTCCATGCGCGTATCGAACTGGTAGTAGAGGTCTTCGTCCGAGTCGGGGTTGTAGGGCACGCTGAACTCGTCTTTCTTGCGGGGGTGATTGATGATCGGCCTGCCGTCAAGCCAGCAGCGGACGTATTGGTCGGTCACACGTACGCGGAACTCGTACCATTTGTTGTTTTCGTAGGGGAACTCTGTGCTGGTCGTGTTCATCGAGGCGTCCAGGCCGTCGATGCTGGACAGCCCGGTGATCGTGTTGGCCCACCCTCCGTTGACTAGCGTGCAGAATCCTTTGCCAATGGGGAAGGTCAGCGCCGCGAAGAAATCGGCGCCGTCGACGCGGCAGGCCTCGTAGCTGATTTCGTAGTTGGTTTTCGGCGCCTCGCCGTCGTACTTGATGAACGTACCCATTTCGCCCAGACCCAACTGGATGGCGCCGTCCTTGACTTCCACCGGCCCTTCATTTCCCGCACGCGGTACGGACCAGCCGTTCAGCGTTTTCCCATCGAACAGATCGACTCCGGTCTGTTTTTGCGTTTTCCCCGCCGGCGTCGATTGCGACTCTCCCGAGCCATCGCACCCGCCCAGTCCTACCGCCAGCGCAATCACGAATATTGAGATGGTTTTCATTTCTTATCCTTTCGATTGACGGCTCGTGTGCTGATTCAACTGCGGCGCATTGTAACCCATGGGCATTACAATACGGCAATGGCCCAGACAAACAACGTCGCCTTCTGTTGTGAGTCCATTGACGGGAACGAGCAAGCCGCCCACCCGGCCCAACGTCTGGAATTGCCGCAGGCGAATGCGGATTGTTCGGATTATCCGCTGCTGTTGACGTGGACGGGCGATCGTCTGGAACTGCGACGCACCGACAAGACCTGCGGACCGATCTACTGCGACTTCAATTCCGGCCCGTTCGGCCATCGCTCACGGCAGAATCTGCGCGGCGAACTTCTGGCCAAGGCCGTGGGGTTTAAGGGCAAGCCGCTTGATGTGGTGGACGCCACCGCGGGACTGGGGCGCGACGCGGCGTTGTTGGCGTTACTGGGATGTCGCGTGACCGCCATCGAGCGTCACCCCGTAATCCACGCTTTGCTGGAAGACGGTCTGTTGCGTGCCACCGACCACGCCCGAGCAGGCGATCGGTTACAAAGCCATCTTTGCTTGGTGCATGACGACTCCATCGCGCACCTGCAATCGTTGCGGGGCGAAGCGGCGTCCGATGTGGTCTGCCTGGACCCGATGTTTCCACCCCGGAATAAATCAGCGAAGGTGAAAAAGGAATTGCAGATACTGGGTCTGCTGTTGGGCGACGCGGACAACGGCGACGAGTTACTGGCCGCGGCGGCGCAGACCGGCTGCCGGCGCATCGTCGTCAAGCGGTCCCTGCATGCCCCGCCGCTGAACCATCCCGCAAACCGGGCGCCATCATGTGTTTTCAAGGGCAAAGCCGTGCGCTTCGATGTGTATCTTTCGGCGTGGCCAGATGTCCGCGGCGATGCGTGATGTCCACCTCGGTGATGCGCCTGTGCGTCCGGTTTTCAGCCCTACTGGATTTTTTCCTGTGATTTCGCCACAATACCCCGCTTTCCGCCCCGCCGAGTTTGTTTGCCTACCCCCGAGACAACGACTGCATGAGTCGAACCGACCTCCGCAACATCGCGATCATCGCGCACGTCGATCACGGCAAGACCACCCTGGTCGACGAGCTGCTGCGCCAGAGCGGTCAATTCCGACGGGCTGAACTCGACGGCGATTGCATTCTCGATTCCAATCCGCTGGAGCGCGAGCGCGGGATCACGATCCTGGCAAAGAACTGCGCAATCGACTACACGGATCGTCACGGGCAATCCGTCCACATCAACATCGTGGATACGCCCGGCCACGCGGACTTCTCCGGTGAAGTTGAACGGGTGTTGAAGCTGGCCGATGGCGTGTTGCTGCTGGTCGACGCTTTTGAGGGCGTCATGCCGCAGACGCGCTACGTGCTGAGTAAAGCCCTGGCCGAGGAATTACGCCCCTTGGTGGTCATCAACAAGATGGATCGTCCGGACGAGCGCCACACCGAAGTCCTTGATGAAGTGTTCGATCTGATGGTTGAGTTGGGCGCAGACGATGAAGCGTTGGATTTCCCGGTCATTTACGCATCGGGGCGCAGCGGCTGGGCGACCACCGATCCGGACAACCTGCCCACGGAGGGCGGCGATATTCACGTTCTTTTCGAGGCGATCATCGAAAATGTCCCCGCGCCACGGTTCGATTCCGATGCGCCGCTGCAGGCGCTGATCACCTCGCTGGACTGGTCGGAATACGTCGGACGGATCGGCATCGGACGCGTGTTCGCCGGCACGCTGAAAGCCGGGCAGACCGTGGCGGTGATCGATCGCCAGGGAAAACACAGCGTCCAAAAGGTGGGGCAGTTGTTTCGCTTCCATGGACTGGGGCGACAGGAAACGCCGGCCATCGAGGCGGGCGACCTGCGTGCGGTGGTCGGACTGAAGCGTGTGGACATCGGCGACACGCTGGCCGACGCAGCCAATCCCGTGGCGTTACCGACCGTTCACATCGATGAGCCGACGCTGCACATGACTTTTCGCGTGAACGACGGCCCCTTCGGGGGACAGGACGGCCAATACGTGACCAGCCGACAGATCGCCGAGCGGCTGCAGCGTGAGTTGCAAGCCAATGTGGCGTTGCGCGTCGATGAGCGCGGCGATGAGTTCAATGTCTCCGGCCGGGGCATGCTGCATCTGGGCATCCTGCTGGAAAACATGCGGCGTGAAGGGTACGAACTGGTCGTGGGCAAACCCGAGGTGATCTACCACATCGAGGACGGCAGGAAACTGGAACCGATCGAGAAACTGGTGATCGACGTGCCGACGTCAACGATCGGCGCGGTGATGCAACCGGTCGGCGATCGCCGGGCGGAACTGCTGCACATGGACGACCGCGGCAGTCGCACGCACGTGGAGTTTCTCATTCCGGCGCGCGGCCTGGTGGGCCTGCGCAATCGGATTCTGACCGCAACAGGCGGCGAAGCCATCATGCACCACCGCTTCGAGAAATACGACGCCGATCGTGGCTCGATCCCGGGACGGATCAACGGCGTGATGATCGCCACGGAAAGCGGCGCGGTGACGGCCTACGCCACGGAGCAACTGGCCGACCGAGGCGTCCTGTTCGTCAAGCCCGGCGAAGCGATCTACGAGGGCCAGATCGTCGGCGAACACTGCAAGGAAGGCGACATCGTGGTCAACATCACCCGCCAGAAGAAACTGACCAACATCCGCTCGGCCACCAAGGAAGCAACGGTCACACTCAAGGCAGCCCGTGATCTCACACTCGAAGCGGCCCTGGAATACATTCAGGATGATGAATTGGTGGAACTGACCCCCACCTCAATTCGCCTGCGTAAAAAACTGCTCAGCGAAACCGACCGACGACGCTACCAACGCCATCTGGCTTCAAAGAATTCATGAACAGAGATCGCGCCGGATCCGGTTATCCACCGCCGTTCAGCCCGTGAAGCTGCGTCTGGCAGAGTACGCGGTAGATGTCCGAGGTTTCCAGCAGCTCGTCGTGCCTGCCGATGGAAGCCACGCGGCCGTCTTCCATGACCACGATCATGTCGGCGTTGACCACGGTCGACAGGCGGTGCGCGATGACGAACGTGGTCCGGTCGTGCATGAACTCGGATAGCGCTTCGGCGATTTTCGCTTCGGAATCGGCATCGATCTGGCTGGTGGCCTCGTCGAGAATCAGGATGGCCGGGTCACGCAGAATGGCCCGGGCGATGGCGATGCGCTGCCGCTGGCCTCCCGATAACCGATCGCCGAATTCGCCGATCGATGTTTCGTAACCATCGGGCGTGTCCATGATGAACTCGTGCGCATGCGCGCGCCGTGAAGCATCGAGCATCTTCTGTTCGCCGGCATGACGGGAGCCATAGGTCAGGTTTTCCGCGATGGTGCCGTCGAAGAGAATGGTCTGCTGCGTCACCATGGCCATCTGCTGACGGATGCTGCGCAGGGAGTGCTCGGCGATATCGCATCCATCGATCAGAATGCGCCCCTGTTGCGGCTCATAAAGGCGCGGCAGCAAACCAACGAGCGTGCTTTTGCCCGACCCGTTGCCGCCGACAATCGCGCAGACCTGTCCGCGGCGGACGGTGAACCGGACACCCTGCACGGCCGGTCGGCTGCCGGTGGGGTAAGTGAACGACACGTTATCGATCGCGACGGACTCAACGTGGCGCTGCAGGGAAGGACGCGATCGATCCTCGCCCCGACGCACGTTGGGTTCAACGGGCATGTGGAGCAGTTCATCGACGCGCTCGGCCGCGGCGGAAGCGTCCTGCAAATCGTTGTTGAGGTTGCCCAGCGGCGTCAGCGCTCCTCCCGCCATGGCCAGCAATCCCAACACGGCAATAAATTCCTTGGGTTCGGTTTCGCCGTAATACACCGCATGGGCCGCGACCAACGCCACAAGAATAAATCCCGCCATGCCGACCAGATCGCTGCTGGGATTGGTCAACGCCCGAAACAGGCGAGCCCGCATTTCCCTGCTATATAACGTGCGGTTGACGCGATTGAAGCGTCGCCGTTCGTAGCCCTCGGCCTGGTGGACCTTGACCACGCGGATCGCCTGCAACCCTTCCTGCACCGCCTTGAGCATGGCGGCGTTTTCCTTCAGCGCGCGTTTGCTGGCTTTGCGAATCTTCCGGCCGAAAACGTACAGAATCGTACCGATCAGGGGAAAACCGATCAGAAAAATCACCGTCAAATACCAATCGACAAGCAATGCCACGCCCAGCGCCGCTAAACCCTGCAGGATTTTCCGGGGCGCCTTACCGATCAGCGTATTGAATCCGCGACTGAGTTGGCTGCTGTCGCGCATGATGCGGGAGAGTTTGTCAGCGGTGCTGTGATTCAGCATCACGTTCAGCGGAGTATGCACGAGACGTTGAAACACGTTTTTTCGGACTTTCATCACCGTCCGGTTGGTCAGCGTAATCGCCGTATACTGATGGACAAACCGCCCCACCGAACCAATGATCGCCAGCAGAAAAATCACCACCATCGTGGCCACGAATCCCTCAAAGGGATCGGCCGGCACGTACTCCACCCAATGCAACCGATCGCCGAGAATGGCTACGACGTTATCATCCGTCAGAATTTTTTGGGCCAACGTGCGCGCCGTTTCTTCGCTATCCAGCAACTGGTTGATCACCGCCACCAACGAACCGAAACCGGCGAAAGCGCACAAGGTGTCCAATAGCATGCCGAAGACCAGCACCACCAACAGGGTGCGATGCTGCAACAACTGTCTGAAATATTGCCAGAACTTATCCATGCTGATCCACCCGCGGCGTCAGCCGGACTTGCGGAAGACGGCCACGATGTTTTCCACCGGCACAACGAACAATCGGTTGTCGCCCTCGAAGTCGACCGGAATCGCTTCCTTGGGATTGAACAGCACGCGATCGTACTGGGCAATCGGGTAGTCCGGGTCGTTCTGAACCTGGGCGCTGATGGAGACCACGCGGCCGGTCAGTGTGGGGATTTCGATCTTGTCGGGAAGATGAATGCCGCTCTTGGTCTGCTTCTTGTCCTCATCCTTGCGAATGAGCACGCGCAGGCCGATCGGCTCGACGGTTTCCAGTTCGGTCTTGGAGGAATTGGCCTGGTTCATATCGCAGCGACCTCGTAAACTTGCGATTTTAACGTCGACCAGGCCGAACCGCCAACGCTTTGCCGATTTCGTCGAATCGGGTACAACCACGTTCAAGGAGCAACCCCATGGACATCGACCTGCACGATTTCCTTCGCACCGTGCCCGACTGGCCCAAGCCCGGCATCGACTTTATCGACATCACCCCCCTGCTCAACGACTCCCGCGCCCTGGCGCTGGCCGTGGAGCGGATGGCCAATCCGTTCCGCAATCGGCGGATCGATATCGTCGCCGGGGCCGAGAGCCGCGGTTTTATCTTCGGCACCGCGCTGGCGCAAGCGCTGAGTTGCGGTTTCATACCCATCCGCAAGCCGGGCAAGCTGCCCTGGAAAACATTCGATCATACCTACGCACTGGAATACGGCACCGACACGCTGGAGATTCATCAGGACGCCATCCGATCCGGTCAACGCGTGATCATCGTCGACGATCTGCTGGCGACCGGCGGCACAATGCAGGCCTGCTGCGAAATGATCAACAAACTCGGCGGCGACATCGTCGGTATCAGCATCCTGATCGAATTGGCCAAGCTCCAAGGCCGCGCGAAAATCGAACCTTACGCGCCGATTCACGTGGTGCTGAGTTGTTAGCCACGAAGCGGTTTTTTAGATGACATGATGCGCACAGCCGGGGTGCCACATGTTGACCCGAAGGGCAACATGTGCGATTTACGCATATACGACAAACACACTTTGCGGCCTCGCAAACTCAGCCGTCAAAGTGTGACACCCATCATTTCCCCAGCGGCTTGACGAAGTGTTCCTTCAACATCTCCAGTAATTCATCTGGTGTTTCGGTCAGGTCGGCCGGAGGGCGGTGGTAGACCGTGGCGGGTTTGCCGTCGTCGGGCGGATCGACCAGGCGCACCGAACCGGGCGCGCCGTTCAGGCGATCGTATAACGTGGTCAGGCGCGGCGTGGTGTAGATCAGATCACGGTCCTTGAGCTTGAGTGATTCCACGCCAACCGTTCCGAGCCCGACGCGGATCGCCGCCAGCTCGAGCAGCAATTCGGTCGGGGCCGGCAGATCGCCGTAGGCCTCGCGCAGGTCTTCGGCGATGCAGTCCAGTTCCGCGGGGGTATCGGCGGTGGCGATGCGGCGGTAGGCGGCCATGCGCCGTGCAGAGTTGGGCAGCCAGAGGCGCGGCAGGTGGCCGGCAAGGTTGAGTTCCATGTGCGTGCGCACCGGACGGGCCGTTTTCTCTTGTTGCAGTTCCCGCGTGGTCTGCTCCAGCAACCGGCAGTACATCTGATAGCCGACCGAGGCGATGTGTCCGGACTGCTCGGGGCCGAGCAGGTTGCCGACGCCGCGGATTTCCATGTCGCGCATGGCGATCTTGAATCCCGCGCCGAGCATGGAGCATTCCTCGATGGCGCGCAGGCGGCGCGCCGCCACATCACTGACCGGCCGCTGCTGCGGCAGCATCAGGTAACAGTATGCGCGGTGCTTGTACCGGCCGACCCGACCGCGCAACTGGTGCAACTCCGCCAGGCCGAATCGATCGGCGTCGTTGATGAACATCGTGTTGGCAGTGGGTATGTCGATGCCGGATTCGATGATCGTGGTGCAGACCAGCACGTCGACCCGGCGATCGAGGAATCGCATCATCACCGCTTCCAGCTCGCGCGGGCGCATCTGGCCGTGGGCGTACTCCACGCGTGCTTCGGGGACGAGCCGATGCACCTCGTCGGCGATGGAGCGGATGTTGTAGACGCGGTTGTGGACGAAGAAACACTGTCCATCGCGGTTCAGTTCCCGCAGGATGGCCTGGCGGATACGATGGCTGTCGTAGGCAAGCACCTCGGTCACCACGGCCCGCCGGTCGGCCGGAGGCGTCGCCAGAGAACTGATGCTGCGCAGGCCCAGCAGCGCCTGGTGCAGCGTGCGCGGGATCGGTGTGGCCGACATCGTCAGTACGTCCACCGTCACGCGAAAGCGCATCAGCTTGTTTTTGTGCTCCACGCCAAAACGCTGCTCCTCATCCACAACGATCAGGCCCAGATCCTTGAACGTCACATCGTCAGAAAGCAGTCGGTGCGTCCCGATCACCAAGTCCACCCGGCCCTCGGCCAGTTCGCGGACGATGCGCCCGGCCTCGGCGCCGCACTTGAATCGACTCAGACTTTCCACACGGACCGGATAATCGGCCATGCGCTGGCGGAACGTGCGCTCGTGCTGCTCGCAGAGCACCGTCGTCGGGCAGAGTACGGCAACCTGTTTGCCGTGTTCGATGGCCTTGAACGCGGCCCGGATGGCCAGCTCCGTCTTGCCGTAGCCGACATCGCCGCAGAGCAAGCGATCCATCGAACGATCGTCCGACATGTCCTTCTTGATCTCAGTCATGGCGGCCAGTTGATCTTCCGTCTCGGTATAGGGAAACTCGGCTTCAAAACGGCGCATCCATTCGGTGTCGGCGGGGTATCGGATCCCCGGTGAATTGTCGCGCGCCGCTTGTACGCGCAACAGTTCCGCCGCCATATCGCGCACGGCCTCGGCCACCTGCTGTTTCTGTTTCGACCACCGCCCACCGCCCAACTTGCTCAACGGCGGACGCCCGGCGAATCCCCCCACATACTTCTGCACTTTTTCAATCTGCGAAGCGGGGACGTGCAGCAAGGCCCGGCCGTCGAATTGCAGCGTCAGGTATTCTTCGCCCGGCCCGTTACCCTGGGTCATGGTGCGCAAGCCCTGAAATCGTGCGATGCCGTGGTCCTCGTGAACGACGTAATCCCCCTCATCCAGATCGAAGAAGGTCTGCGTTGAAATGCCACCCCGTACGCTACGTACACGGCGCCGCACGGTATATCGGTGGAACAATTCGTGATTGGGGACCAGCGCCCATTTCCCCCAGGTAAAGCCGCGATGCAAATAGCCGAGTTCCGCACGTATCGCTTCGGCAGACCCGGCGTCGAGTTGATCGGCCAGCAACTGCTCCAGTCGATCGCGTTCGGCATCGTTGGCACAGAGCACCGCCACCTGTTGCGATTTGCCCTCGGCCAATTCGCCCAACTCCGACACGGCCTGCGTGGCTTGATCGGCAAAACCGGGCAACGGGCTGACGGGCAGATCGACCTTGCGATCCGTCCCCGCGGACTGAGCGATCTGGTTGATCTCAACGCGGGCAAAGCGATTCATCGCCTTGAACACCGCCGCGGGAGGGTAGATGCCGCGATCATCGGTGAGGCGTTGGTAGTAACCGCGCGCCTGCTCGGAGATTTCGAGCATCTCCGCGAAGACCACGATGGTCTTCTTGTCCATGCGCTCCCACAGCCCCGTGGCGTCCGCCAGCTCCAGCAGCGATTCAGCCGCCGCACCGACCAGACGAACCGAATCAAGCTTTCGATCCGAACCCATGGAGTCGAGGTCGATCTCGGCGATGTGGTCGATCTGATCGCCGAAGAAATCGATGCGCACCGGACCGGTTTCACCGGGCGTGTAGATATCGACGATTCCGCCGCGCACGGTATAGTCGCCAACGATGTCGATCGCATCCACACGTTGGTAGCCGACATCCTCCAGCCAGCGCACCAGGTCACCGGGGTCCATGGTTCGTCCCGTTTCAAGCGGGCGGATCAGATCGGCCATGGCTTCGCCTGTCGGGACGGCCTGCATCAGGGCCTGGATCGGCGCAACGATGACGTCTGGCTGGTCGTCCTGCTCGAGCGTATTGGCCAATCCAAGCCGTTGGGTCAGTTGTTCGAGAGAGACGTTGGTCTCACCGGGCATCATCTCCAGTGCGTTGAACTGGGCGACGTTGAGGCCTTCGTAGAGGGCGAGGTCTTCGGCCGCCTCATCAGCATCGTCGAGGTGGGCCACGATCAGCAGCAGCGGTCGCCCGGTTTGGCTTTGGATCGCTCCGGCCAGCAGATGCGCGCACGAGCCCCAAGCGCCCGCCGCCTCGATGCCGTCGGCTTTCGTCAGTGCCTCGGCGATCCGCCGCACCTCATCGCCGGCCTGGATTGTCGTCAGCCAATTACGGCCCATGGTTGTTTCCTGCGCGCACGTCCAACCACCGGCCGAGGAAAATCGGCGGTGGCCGGAGAAACCTGGATGTCGACCGACGCTACTCGATGTTTCGTCGGCCGTTTCGTATCGTCACCGGGACGGTATAACCCCCATCGACGCGATCGGGATCAACCGCTGGAGCAATGTCGGGGACATTTTCCAGAGTGCGAATCATGGCGATCTCATCGCAGGCATCGTGCTTGGGACAACGCACGCATTCGCTCCAGACTTTCAGCGGCAGCATCATCCGATCGACCACCGCAAAGTCGCACTTCTCAAAAAATGCTTTTTCGTAGGTCAGGGCGAACAGCCGTTGCACACCCAGCGTCCCGGCTTCCCCGGCACAGGCCTGAACCAACTGTTTTCCAACGCCCTTCCCACGCGCCGCTTCGCCGACCACCAGGGCGTAGACCTCGGCGAGATTCGCCCACATCACGCGCAGTCCCGCCAAGCCGACCACGCGTCCGTCGTTATCACAGGCAACATGGAAATCGCGCAGGCCCTCGTACAACTCGGCCAAAGAACGGTGCAGCATCAGCCCGCGCTCGGCCGCTTCGTTGACCAGCGCCGCCATGGGCGGGACATCCGCCGTTCGGGCTTTGCGTATCGTGCTCATTATCGCACCATTGGACGAAACAGGACATTATATCGACCACCGGACATTTGGCCCGTTCGACTTTGCCGACGAATCTGCTAAGGTGACGGCCATGGCGGAAAATGCACCATCCGATACGCCGTCCCTGGCGGTCGATCTGGCCGGGATCGCGTTGGCCAACCCGATGATGACCGCCTCGGGCACGTGCGGTTACGCCGATGAATACGCCGATTTCACCGACCTGTCCCGCTTCGGGGCGTTTGTGACCAAGTCGATCACGCGCGAGGTCCGCCCGGGCAACGCCGCCTACCGCATCGTCGAAACCCGGGCCGGGATGCTCAATGCGATCGGCCTGGCGAACGTCGGGCTGGATGCATTTCTGGAAGAGAAGATTCCGAAGCTGGAGAAACTCGGCCCGCCGATCATCGCGAACGTGGCCGGGCACAGCATCGACGATTACGTGCACACCGCAGCGAAGATTGCCGAGCAGCCGGTCATCCGTGCGATCGAGTTGAACGTCTCCTGCCCGAACGTGGCGGACGGGCTGACCTTCGGAACCGACCCGAAACTGCTGGAAACGCTGGTCGGCGAGGTGCGCTCGGCGATGGACGAGCGCGTCAAACTGATCGTCAAGCTCTCGCCCAACGCAACGGACGTGGTGGCGACAGCCGATGCGGCAGTGCGCGGCGGGGCGCAGGGATTGAGCTTGATCAATACCTTCACCGCCATGGCCATCGACGTGTACAAGCGCAAACCGCGACTGGCCAACGGCACGGGCGGGTTGTCCGGCCCGGCGATCCGGCCCATCGCCGTCTACCTGACGCGTATGGTTTACTGCCATGTCGCCAAGCCCGCGGGCATTCCGCTGATCGGCATGGGCGGGATTCAAACCTGGACCGATGCGGCGGAGTTCCTGCTGGCCGGGGCGAGCGGTCTGGCCGTCGGCACCGCGCTGTTCATCAATCCCAACCTGCCGCTGACGATCGGCGACGGCTTGCGCGACTGGCTGAACAAACTCGGCTGCCGATCCGTCACCGAAGTCATCGGCACGCTCGACTGGCAGCCCAACGGCAGTCCCCTACCCAACCAATGAGTGCTTGTGGACCAGGCCACCCGGGAACATTTCGATGCGCTGGTCGATCGCGTGGTGGATGCGCTGCCGCGGCAATTAAAATACCTGCTGGGCGAGGTGCCGCTGATCGTCGAGGACCACCCGTCCGACCCGATCATGCAAGAGTTCGAGATGGAATCGCGCGATGAGTTGTGCGGCCTGCACGATGGCATCGCCCTGACGGAGCGGACCGCTGAAGACCCGCCGGAACTGCCGGGTGAAGTGATTATTTATCGCGAGGGAATCATTGCCCATACGCGCGATCTGTATGGCCAAGTGACCGACGAAGGCCTGATCGAGCAAATCCGCATCACGATCCTGCATGAGATCGGCCACCACTTCGGCCTCGACGAAGATAAATTGGCGGAACTGGGATACGACTAGAGAATGCCAAACCGCAGAGGCGCAGAGACACAGAGATTAGATACAGACTGGATATTCCTCTGCGACTCTGTGCCTCTGTGGTATTTCTTGCGATTAATTATTTACTGCTACTCTTAATTTTCTTCTTCTCAAACTCCGCATCGTATTTCGGGTTCGGCTCGGTCGGCACCGGCGCTTTGGTCTGTTTGCGCCACTGCTTGAGCAGGCCGTGCAATTCTTTGACTTTATCGGGGCGTTTGTCGGCGAGGTTGGTGGTCTCGCCGAGGTCGGTTTCGAGGTTGTACAGTTCGAGTTCGCCGTCCTCGAAGTATTCGTGCAGTTTCCAGTTGCCCAGTCGCACCACGCTGCCCGGGCGCGTGCGGAACAGCGGATCGCGGTTGCCCGCGTTGGAGCCGTAGTTTTCCAGGTAGATCGGAAAATGCCAGAACAGTGCGCGTTCGCCCAGCGTTCCCTTGCCGGTCAGTAACGGCACGATGCTGACGCCATCGAGTAATTTACCCCGCGGAGCGGATACGCCGGCCGCCTCCAGGAATGTCGGAAAGAAATCCACACCATGCACCGGCACGTCGCATTTCGTATCCGGCTTGGTCTTACCGGGCCAGCGCACAATCATCGGCTCGCGGATGCCGCCTTCGTAGTAGGCGCCCTTGCCGGCGCGCAGCGGGGCCTGTGACGAGATTTTCGCTATGCCGCCGTTGTCCGAGCAGAACAGGACGAGCGTGTCATCCGTCAACCCCAGTTCATCCAACTTCGTCAGCACCCTGCCGACGCATTGGTCCATGTGTTCGACCATCGCCCCGTACGTGGCGTGCGACTGGCCCGGGCCACCTTTTCTTTTTTTGTATTTTGCAATTGTGTCTTTCGGGGCCTGCAACGGCGTATGCACCGAATACATCGAGAAGTACATGAAGAACGGCCGATTGTTCCCGTCTTCGAGAAACTTGACGGCCTCTTCGGCCAGACGATGAGGCAGGTGTTCGCCCTTCGGCCCATCGGGCAACTGCGGATTCTTATACGGACTGAAATATCCACCCCGGGGAGCGCCGGAGCTATTGCCGCCGATGTTCACATCAAAGCCCTGCGTACGGGGATTCTTGCCCAGATGCCACTTGCCCAGATGAATCGTGCGATACCCCGCGGTCTTCAGCGCCTCGGCGATGGTGATCTGTTGGTCGGCCAGAGCGGTGCGATTGGGCGTCGGAATCAGTTTGCGCGTGCGTGCATCGCCGCGTTCGGAAGTGCCCACGGTGAATACGCCATGCCGGGGCGTGTACTGACCACTCATGCAACAGGCGCGGCTCGGTGCACAGTTCGACGCCGGGGCATACGCATTGGTGAACACCATGCCCTGCTTCGCCAGGCGGTCGAGGTTCGGCGTTTGATAGAACGTACTGCCCATGAAGCCGACATCGCGCCAGCCCAGGTCGTCGATGTTAATGTAGAGGATGTTGGGCCGAGCGGATGCTTCGGCCGGACAAGGCCCCGAAGCACACGCCGCGAGAAAGCATACGGCTCCGAAAATCCAAAGATTCTGGTACATCACTGCTCCTTGAATGAACGATCAATAGAACGACGCATCGGCCTGCCCGGGTTGCTCAGGGCACTTTCGCACCGCAGGGCAAAGTCCCGACACATTTTTTTCCGGGCCGATAAAACACGGTTTCCAGTACCGCAAACACGATTTTGGCGCGAGTTTATTCCGGAATTTTCTTGAACTGGACTCCACGCCTCAGGACAATAAAGGGGTAGTTGGGATCGACGCACGTTGTAAAAACCATAACCCACAAGAGGCGAACAAGCCCCAACACTGCGTCTCCCAACTTGGTCAAGCCGCCTGCGCCGGCCACGGACGATGGGAAGAACTTTCCCTCGTCGGACCGACGCAGGCGACATTTTTTTGCGCTTCGTCACCGCCCCTCACCGCGGTTTTCGGATCATGATATTTCTGTACCAGACGGGCTTGCCGTGTTGTTGAAGCACGATGTGGCCCCGGTCATGTTTTCCGAAACCGGCGTGCTTGCCGAACTTGGTCTTGGCCACCTGTTCCAGCCAGCCCTTGCTGCCGTAGTCGTACTCGCCGATTTTCACGCCGTTCAGGTAATGCGCGACGTGGTTGTCCTTGATGATAATGCGCGTCTGGTTCCAAAGTTCGCACGGACGAAAGGCCTGCGGCCTGGCGGGGAACAGATCATAACAGGCCCCGGCAGCACGCATGAGATCGTCCCTGCCGTAGGAATCGAACACCTGGTATTCCGGGCCGGTGTGCCAGGCGAACTTGGATAGTTCCGCGACACGATACAGGATGCCGCTATTGCCGCCGGGGCTGATCTTCCACTGAATCATCAGATCGAAGTCGTCGTACTGCTCTTTTGTGACCAGGTCGGGGCCCTTGCCGGTGCGCACGATGGTTCCGTCCTGTGCGTCCCAGTTGCCCGGTAATTCCTCCAGCTTGTAGCCGCGCCAACCGTCCAGCGTTTTCCCGTCGAACAGCAGTCGCCAGCCCTCGGCTTTTTCACGTTCGGTCAGGGCGTTGGGAGCGGGCGGGTCGAGCGGGCGAATCTTGATGTTGCGGAACACCACCTTGTCGCCGTGGTCCTGAAAGGCGATGTGTCCGTAGGGTTGTCGGGCGTAGTGTTTCCATTTGCGGAATTTGCTGGCGGCCAGGGCTTTCTTCCACGCCTCGCTGTGCAAATCGTATTCCACGACTTTCTTACCGTTGAGCCAGTGCTCGACGTGGTCGCCGTGGACAACGAGGCGCGTGTCATTCCACTGACCGACGGGCCTGACGGCCGATCGATCGGAGGCGTGCATGGCGTAGTTGGCCCCGGCGATGTTCGTGTCATGCTTTGCGTCACGTGCGTATTTCTTCGAGTCGTTATCGAGAATCTGGTATTCCGGCCCGGTATCGTAGGGACGTTTGAAATCTTCACTGACGCGGAACAGGATGCCGCTGTTACAGTCTTTGCCGATTTTCCATTGCAGGGCGAGTTCAAAGTGGTCGAACTGCTGCTCGGTAATCAGGTTTCCAGCACGGCCGACGCGGACAATCGCCCCGTCGCGGACCTGCCAGCCATCGCTCGGTTTGTCGGAGTGGAAGTTACGCCAGCCGTCGAGGGTTTTCCCGTCGAACAGAAGCATCCAACCGGCTTTCTGTTCTTCGGCGGTAAGGGTGTTTTCAACGGCATGCAGGCCCGGTGCGGCCAAGGTGAGCATGACAATCAACAGGGGAATCAAGCGATGCATGACACGGCTCCTGTCCGTCGTGAGGCGACAAGTGGGGATGCAACTATGCCAATTAAATTACCTTCAAGACGCCCGGCATGCGACCCCTCTTTCCTGAAGACGAGTCAATCTGTTGATCTTTCAGGATTTAGGATACAATGTGTCGAGTGAGTCGGCCCGCCTTCAACGCCCTGCCCCGCACGGAAATCCCCATGAATCACATCCTGACGATCCTGCTGTTGGTCGTGTTGATCCCCATGGCCGGTTGCGGCAAGACGGTCGAATCCCGTCCGGCGCCTCCCCCGCCGCCAACCTACTCCGGCCCCGAGTTCCTGCGCACCACCATCGGCTCGCAGGTGACCATCGCGGGGTACCAGCCGGTGCTGGTCAGTGGATTCGGCCTGGTGGTCAACCTGAAGGGGACGGGCTCTCCGGACTGCCCCCCGCAATTGCGCCAATGGATGATCAACGAACTGAGCCGGGGCGGCTTCGGGCAGGAATCCCTGGGCTACGGCCATCTGCCTCCGGAGCAGGTGCTCAATTCCAACAACACCGCGGTGGTGATCGTCGAAGGAGTGATCCCGCCCGGCGCCACCGCGCAGACGCGCTTCGACGTGATGGTCAAGGCCCTGCCGGGCACACAGACAACCTCGCTGGAAGGCGGCGTGTTGTACACCGCTCCACTGAGTATTTACGGCGCTCTGACGAATCGCCCGAGCAGCCGCACGCTGGCGCAGGCGCGCGGTCCGGTGTTCTCCAATCCGTTCGCCCGACTCAAAGACGACGAACAGCGCACGGACGATCGGCGGATTGGTCGTTTACCGGCCGGGGCGGTGCTGCTGGAAGACATGCCGCTGTTGTTGCGTTTGAATCAGCCGTCGTATGCGGTGAGGCGCATCACCGATCGGATCAATGCGCGATTCCCCGCCGCCGTGGCCGACAAGGAGCCACTGGCCACGGCGAAAAATCCGCAGACCATTCGGCTGAAAGTCCTCAAACGCTTCCGGGCCAACCCCAAGCGCATGCTCGAGCAGATTTTGCACCTGTACCTGAATCCGACGGAGGCCTTTGCACGGCAGATGGCGGAGCAGTTGGCCCAGATGATCACCGAACCCGGCAACGCCGAGCACACTCACCGCGTGGCGCTGGCCTGGATCGGCATGGGGCGACTCATCTTGCCGCAATTGCAGCAATGGTACGCCCACGAAAACGTGAACGTGCGCATGGCGGCGCTCGAAGCCGGAGCGACGCTGGGAGACCTACGGGCTGCGGAGCCGTTGTATGAGGCGGCGGTCCATGCCCAACCCGGCCAGCGTGAGAAAGCCGCCGGCTGGCTGGGACAATTGATGCAGTTCCACCCGCGCAACATGCGGATGATCCGCAACGCCCGGGCCCTGCTCGATCACAAAGACGCCCTGGTGGCGATGGAGGCCTGCCTCGCCTTGACGGACATCAGCGATGGGTCTGTCAACGTGCGCCAGTTCCCGGACAAATTGGAGTTGCTGATCGTCCGCTGTGAGCGTCCGATGGTCTACGTGACGCGCGAGGGTGCGCCGCGCATCATCCTCTTCAACCAGATGCAGGGCTTTCAGAAGCCGCTGTTCTTCAGTTGCTGGGACGGGCGGCTGATGATCAAGAATACCGAGGACCAACAGACCCTCGGCGTCTACCATCGTCCCGCCAACGGGCGCGGACAGTCCCACCGGATCGCCCCAGCCCTGGCCAACCTGATCTACCTGATGGCACATCGGCCCACGGACGAGCAGCCCGGTCCCGGCCTGGACCTCAGCTACAGCCAGATCGTGGAGGTGCTGGCCCGGCTCGACCAAAGCCGCGTCATCACCGCGCCGCTGGTCTTGCAGTCCACCGATCTGGACCGGGTGATCGATTCCGCCCGGAAGGATCAGGACGCCCAGCAACGACCTGAATCGCAGGAAAACGGGGCTGAGGGTGTTGAGAACCGCGACGAAATTAGCCATAATCAGGTGCAATAGCCGATACATCGCCTAAGGGCATGCTCGGCCGGTGCGGTGGAACCGCCGCCAGCCCAGCCACCGGGGCCAACCGCCCGTGCGATGCGACAGGAGGTCGATACCGCCCATGCGTTTGAATCGAATCACCCTTAACGGGTTCAAGTCGTTCGCCGACTCCACCGTCTTCGAGTTCAACGCTCCGATCACCGCGATCGTCGGTCCCAACGGCTGTGGCAAGAGCAACGTCGTCGACGCCATCAAGTGGGTCCTGGGCGAGCAGTCGGCCAAGTCGCTGCGCGGCGGGGCCATGCTCGATGTGATCTTCAACGGCACCATCGCCCGCAAACCGTCCGGGCTGGCCGAGGTCACACTGCATTTCGATAACCCGGCCGATGAGTCGGGCCACCGTTTCCTGCCCGTCGATACCGACGAGTTGGCCGTCACCCGCCGCCTGTTTCGGGACGGCACCAGCGAATACCTGATCAACAGACAAAAAGCCCGCCTGCGCGATGTGCGCGAGCTGTTCTACGACACCGGCATCGGCACCAACGCCTATTCGATCATCGAACAGGGCAAGGTCGATGCGATGCTGATTTCCAATCCGATCGAACGGCGGGTGATCTTTGAGGAAGCCGCCGGCATCTCTAAATTCAAGCAACGCAAGAAAGAAGCGATGCGCAAGCTGGATCGGACCGAGCAGAACCTGCTCCGCTGTCGCGACAAACTGGAAGAAGTCGAGCGGCGGTTGCGCAGCGTCAAGGTTCAGGCCGGCCGGGCGCGCACCTTCAAGCAACATACCGCCCGGCTCACCGAACTGCGTACGCAATTCGTCCTTGCCGAGTACCATCGGCTCCGCGAGCAGACCGATCAGAACGGCGAAGAGATGCGTCAGGCGGACCTGTCCCGCCGTGCGGCGATGGACCAGCTCTCCGCCGCCGAACAGCAGCGCGACCAGGTTGAAGTGGCGCGTCAGCAGTTGCTGGCCCTCCAGCGTGAACTGGAAAACCGCAAGCTGCACTTGTCGGCCACGCGCGACCAGGCCCGCCAGCGACGCCAGTTCGCCCAGAACAACCTCGCCGAGGTTAAAGAGCAGATCGAGCGCGACCAAAAGCGCTGCGAAGAACTGACCCAGCGCACCGAAGCCCTGGACGTTCAGATCGAACAGCAGAAACAGCACCTGCAGCAGCAGCAAGATCAGCAGGAACAGATGGAGCGGCGCATCGAGTCGGCCACGGCCGAGCAGGAGGCGCGCCGGCACGAGTTGAACGAGGCCGCCGCCCAACTGGAAGATGAAAAGGCGGGGACGGTCAACCTGCTCCGACGCACCACCGCGCTGCACAATGAAATCAACGCGTTGGATTTGCAGACCCGCAACCTCCAGGGCCATCGCGATCGCCTGACCAGTCGGGCCGACGAGTTGGCCGGTGAGTTGAACGGCCTGCTACGGACACGCGATGAATGTCACGGGCGACTCGAAGAAGTCGTCACGCTGATCAACTGCGAATCCACTCGCCTGGCCGAGCAAAAGGAGCAGGCCGAGCAACTTCACGGGCGCGAAGGTGAATTGACCCGCCGCCTCGATGATCGCAAGGAACAGCGCGTGGCGATGGATACCCGCCGCGCCACTTTGCAGGAGCTCGAAGATTCGCAAACGGGACTCGACGAGGCGGTCAAGGCCGTGCTGGCGCGCAAGGCCGCTAACGAATCCTCCGAAGATCAAGGCGAGTTCACCTTCGTTCGCGGTATCCTGGCAGACCTGGTTGAGGCGGATGTCGAACACGCCGTCGCCGTCGAAGCGGCCCTAGGTCAGCATGCTCAAGTGCTGATTATCGATCGGCTCAACGATTTGATGGCTCACCGCGCGTTGCTGGATTCGCTTTCCGGGCGCGTTACGTTCCTGGCGATGGATCTACTGGGTGGATACCGACACGATATCCCCGCCCCGCCGCTGGGCCTGGTGCGGTTAATCGACCTGGTGCGGTTCGAGCCGGCCGTTGGACCGCTGCTCTGGCGTTTGCTTGGCCGGACGTACCTCGTGGCCGATCTCGACGAGGCGATGCGTCGTCGTCGCTCGCTGCCGGACGACTGCCGATTCATCACGCTGGCCGGGCAGGTCATCGAACCGGACGGCCGCCTGGTCGCCGGACCGTTGCACGAAGGCAGCGGCGCGGGCCTGATCAGCCGTCGCAGTGAACTGGCCGACCTCCAGCAGCGCATCGACGAACTGGATCGTCACATCGCCGAGGACAAATCCGATCTCGCCGAGTTATGCGACAAGTCCGCTCACATCGAGCGCACCATGCAGGAACTGCGCCAGGCGATCTACGAATCCTCGACCATGCGCGTCGAGTTGAGCGGCAAACTGGAACAGGCCCAGCAGTCCATCGAAAAAATCGAGCGTGAACAACCGGTGATTGCCGGTGAAGTCGAACAGGTGTACCGGCAGATTCAGGAGGCGGACCACCAACGGCTCGAACACCGCGAGCAGGTGCGCAATCTTGAAGCCGAGCAGGCCGAATCCAAGCGCCGCGCCGAGCAACTGGAACAGCATCGCGCTCAGTTGACCGACGCCGTCAACGAAGCCGGGGAAAAACTCACCGAAGCCCGCATCGAGAGCGGGCAGATCACCGAACAGATTGCTTCCTCCGGGCGTCAGTTACGACAGTTGGAGATCGCCGCCAACGATGCCCGGCGGCAGGCGCGTGAGCTGGACGAACAGATCGACCACCATCGCCAGCGTCTCAGTCAACTCCAGGAGACGATTACCGAAGCGTCCGCACAAATCGAAGGCCTGGACACCGCGCTGGGCGAACTGGAAGAGGAACTGGGTGGTTTCGCCGAAAAGCTGAACGCCGCCTCTACGGAGCTGGGCCGATACAACCGGGCCGTCGCCGAACACCGCCGCGTGGTCGAACAGACCGAGCAGCAGTTGCACGAGTTGCAGATGACGGCGCGCGAACTGGAAGTGCGCAGCGACAACGTCCGCCAGCGCGCCCACGAAACGCTCCAACTCGATGTCGTCGCCGCGTATCCCGATTACGAGCCGCAGGAGATCGACTGGGACGCGATCAAAGCCGAGATCGACGAATTACAGCGCAAGCTGGATCGACTGGGCAATGTCAACCTCGACGCCATCGAGGAACAGGGCGAACTGGAAGATCGCGAAAAATTCCTCGCCGAGCAGGTCAACGACATCGACCGCGCCCGCCGAGAGCTGGAGCAGTTGATCGAGCACCTGAACAACGAATCGCGCAACCGCTTCGAGCAGACGTTCAACCAGGTGCGCGAGCATTTTGCCGGATCGAGCGGGATGTTCCGCAAGCTGTTCGGCGGGGGCCGGGCCGACCTCGTGCTCATCCCCGATGCCGAGGGCAATACCGACTGGCTGGAATCGGGCGTGGAGATCATCGCCAAGCCGCCGGGCAAGGAACCGCAGACGATCAAGCTGCTCAGCGGCGGGGAGCGCACCATGGTGGCCGTCGCCCTGCTGATGAGTCTGTTCCGCTCACGGCCGAGTCCGTTCTGCATTCTCGACGAGGTGGATGCGGCGCTCGACGAAGCCAACGTCGAACGCTTCTGCAGCGTGGTCAAGAGTTTTCTCGATCAGTCGCACTTCATCGTGATCACGCACCACAAGCGCACGATGCAGGCCGCGGACCTGCTCTACGGCGTAACGATGCCGCAGCGCGGCGTGTCGAAGCGCGTGGCCGTGGAAATTGAACACGTCCATGCCGACGGCGAACTCGATACCAAGGCCATCGCTGCACAGGAGAAGGCGGAAGCCGAAGGTGGTGAGAACGCCACGGGTCAGCCGCAGGCAGACCAATACGAACCTGAATCAACTGACACCGAGCCCCCAATCGTCACCGATCCCGATGCCGCCCAGCGCGCTCTCGATGCCGGCAGCGACGAGGAGGAATCTGCTTCCCGCCGCCAGCGACTGGCCGAGGCGTTTGAGCAGGGCAAGGGCCACTGATCTGAATCGTCAACCCTCTTGCCACCGCGGGTCCCTGCGGATATATTACGCGGCTTGCTTATCCGCCTGCCGTCGGACTTGAACCCCCGGCGAACCACGCAAAGCGGCGAGGAATCAGTCGCCCCCCTCGCGGCGGATCGAGCACACCGGCACGGGATGGTCCCGTTGGCCGAGGTCGGGCCCACCGACTGGTTTCGTCCACCCGGGCGACGGAGCGTTTATCTCATGGCCAACTACACCGGCCCCAAGGTCAAGCTGTCGCGTCGCGTGGGCGTGCCCATCGCCGACATCCCCAAGCACACCGTCAAGCGCCAACTGACGCCGCCCGGCGTCCACGGCTACCGTGGCCGTCGCCTGCGCGACTACGGCATCCGCCTCAACGAAAAGCAAAAGCTGCGTTACCACTACAACGTGTTGGAGAAGCAGTTCCGCCGTTACGTCGACCGGGCCAACCGCAGCAAGGGCAACACCGGCGACGTGCTGTTGGTCCTGCTGGAGGGACGCCTGGACAACGTGATCCGCCGGCTGGGCTGGACGCGCACCATCTGGGCGGCGCGCCAACTGGTCAGCCACGGACACGTGATCGTCAACGGCCGCAAGACCGACCGTCCCAGTTACGCGGTCAAGGTCGGCGACACCATCACCATCAAGGAAAAGGCGCAGAAGCTGGTCCGGGAGAACATGGAATCGATGGCGGGCCACGAGGTGGCCGGGTGGCTTACCTACAATCCCTCCACGCTGGAGGCATCAGTCATCGCCGAACCCTCGCCGGACCAGGTTCCCTTCGACGTGAATATGAATCTGATCGTCGAATTCTATCGTTAAGCAAAACCCCTCGTACCAATCGCGCGGCCGCCCTTTTCGGGCGGCCGTTTTTTTTGTGTCATGCGCCCGAGTTGAATGGGCCATGCTCCGCATTGATGATTACGCGTGATTCAAAAACCGCTGGAGGGCGGCGACGCAGTCGGCGTCGAGTTGGTGTGGCGTCATCTCGTCCAGCAGGGCGAAGGCCTCGGTGGGCTTCATCCCTGCGCGGTAATGGCGATCCTGCGTCAGCGCGTCAAACACATCGGCCACGGCCAGAATGCGCGCCGGCAGGTTGAGGTGTTCTGCGGTCAGACCATCGGGATAGCCCGAGCCATCCAGACGTTCGTGGTGGGCGGCGGCGATGTAATCGAGCCCTTTCAACTTGTCGGCAAACTCGATCTTTCCCAGAATCTTTTGCGAATAGGCGGCGTGCTCGCGCATCCGCGCAAACTCTTCTTCGCTCAACCGGCCGGGCTTGGTCAGCACCGCCTCGGGCACACCGATCTTGCCGACATCGTGCAGCAGTCCGGCCACGCGCAACAATTCCATCGCCTGCGCATCGAGTCCCAGTTCGTGGGCGATGCCCATGGAGAAGTTGGCCACGTTGACCGAGTGTATCGCCGTCAAGGGATCTCGCGCGTCGATCGCCTCGGCAAAGGCGAGAACGAAACTGTCGAACTGCCGGCGTTGCGACTCGTAAAGACGGGCATTATCCAGAGAGATGCCGACTTGCACCGCGATCGCTTCCAGCAGCGGCAGGTCTTCTTCGCTGAAGTAGTCCGGCTCGCCATGCATGACCTGCAACACGCCGTCGCACTGTCCCGGCCGATGCGCCACCGGCACGATCAGCATGGAGCGGGGCACGTAATCGAGGCGTTCGGCCATGCCGCGCGCAAAATCGGAATCGGCCAGCGTATCGGCCACGCACAACGACCGGTGCGTCTGGAAAACCCGCCCGGCCAGGCCCCGGTCGCAGGCGATGCGAATCTTCATGGACGGTCCGTCAAAGCCCTCGGCCACCACCGACCAAAGTTGATCGTTTTCGGCATCGTACTGGAAGAGCGTTGAGCGATCGGCCTGGAAAGCCCCGGTGACGTGGCGGATGATCGCACGCATCAGCTCGGCGCTGTCGTGGATGGAGCCGATCGCCCGCGACACCTGGAGAAGGGTTTCCAGGTGTCGCTCGTGACGGCTCTGGGTGGCCGAGAGTTGCTCGGTCAACTGGGTATTCAGCGAGGTCATCCGGCAAACCACTCCATAACGACGAAGGGCGGCGTCTACATGGTCTGTATCGACCGGGTGGGGAGTGGTCTGTCGCGGCGGAGCGGACGCTTTGGCCGGGATGGAGGGATGCGGCTGGTGCATGCGGTATAACCGTTACAGGCGGCCTTGCCTCCACGGGCAGGGTGGGCGTTGGTGAGGACGAACGGCTATGTTAAGATGCACAACTCGATTGTTTGAAGGAGTCCGGATATGAGCCACCCTCCCGCCAATGCCCCCCACGCCGCGGTCTGCGGTATGCAATGGGGCGATGAAGGCAAGGGAAAAATCGTTGATGTGCTGACCGAGCAATACGATCTGATCATCCGATACAACGGCGGCGCCAATGCCGGGCATACCGTGGTGGTCGGGGATCAGAAATACGCTTTGCACCTGCTGCCGTCCGGGATCATTCGGCCGGACAAGCTGAGCGTGATCGCCAACGGTGTGGTGGTCGACCCGCAGACGCTGATTGGTGAAATCAACGGCATGCGCGACCGCGGCATCACCATCGACGGCAACCTGAAAATCTCCACCCGGGCGCACCTGGTTCTGCCCTACCACAAGCAGCAGGACGCCCTGATGGAGGCGGCCGTCTCCACCGCGCGCGGCGATGAGCGCAAGATCGGCACCACCGGACGCGGCATCGGTCCCTGTTACGCCGACAAGATGACACGCTCCACCGCCCTGCGCGCCGGCGATTTGCTGGACGAATCGTCACTGGCCGAGAAACTGAAATACATCATCGCGGTGAAGAACGCTGTCCTGGGCGCGCTGGCCGAAATGTCCGACACCCCCTTCGAACCGATTGATCCCGATGAAACCATGGACCGGTGCCTGGAATACGCGCGTGATCTGGCCCCCTTCATCACCGACACCACCTCGCTGTTGCACCGGGCCATCGCCGACGGACGCAAGCTGCTGTTCGAAGGGGCCAACGGATGCATGCTCGATGTCGATCACGGAACGTACCCCTACGTGACCAGTTCCAACACCGGCGCGGTCGGCATCTACGCCGGAGCCGCCGTGCCCGGCCACACCGTCGATCGCATCGTGGGCATCATGAAGGCCTACACCACGCGCGTCGGCGGAGGACCGTTCCCCACCGAACTGCATAATGAAACCGGCCGGCTCATCCGCGACCGCGGGAATGAATACGGCACAACGACCGGTCGCCCCCGTCGCTGCGGCTGGCTCGATCTGGCCGTCGTCCGTTATGCCGCAGCCATCAACGGCGCCACCGAGCTGGCAGTCATGCTGCTGGATGTCCTGGCGGGCTTTGAAACGCTGCACGTCTGCACCGCCTACAAACTGGACGGCAAAGTCATCGATCACTACCCCGCCACGCGCAGTGAACTGGAGCGCGCCGAGCCGGTTTACCGCCAGGCGCCCGGCTTCACCGAGGAGATCACCGGTTGCCGAGCGTTCGAAGAGCTACCCGCCGCCGCGCAGCAATACGTCGAACTGATCGAGAGCGAAGTCGGCGTTCCCGTCAGACTGATCAGCGTCGGTCCCGAACGTTCTCAGACCCTGACCCGTGACGCATGAACACGTCGGCCATTCCATCTGAAAACCTGCCGCGGCACGTGGCCATCATCATGGATGGCAACGGACGGTGGGCACGTCAGCAGGGCCGATCGCGTTCGTACGGACACATCGCCGGCGCCGAGGCCGTCAAACCCATCATCATCGAAGCGGTGGAACGGCGTATCGAAGCGGTAACGCTCTACTCGTTCAGCATGGAAAACTGGAAGCGCCCGGACAACGAGGTGGCCACCCTGATGGAACTCTACGCCCACCATCTGGCCAAAGAGCGGGCGCTGATCATGGATAACAACGTGCGCTTCATGCACTTCGGTCGCCGCGAAGGTCTGCCGCAGGGCCTGCTCGACGAACTCGATGAGGCCATGGACTACAGCAAAGACAACACCGGCCTGACATTGGCGCTGGCACTGAACTACGGCGGGAGGACGGAAATCGCCGATGCCATCCGTCGCATCGCCGAGGCCGCCCAGTCCGGCCGACTCGATCCGCGGCAGATCGACGAATCCACCATCGATGCCCATCTTTACACGGCGGGACTGCCCGATCCGGACCTGCTGATCCGCACCGCCGGCGAGCGCCGCCTCAGCAATTTTCTGCTCTGGCAGATCAGCTACGCCGAACTCTGGGTGACGGACACGCTCTGGCCGGACTTTACGGTCGAGCATTTCCGTGACGCCCTACATGATTTCGCTTCCCGCCAGCGCCGCTTTGGAGATGTGGTGAACACAGATTAACGGGGTGCCCCACCTTCGCGGCTATCCCGCAAGGTGTGTTACGTCAGACGTCGTCAACTCCCACCTTGCCGCGAGGACGCGTCGAAGGTAGGGCACCCCGTCGCTCCGGGAGTGTGAAAGCGAAATTGATCGCTCTTCGGTTACAATCCCCTTCATGCTCAAGTACCGGATGATCTTCGGGCCGCTGATGATCGCGATGTGCGTGTTCTGCTTCTGGGCGGACATGCGGCTCGATCACGTGTCACTGGACGGATTGGGGTCTGAGCTGTTCCTGGGGCGGTCATATCTTCCAGCGGGACTGTTGCTGGCCGCCGTCACAATCGGGTTGCTGATTCCCTTGGCGGCGAGGGAGCTGCGCAACATGCTCCAGGCCTCGGGGGTGGCGGCGCACGGCTGGCTGATCACGACGATGTCGATGCTGGCCTGCCTGGCGGTCTACGCCACGCCAAGACTGCTGAACGCGCCGATGGGGGCGACGATCATCGCCAGCGTGCTGGTGGTGGCGTTCGTGGGAACGCTGCTCTGGCACAGCCGACACTCGCAAACACAGGGCGCGATCGGCGCTGCGGGCGCGACCATGTTTGCCGTGGTGCTGCTGGGACTGATGCCCGGCTTCTACCTGGGCCTGCGGCGGTGGCACTCGGCATGGGTGGTGATGGCGGTGCTTCTCACCGTCAAAAGCTGCGACATCGGCGCCTACTTCACCGGGCGTTTCCTCGGGCGACACAAGATGATCCCCTGGTTGAGCCCGAAGAAAACCTGGGAAGGGTTGATCGGCGGCGTGGCGTTTGCGTCGCTCGTGGCCGTGGGCTTTGCCTGGCTGAGCCACCACACCGAACTGGCGTGGACCTGGCGCAGCGTCGACATGACCGGCGGCGGCGATGAAGTCCGCCAACTCGTCCCGCAAATCTATCACCTGGGATGGGCGGCGGTGGCGGGCGCATTGTTCGCCCTGGTCGGCCAGTGCGGCGACCTGATGATCTCCCTGTTCAAGCGCGATGTGGGCATGAAGGATTCCGGCTCGTCAATCCCCGGCTTCGGCGGCGTGCTTGACGTATTCGATTCCCCCCTGCTCGTCGCCCCGGTCGCTTACTGGATGCTCGAACTGGCCGTCCGCGTGGATTGGGATTTGTCGACCATCGGCAGCTAATTCCGCTTTATCCGCATTCACAACGCCGGTATCATCGCATCATGCAGGAACAGATCGAACAGATTCTGATCGATCGGAATCAAATCGCCAAGCGCGTGCGGGAACTGGCGGATCAGATTGCCGCGGACTACCGCCACTTGTCCGATGAGGCGAGCGAGGACCTGCCGCTGGTGCTCATCGCCATCATGACCGGCAGTGTGATTTTTCTTGCCGACCTGGTCCGTTGCCTGCCGATGATGATGCGCATGAAGCTGATATCGGTCAGTTCTTATCCCGGGACGGCACTGAGCAGCCAGGGCGTAACCATCACCGATGAACTTCCGGACGACCTGGCGGGCAAGCATGTGCTGATCGTCGATGACATTCTCGACTCCGGCAAAACGCTGATGGCCATCCGCTCCCGCGTGCAGCAGAGCAGCGCATCATCGGTGCGGACCTGTGTGCTGCTGCGAAAAGATCGGCCCAGCGCCCGGGCCACTCCGTCCGAATACGTCGGCTTTGATATTCCGGACCAGTTCGTGGTGGGCTACGGGCTGGATTATGATGATCTGTACCGCAATCTTCCCGACGTGGTGACGCTGCGTGATGAGGTGATCGCATGAATACCTCAAACGACAACAATCCCAACCCCGCGCCCGGAAGCTGGTGGGCCGAGGGCGAACCGGCGATTGGGTTGCCGACCACCCGGGCCGATGCGCTACTCCCGGCCGACCTGCTCCAGGGCGGCGAGACGATCATCCTGCTGCTCAAGCCCTCGCTGCTTTATAACCTGTTGGCGGCTCTGGAAGTCGTGGGGGGACTAGTGGGTTTGAGCGTCATCCTGTTGATCATCGAGCCGTGGTTGAACGCACAGGTGACCCTGCCCATTCCGCCGCGCCAGTTGGCCGTGATCTTGCTGACCGTGGCTGTATTGCGTGTCTTCTGGCAGTTCCTGCAATGGATCAGCGAAATCTACGTGCTGACCGATCAGCGCGTGATTCGCGTGCGGAATTTTTTCCGCCCCGAGGTCTTCCAAACCCCGCTGATCCGCCTGCAGCACACCGAACTCATTTTCTCGATCCGCGAGCGGTTGTTCGGTCTCGGTTCGATTGCGTTCTCCACCGCCGGCACCGGTCTGGCCGAGGCGTACTGGCTGATGATCCGCCGGCCCATGGCCGTCCACCGTAAGATCGTCCAGGCCATCAACCGCGCGCAGGGAAACAGTGGCGCGTAAATCCGTAGATCCGGCGCTCAGGTATTTTGACAACGGCTAACCGTCCGACGACCATTGACGCCATGAATCAACAAAACATTGCCATTATCGGCGACGGAGCCATGGCGACCACCTGCGCCATGCTGCTGGACCACAAGGGGCACCGGGTCACGCTCTGGGGGCCGTTCATCGAGCAGATCGAGGCCCTGATAGCCGAGCGTGAGAATCGCAAGTTCCTGCCGGGAATACCGCTTTCTCCGAGCTTGCAGTTCACCACGGATGAAGATTTCGCCATGCACAAGGCGCAATGGATCATGGCCGCGGTGCCGTCGCAATACATGCGGCAGGTGCTGAAGCGGTTTGCGGGCAAGGTTCCGGCTGGCGTTCCGATCATTTCCGTCGCCAAGGGCATCGAGCGGAAAACGTTGCTGCGGCCGACGCAGGTAATCACTGATGTGCTGGGAACCGATACCATCGGACCTCTGGCGGCGCTGAGCGGACCGAGCATCGCGGGGGAACTGGCCCGCCGCCTGCCCTGCACGATCACCGCGGCCTGCGAGCAACCGGACATCGCCGAGCAAATCCAGCAGATGTTCACCACCCACTGGCTACGCGTCTACACCAACGACGATCTGCTGGGCGTGGAACTGGCCGGGGCAACCAAGAACGTCATCGCGCTGGCGGGAGGGATCATCGACGGCCTGCGCGCCGGGTACAACGCCAAAAGCGCCCTGCTGTGCCGGGGCCTTTCGGAGATTGCCCGTCTCGGCACGGCCATGGGAGCGCGCGGGGAAACGTTCTTCGGCATCTCGGGCGTGGGCGATCTGGCGACGACGTGCTTCTGCCCCGCCGGGCGCAACCGCACCGCCGGCGAACTGCTGGGCAAGGGCTTGAAGCTCGATGATGTGCTGAATCGCATCGAGGGGATCGTGGAGGGCGTGCCGACCACGCAGGCCGTGCTGGAGTTGGCCCGCCAGCACGATGTGGAGATGCCGATCACGCAGGCGATTCACGCCGTCCTGTTCGAAGAGCTTGATCCGATCGACGGCATTGCGCAACTCATGCAGCGCGCGCCCAAGGCCGAGCATGCGGGGTGATAGCGAATCGGGTTACGTGATTCGCCGAGGACGCCGACGCCGGTTAATCACCATCAATCCGGCGCCAAACAGCATCAACGAAGCCGGCTCGGGAACCGAAGCTTCCACGCCCAGTTCCGTGGCCAGCAAGTCAAATGCCGCTGCCATGTCGATCCGATCGTAGGTCAATCCGCTTCCGGAATCGCCAATCGTCGTGCCGGTCTGCTGGAGGATATCGAGAAAGCGTTCCTGGAAGTTATCGAAATCGCCGGCCAGGGAGACATCGTACAACTCGATGAACTCGCGCATGAGCACGGCCGAAGCGGTAACCACCGGGGCGGCATAGCTGGTGCCCGAGCCGGAGGTCTGGCCGTCGTTCAGCCAGAGTGAGGAGACGGATGCTCCGGGCGCCAGCATTTCCAGGGTATCGTTGCGGTTTGAGCTGTTCCATACGGCGTCGGTGGAGGTGGAAGCGCCGACGGCGATGACATTATCAAACACCGCGGGGATACTCAGGCCGGTGGTGCTGCCTCCGTTGCCCGAGGCCACCACGGTCACCACATCCATATCGGCCAGCGTATCGAAAGCGGTGCGCATGCGGTTCATCGTGGACCAACCGGGCACGCTGGAATCCTCGGCGTACGTGGTGCTGGAGCCCATGGAGATATTGACGGCCGTGATGTTCAACGCAGCCGCGTTGTCAACCACCCATTCCAGGGCGCCAGCCACATCGTAGAAATCGCCGGAGCCGCTGGCGCTGAGTATGCGCACCGAAACGAATTCAACGTTCGGGGCAATGCCATTCAATCCATCCAGCGAGGAGCCCAGCACGCCGGTCACAAAGGTGCCGTGTCCGTTGAGATCCACGTAGTGCGCCGGGTTCGTCGATTCGTAGTCGAATCCGGCAGCGAAGTTGATGCCGGCGACCACGCGACCGTCCAGGCCGGGATGATCGGTCTGGATGCCGGAGTCGAACACGGCGATGCGCTGAACGTTGCTGGTGCTGTCATCAACGCCATCGATGTTCGGAAAGAGATCATTGATGGTATCGATGCCGATCAGATCGTTGACATAGGACGCCGCCCCCGCAGGTGAAGCGGTCAACAGAGACACGGCTAAAGCAAGGAGTAACACAAACCAACCACGGATGGTGTCACGGAACATCTTTTACCCTCTCTTGAAAACGCGGGTGGGGTTTTCACTACAACCATAAAAAACATCGGACCAACCGTTACAGTGGTTAAGAAAGGCGGAGAAAAAACAGGTTGTTGTCAAGCCATTACCAGAAAAAAACACCCCGCGTCATGGCAGGGTGTCGGTGGTGACGGTTGTAACGTTTGTAGCAGCGGCGAAGCAGCGCCCCGCTTCGCGTTAGACGGCAATCAATGCGATGGATCAATCACACGGCCAATAAATAGGATCGTGCCGCTGTCGGTATCGCGGATCAGAAACAGGAAGGGATGATCGGCGGTGAATTCAGCCAAGTCCACATCGGCAGCTGCATCCACCACCACACCTGTCGCTGCGGCGGCTTCCGAGCCCTCCTCGTTGACCTCGATGAACGCCTTGTGCTGAACGCGCGAGATGAACAGGTCGCCTTGAAGATTGATCCCGCCGAAATCCGCTTCGACCGGCTTGAACGCCAACTCCATGCCCATCGCTTTTAATGGCTCGTTGAGCGACCGCTCCCAGGTCATCCAGAACCGCGGCAGTTGAACGGCGACCTTGCGCTCGTGCATTTGCCCAAGTGCGTTACTGAGCATCACCGGATTCAGCTTCTGCTCCAGATCCACCAAGCCGTCCGTCCGGTCGGGCAGGAGAATGATCATACTGACCGCCCCACCGCGGTACGGCAGCTCGATAGCGGCAAATCCATCGGCTTTGGCATAGGGAAAATTGTGCGTCTGTCGCATCATGTCCGCCATCGTTTTACGCTCGGCGTCAAGATGAAACACCGCCTGCCTGGTATGCTTGCGATCGAATTGATTTTCCCAATCGCCCTTGAAGTAGATTGCATTGGTCAGCACGAGTGCCGTGTCCTGGGGATCGAGCATTTCCGGTTTCAGCAATTCGCGGATTTTCTTGGCGGTCTGCTGTTCGACCCAACGATTGATCTGATCGCAGCCGGGCTGGGGAAAGTCGACCGGCGTGACCTGCGCACCGTAATTTCGCCACAATCGATCCACGAACACGGCATCGAGCGGCTCGCCTTTCCGCGGCCAGATCGCGCTCGCCAAATGCAGCGTCAGGGAGCGACCGTCCCCGATGGATTGCATGTGCGACTGGAGGATGCCCAGGTGGCGGTGCAATTCCGAACCGTAGGCCGGACGACCCACGGCGGCGTCGATCGGCCAACGCAGGGCATGGTACATTTGGTATTCGGTATCTCCGACGGCTCCGGCCATGGTCATCGTCAGCGCAATGTCAACACTGCATGGCGACAGGAAAAGATTGCCCGATTCCTCACGAATGCACTGGCAATACAAGTCGACGGCGAAGGCGTTGAGACTGGTGCTCAGCGAGCGGGCTTCGTCGGTCAGCGGCAAGGGCGGCTGGAGAGCGGGAGAACGTTCTTCACACGCCAGCAGCAAACTACAAACAAAACACAGGCAGAGAAAGTGACGCATGACTGGCCTCGTACCGTCCAGGAATTGAATACTGCGCTGGTTAACGTCCCCAAGCGTAGCCGGATGATTCATATCCAAATTGTACCCATCAGCAAAGTATCTCCCAAGGCCTCTGCAATATCCCATCACAAAGAAAAAGCCCCGTCCTGAAGGGCGGGGCTTGTGAAGGGTGACTTGGAAAAGCCGACGTGAAAAAATCAGGTCTGCTCGGCCTCGGTGGTGGTGGCCTGCTCAGTCGTCTCGCCCTGCTCCGCCAATTCCGGCGTGGGTTCCTCTTCGTTCAAACCCATCTCAGCGCCAAGCGCTTCGGCCACGGCGGCGGCCTCGGCCATCAGTTCCTCGCCGGTCGGCTTGGCCTGCTCGACCGGTTCGGCCAGTTTCTTCACGCGCAACTCGGTATAGGGCTTGAAACCGGTGCCTGCGGGAATCAGGTGCCCCAGCAAGACGTTTTCCTTCAGACCCAACAGTTCATCGCGCATGCCAGCCAGAGCGGCACCGGTCAGCACCTTGGTGGTCTCCTGGAACGAGGCGCCCGAGAGGAACGATTCGCTTTGCAGCGAGGCCTTGGTGATGCCCAGCAAGAGCGTGCGCGCCGTGGCGGGGCGAGGACGCTTGGCCTTGGCCGGCTGCTTCCCATCGGCCTCGGCCTTGGCGTTGGCTTCCTTAATCTCCGCCTTGGGCACCAACTGGCCGACGGTCAATCCGGTGTCTCCGGCATCACTGATCTTGCCCATCTGGCCAGCCAACTGGTTCTCGGCGCGGAAGATGAACTTGTCAACCACGTCGAACGGCAACAGGCGTGTATCGCCCGGCGATTCGACGCGCACCTTGTGCAGCATCTGCGAGAGAATGACCTCGATGTGCTTATCGTTAATCGGGACGCCCTGGGCGCGATAGACGTTTTGTACCTCGTCGAGCAGGTAGCCGTACAGGGCTTCCTCGCCCTTGATGCGCAGAATGTCGTGGGGAATCAGCGGGCCGTCGATCAGCGGATCGCCCGCGGCGACATAATCGCCGGTGTGCACCAGCAGATGGCGATCCTGGGGGACATGGTGTTCCTTCTCCAGACCGGCCTCGGAACGCACGGTGATCGTCATCTTGCCGCGGCGCTTGTCGCTGCGCAGCTCGACGATGCCGGAGATTTCGGCCATGACGGCCGGCTCCTTCGGCTTGCGGGCCTCAAAGATTTCAGTCACACGCGGCAGACCACCAACGATGTCGGCCGAACCGGCCACTTCACGCGGCTGGCGAGCGAGCATGTGACCGGCCAGGATGTGCTGGCCTTCCTGAACCTCGATACGCGCCTTGGCGGGCAGGTAGTGGAAGTCGAGAATTTTTCCGGCTTCGTCCTCGATAACGATGCGCGGGTGTTTCTCGCCCTTGTGCTCGATCACGACCAGCGCTTCGCTGCCGCTGCCCTTGCCCTGGGACTCATCGCGCTCGGCACGGACGGTTTCGCCAAGCTGGATGTCCTCAAAACGCACGGCACCACTCTTCTCGGCGAGAATCGGCGTCCGGTGCGGATCCCAGCGCGCCAGTATCTGACCCTTGCGCACGGTTTGCCCCGGTTTGACGAGAATGAACGTGCCGTATTGCAGCTTGTAGCGTTCCATCTCGCGACCTTTGGCGTCGAGAATGACAATCTCGCCATTGCGCTTCAGGGCGGTGAGGACCTCCTTGTCGTCCTCGTCGTGGGTGGGCACTTCGTTACAGTCACGCAGTTCGATGGTGCCGCCGTGCGAGGCCTTGATGCTGTTTTCGGTCAGTCGACGGGTGGCCACGCCGCCGGTATGGAAGGTGCGCATCGTCAATTGTGTACCCGGTTCGCCGATCGACTGGGCGGCGATGATGCCCACCGCCATGCCTTCCTCGACCAGTCGGCCGGTGGACATGTCCATGCCGTAGCACTTGGCGCAGATGCCCATGGGGCTTTCGCAGGTCAGCGGGCTGCGCACGGTCACCGAATCGATGCCCAGGTCTTCAATCTTACGGGCGGCCTCATCGGTGATGATGGCGTTCTCGGCAACGATCAACTCGTCGGTGATCGGGTTGCAAATGGTTTCACGGGCAATGCGGCCGATGATCTGCTGACGCAGGGGCACGTCGATTTCTTCGCCCTTGTAAATCGCCTTCTTCGGCACGCCGCCGTTGGTCCCGCAGTCGCGGCTGTTGACGATCACGTTCTGCGCCACGTCGGCCAGTTTTCGGGTCAGGTAGCCGGAGTCAGCGGTCTTCAGAGCGGTATCGGCCAGACCCTTGCGCGCGCCGTGCGTGGAGGAGAAGTATTCCAGCACGTTCAGACCTTCGCGAAAGTTAGCGCGGATGGGGGTTTCGATGATCTCGCCGGAGGGCTTACTCATCAGGCCGCGCATGCCCGCCAACTGCTGCATCTGGCTGATGTTGCCTCGGGCGCCGGAGTCGCTCATCAGATAGACCGGGTTGAGATACGGCCGGCCTTCCTTGCTGTCCACGGGCATCTCATCGCCCAGTTCGTTGCGCCGGTCGTCGCGCAACTCGTTGACCATCTCCTTGGTCACCTGCTCGCGGCAGTGGGCCCAGATGTCGAGCAACTGGTTGTAACGCTCGCGATCGGTCAATGCACCGGCGTGAAAGGCCTTTTCGATCTTGTCGGCCTTGGCCTGTGCATCGCCGATGATGTCCTGCTTCTTCGAGGGAATGCGCAGATCGGTCACACCGAACGACAATCCCGCCAGCGTCGAACGCTTAAAGCCCAACTCCTTCATGGCGTCCAGGAAGTCCAGCGTCTTCGAGCGATCGCGATAGAGGTACACATCGTCGATCACGCGGCTGCATCCCTTCTTGCCCAACGCGCAGTTGTAATAGGGCATGCCGGACGGGCAGATATCGTTGAACAGAATCCGCCCCACCGTGGTCACCAGACGGTTGTTGGCCGGGAAGGGCTGGGTTGCGCCGGTTTGTTTTTCGACCATCTCGGTGAAGCGCCCTGTCTTGAAGCGTACGACGATCGGCTCCTGAAGAGAAATCTTGCCTGTGTCGTAGGCAAGGATCGCCTCGTTGGCATCACGAAAGCGCGGCAGGTCCGGGTTGTCCTCGTGGGCATCGGTATCGCGCGCCTGCGACGTGATGTAATACACGCCCATGACGATATCCTGGCTGGGCGAGATAATCGGCTTGCCGGAAGCCGGGCTGAACACATTGTGCGTCGCCATCATCAGAATGTGCGCTTCGGCCTGCGCCTCGATCGACAGCGGCAGGTGGACGGCCATCTGATCGCCGTCGAAGTCGGCGTTAAAGCCCGTGCAGACCAACGGGTGGATCTTGATCGCGTTGCCTTCCACGAGCACCGGCTCAAACGCCTGGATGCCCATGCGGTGCAGCGTCGGGGCGCGGTTCAGCATGACCGGATGCTGGTAGATCACTTCCTCCAGAACGTCCCACACTTCCGGATCGCGCCGCTCCAACATGCGCTTGGCGCTCTTGATCGTGTCGGCCAGGCCGTGATCCTTCAGCTTGCGGATGATGAACGGCTGGTAAAGCTCCAAAGCGATTTTCTTGGGCAGGCCGCACTGGTACAGTTTCAGTTCCGGGCCCACCACGATGACCGACCGCGCCGAGTAATCCACGCGCTTGCCCAGCAGGTTTTCGCGGAAGCGGCCCTGCTTGCCCTTGATCATGTCGGTCAGCGATTTCAGCGGCCGGTTGGACGAACCGAGCACCGGCCGGCGGCAGCGGTTGTTGTCAAACAGCGCATCGACCGCCTGCTGAAGCATGCGCTTTTCGTTGCGGATGATGACCTCGGGGGCGTTGAGGTCCATCAGCTTCTTCAGGCGGTTGTTGCGGTTGATGATGCGGCGGTACAGATCGTTCAAATCGCTGGTGGCGAAATTGCCGCTCTCCAGCAACACCAACGGACGCAGGTCCGGCGGGATAACCGGCACCACGTCCATGACCATCCATTCCGGCCGGTTCTCCGACCCCCGGATCTGGTCCACGATCTTCAATCGCTTGGCCAGGTCACGTTGCTTCTGCTTGGACCGGGTGGCGTCCAGTTCCGTGCGCAGCTCGGCCGAAAGTTCATCCAGGTCCATCTTGATCAGCAGTTCCTGGACCGCCTCGGCGCCCATCATGGCCGTGAAGTTGCTGCCGTATTGCTCCAGGGCCTGGCGGTACTCGTCCTCGGTAAGCAACTGGCGCATCTTCAGCGGCGACGAGCCCGGATCGGTGACCACGTAATCCTGGAAATAGATGATCTTTTCCATGTCCGTGGTCTTCATGCCCATCAGGTTGCCCAGCCGGGAGGGCGTGGCCTTGAAGAACCAGATGTGCACGATCGGCGCGGCGAGATTGATATGGCCCATGCGCTTGCGGCGGACGCGCGAGTGGGTCACCTTCACGCCGCAACGGTCGCAAATGATGCCCTTGAACTTGGTGCCCTTGTACTTTCCGCAGGCGCACTCGTAATCGCGCTCGGGCCCGAAAATCCGCTCGCAGAACAGCCCGTCCTTCTCCGGACGGTACGTGCGGTAGTTGATTGTTTCCGGCTTTTTGACCTCACCAAACGACCAACTGCGGATATCGTTGGGCGAAGCGAGCGTGATCGCCACGCTGCCGTAGTCATTGATTTTCTCGATCCGATCAAAAAAGCTGTCGACCATGGGTGTGGCACTCCCGATGTGTCGTGAAAGTTCAATACGTCACCGCGCCCGCAACCGTCCGACGGCGCAGGCGATCCGATCGGCGACCGGCTACAACAGCGAGCCGCCTTCGATCGGCCTTTTCTCCAGGGCGATGTTCAGTCCCAGCCCCTTGACTTCGTTGCAGAGCACGTCGAAGGCGACGGGCATACCCGCTTCGAGGGTGTTGGCCCCCTTGACCATCGACTCGTAAATCTTGGTCCGGCCTTCCACGTCGTCGCTCTTGACGGTCAGCAGTTCCTGGAGGATGTGGGCCGCACCGTACGCTTCGAGCGCCCAGACTTCCATTTCGCCGAAGCGCAGGCCGCCGGTGCGCGCCTTGCCGCCCAGCGGCTGCTGGGTGATCAGCGAGTATGGGCCGGTGGCGCGGGCGTGGATCTTGTCGTCCACCAGGTGGTGCAGCTTCATCAGGTACATGTACCCAACGGTCGTGCGCTGATCGAACGGTTCGCCGGTGCGTCCGTCATGGAGCTGGACTTTGCCGCCGTGCGGCATGTGGGCGAGAATTTCGTCCGCGTGCGGGTAATCGCCCTGCTCTTTCAGGCCGGCGACGCGCGTGCGAACGTGCTCGTTGGCTTCCTCGATGGCATCGTGGATTTCGCTTTCCAGCGCACCGTCGAACACGGGAGTAACCGCCTGGAATCCCAGCACGGCCGCGGCCCAGCCCAGATGCGTTTCGAGAATCTGCCCGACATTCATACGCGACGGCACGCCCAACGGATTGAGCAGCACCTCCACGCTCGTGCCGTCCTCAAGGAACGGCATGTCTTCCTCGGGCACGATGCGGGCAATCACGCCCTTGTTGCCGTGTCGTCCGGCCATCTTGTCGCCCACCGACAGTTGCCGCTTGGTCGCCAGGTAGACCTTGACCATTTCCAGCACGCCCGAGGGCAACTCATCGCCGCGCTTCATGTGCGCCAGCTTGCGCTGCTTTTCTTTTTCGACCGCCTCGATGCGCGGCCAGTACTGGCTGACCACCTGCTCGCCGAGTTCACGGTTGCCCTTGGAACCCTTGATCCAGGAGGCATCGAAGCCCTCGATCTGCTCAAGCACGACTTCTTCAACATCCGACGCAGCGACCTTCTGACGGGTCGCCGGGTCGACCATTGCCGTGCCCGTGACCTCGTTGATCTGGTCGATCATCTGCTTGAACAGAGAGATCGCCTTGCGGTCCATGTCCTTTTCGTAGGCCTTCATCTCTTTCTTGAGTCGTTTCTTCTGATCGTCCGTCATGTGCATGCGACGACTGAAACGCTTGGCGGCAATGACCACGCCCTCGGTGCCCGCGGGCACTTCCAGCGAATCGTTTTTCACGTCCTCGCCGGCCCGGCCGAAAATCGCATGCAGCAACTTCTCTTCCGGGGTCAGCTCGCTCTTAGACTTCGGCGAAACCTTACCGACAAGGATGTCGCCCGGCTTGACGTGCGTACCGATACGAATCACGCCGAACTCATCGAGGTTCGCCAGTTGCTTCTCCGAGACGTTGGGGATATCGCAGGTGAACTCCTCGCGTCCCAGCTTCGTCTCGCGGATTTCCACGTCGAACTCCTCGATGTGAATCGAGGTGTACGTGTCGCGCTTGACCAGCTTCTCGCTGATGACGATGGCATCTTCAAAGTTGTATCCGTCGAACGTGCTGAACGCGACGAGCACGTTCTTGCCCAGCGCCAGTTCGCCCTGGCGCGTGGCGGCGCCGTCGGCGATGATCTGGCCGGCCTTCACCTTCTGACCCAGCGAAACGCAGGGTTTCTGGTTCAGGCAGGTCTTTTCGTTGAGCCCGACGAACTTGCGCAGGGGGTATTCCTCGGCGTTGTCGATGAGGATGTGGTGGGCGTCCACCGCCGTCACCGTGCCCGCATTGCGCGCCCGCACCACCATGCCCGAGTGACGAGGCACTTCCTTTTCCATGCCCGTCGCGATGATCGGCGGATCGGCCTTGATCAGCGGCACCGCCTGACGCTGCATGTTCGACCCCATCAGGGCGCGGTTGGCATCGTCGTGTTCAAGGAACGGAATCAGCGCCGCTGACACGCCCACAATCTGCTTGGGACTGATGTCCACGTACTGCATGTCCGAGCCATCGATCTGGGCCAGTTCACCATCCACACGCGCCAGCACCAGACCCTTGGAGATCGCCCCCTTCTCGTCCAGAACATCGGACGGCCCCAGGATGGCTTTCATCTCTTCGTCGGCACGGAGGTAGGCCGGCTTGCCGGTATCTTTGCCCTTTTCAATCACACGGTACGGGGTCAAAAGGAAGCCGTACTCGTCGATCTTGGAGTAGATGCCCAGCGAGGCGATCAGGCCGATGTTGGTGCCTTCCGGCGTCTCGATGGGGCAGATGCGGCCGTAGTGCGAAATGTGCACGTCGCGCACTTCAAAGCCGGCGCGCTTGCGGTTCAGGCCGCCGGGGCCGAGCGCCGACAACCTCCGCTCGTGCGTCAACTGCGACAGCGGATTGGTCTGATCGACCACCTGGCTCAACTCAGACCGGCCGAAGAAGAAATCGATGCTCGAACTGATCGACTTGCTGTTGACCAGGTCGGCGATCTTGGCCAGCTCGTCGGGGTCTTTAACGCTCATGCGCTCCTGGACGGTGCGCCGCAGCTTCAGGAAGCCCTTGCGCATTTCCTCGACGGCCAACTCGTCCAACGTGCGCAGGCGGCGGTTGCCCAGGTGGTCGATATCATCGACATGCGCCTTGTTCCGGCTGGATCGCAAATCGAGAATGTATTTGATCGTGTGGAGGAAGTCCTCGGCTCGGAGTTTCATTTCCGATTCGGGAACGTCCAGGTCGAACTTGCGGTTGACGCGAAACCGTCCGACCTTGCCGATGCGGTAGCGGTTCTCATCGTAGAATTTTTCTTCAAACAACTGGCGGGCCTTATCGACCTGCGGCGGGTTGCCCGGGCGGAGTCGACCGTAAATCTTCAGCAGCGCCGCTTCGTGCTCGGTCAACTCGCCAACATTCTCCAGATTTTCCGCCGCGATGGTGTTGAGCACCAACGGATCGGAAGCGTCGGAGATCACGGCCACCTTTTTCAGCGACGATGCCTGAATCTTGCCGACGGCATCGCCGATCAGGTGTCCGGCGCCGACCAGCTCCTCGCCGGTTTCGGTATCGACGATGGGCGCGGCGGCATAATGCTCAGGCTTGAGTTTGGTCACCGTGACTTGGGCGACATCGTAGAACTGTCGGATCAGCGTGTCGGTGGAGGAAAGCTCCTCGCTGATCGAGCGGAGGAACGTGGTGGCGGCGATCTTGGTCGACTGGTCGATCCGCATCGCCAGCACGTCTTTCTTGGTCACCTCGATCTCAATCCACGAACCGCGCTCGGGGATGATGCGGGCCGAGTGGAGCGGACGGTCGGACTCCAGCGAAGCGACGGAGAAATCGACACCGGGCGAGCGATGCAACTGGTTGACGATCACGCGCTCGGCGCCGTTGACGATGAACTCGCCGCCGCCCATCAGGATGGGAATTTCGCCGAGGTAGATTTCCTCCTCGGGTTTTTCGGCCACATCCTCACGATGCAGGCGGACGGCCACGCGAAACGGCATCCCATACGTCAGGCGCAGCTCCTTGCACTCCTGCGGGGTGTAGCGCGGCTCGTCGAGCTTGTAATACAGATACTCCAATTTCATATTCCCGTCGTAGGATTCAATCGGGAAAATTTCATGGAGCAGACTTTCCAACCCCATCTGGGGATCGCGCTGGTCATGCGAATGAACCTGTTGCAAAAACCGCTCGTAGGCGTCCAACTGGACGTCCACAAGGTTCGGGATTCGCATACCATCACCGCGCTTGGAATAATCGCGCACTGTCTTCACGTGCATCGATCACCTCGATCATGCTGAAGTTACGGGTGTTGTTCGGGCATCCACGATCGGCGAGCAGAGTTTATATTGTCTACGACGGACCACGCGCCAGCTTCCGCTTCGCTGGAAACTTGGCAGTTTAAGGTCTTTAAGCTTTCCCGGCAAGTCCTGGTCCCGCTTTTCTGATCGGGCCAGGCGTACTTGAGAAAAAGCTCGGGACGCCGCTGTCGGAGCCCCGGGCCTGTAGTCTCATAAAGCTCTGTGGGCGTGGGAGTTACTTGACCTCCACCTCGCCGCCGGCTTCCTTGATCTTTTCGGCCAACTGGTCGGCCTCTTCCTTGGTGACCTTCTCCTTGATCGGCTTGGGAGGATTGTCGACCAACTCTTTGGCTTCCTTCAGGCCCAGACCGGTCGCCTCGCGGACCACCTTGATGACCTGGATCTTCTTGTCGCCGGGGCCCTTGAGGATGACGTCGAACTCGGTCTGCTCTTCACCGCCGTCTTCATCGCCGCCGCCTGCCGGACCGGCCATCATCACCGCGCCGCCTGCGGCGGGCTCGATGCCGTACGCCTCTTTCATGTAGGTCTTGAACTGCTGGGCCTGCAGGATCGACCACTTGACGATCTTGTCGGCGGTTTCCTTGACCTCGGGGTCCACCTCACTGACAGCCGGGGCTGCCGGAGCTTCGGCTTCGGTCGTTGCGGTTTCTTCGGACATGGTAGTTTCTCCAGCTGTCTTTAGCCGTTCGAGAGGTGATCGACCATCGATCATTTAACCCCACCGGGGGCCAATCGTTCGGCTGGTAATTAACGTTCTGCGTTTGCTCGGCGCCGCGCTCAGCCCGCGGCGATCGTTTCTCCGGCTTCCAGTTTCTCGCGAATCGCATCGACCAAGGCCACGGCCTGCGAGCCGCCGCCGGTGACCGTGGAGACCATCTGGGAGGCGGGGCTGAGGATCAACTGCACCACCTCGGCAAGTGCCTCTTCCTTCGTCGGGAAGTCGCTCAGTTGCTTGATCTGGTCGGGCCCGAACACCGCGCCGTCCAACACGGCACCCTTGAGTTCCAGCTCCTTGACCTTCTTGACCCAGTCGAGCATCTCGCGGGCAATCTGGACGACGCTGACGTCTTCGTTAGTGGAATACACCAGCGCGCTGGGGCCTTCGACCAGGTCGGTCAGCGGCTCCAGGCCGGTGTCGGTAAACGCGCGGTGGGCCAGCGTGTTCTTCAACACCGTGATGCGGATGCCCTTGTCGGCCAATCCCGTGCGCAGCTCGTTGTTGGGGTTGGCGGCAATGCCGCGGATGTCGATCAGCATCGCTTCGTTAATTTCGCCGAAGCGTTGCTTGTACATGTCGACGATCATGTTTTTAACCGGCTTGCTCATGGCTGTTCGTCCTGAGTCTGGAATCTTGAGTCCTGCATATCCTTTTCTTGGCCCTGGGCCCGAGGCCCTCGGCCCTGTTTAGTGTTGCACCTGCACACCCGGCGACATCGTCGCCGAGACGCTGATCTTCTTGATGTACTGGCCCTTGGCAGCGGTCGGCTTCATCTTCTCGATGGTTTCGATGAAGTGCTGCGCATTTTCGGTCAGCTTCTCCGCGCTGAACGACTGCTTGCCGACGACGGCGTGAATGTTGCCGCCGTTGTCGTTGCGGAATTCGACCTTGCCCGCGGCGTATTCTTTGACCGCCTGCTCGACGTCCTTGTTCACCGTGCCGGCCTTGGGCGAAGGCATCAGCCCGCGCGGCCCGAGCACCCGGCCCAGCTTGCTGATTACTTTCATCATGTCGGGCGAAGCGACGGCCACGTCGAAATCCATCCAGCCGCCCTCGATCTTCTTGACCAGGTCCGCCCCGCCGGCCTCGAGAGCGCCGGCCGATTTGCAGGCGTCAATCTTGTCATCCGAGCAGAAGGCGATGACGCGCTTGGTGGCCCCGATGCCATGCGGCAGGGAGACCGAGCCGCGCACCAGTTGATCGGCCTGGCGCGGGTCGATGCCCAAGTGCATCACCAACTCGACCGACTGGTCGAATTTGGTCTGGGAGAATTTCTTGACCTTCTCCAGCGCCGCTTGCAGGGGAATCGGGGTGTCCCGTTCGACGTTCTCGACGTCCTTGCGATACCGTTTGCCGTGTCGTGGCATGTCGTTACGCTCCTTGAAAGCTCCCACTGTTTTTGCGCCCGTGGTCAGGCCGTTATTCAGTTACCAGTTCCCGGTTGCCGGTTGGTCACATGAGACGGTGAACCGGCAACTGTGAACAGTGAACTAGTTTTCCACTTCCACGCCCATGCTTCGGCAGGTGCCTTCGACAACTTTGCAGGCGCCATCGAGATCGATCGCGTTCAGGTCGGCCATTTTTTCCTGGGCGATGGCTTCGACCTGCTGGCGGGTGATCTTGCCGACCTTATCCTTGTTCGGCACGCCGGAGCCCTTGGCGATCCCGGCCGCTTCCTTGATGAGAATGGCCGCGGGAGGACTTTTAATCTCGAAGTCGAACGTGCGATCCTTGTAGACCGTGATCACGCAACCGACGATCTTGCCGTTCAACTCACGCGTGCGGTCGTTGAACTGCTGAATAAACTGACCGGGATTGACACCGTTCTGGCCTAGTGCGGGGCCGATCGGCGGCGCCGGTGTCGCCTGCCCACCGGGGGCCTGAATCTTGAACTGCGTAGCGATCTGCTTGGCCATGGCTTAATCCTGGTCTTTTCTTCGGGCGGATACCGACCATCGGGTTCAAACAAGCCGCGTAGTGTACCCATTTCCTTGCCGCAATGCCAGTACAGCTTTGACTTGCGGGAGCAAGATATCCTCGGCTGGAATGAAGGACATTAAACAAGGACCGGCGCTCCAGCTTACGCAGCAGTCTCACCGGTCCTATAAAGGTCGCCTCACCCCACACCCAGTTCAAGGAAGCGACCCCACATTGTCGTTTGAGCGCGACTCGGCCCAGTGGCCATTATCACGGACTGTTTATTGGATGTCAACGTCTTTTTTGCCCTCCAGGCCCGCCCACCTTGCCGAACGGCGGAAAATCTGACACGCTGGAGTGGATGGACGACCGCCAAACTCAACGACGCATCCGTCAAGCCCTGCTGACCGACCGTCTGCTGGGAGTCGATGCGGTTCCGCTGGGCAGCCGGCCGGTATCCGCCCCACCCCCCGAGCCGCGTATCGAAACGAATCCTCCCGCTTCCGCGCCCGCGTCCTGCGACTCCCAAGCGCCGTTCGCCAAACCGCCCACCGAGACCTCATCCATGACTGTTGATGAAAAACGCCTGGCCCTGGAAGAGCTCGATCGCAACGAAGTCCGCGGTTGCACCAAGTGCGATCTCTGTAAGGGCCGAACCAATACGGTGTTCGGTCAGGGTCATCCGGATGCCGATCTGATGTTCATCGGTGAAGGCCCCGGGGCCGATGAGGATGTCCAGGGATTGCCGTTCGTCGGGCGGGCCGGTCAATTGCTGAACAAGCAGATCGATGCGATGGGCCTGAAGCGGGAACAGGTGTACATCGGCAACATCGTCAAATGCAGACCGCCGGGCAATCGGGCTCCCTCGGCCGGCGAGGCGGCGATCTGCACGCCCTACCTGCTCAGCCAGATCGAGATCATCCAGCCGAAAGTGATCGTGGCGCTGGGGGGAGTGGCGTCAAAATTCCTGCTCAACGATCCCAAGCTGGCCATCACGCGGCAGCGTGGACAGTGGAAGCTGTTCCACGGTATCGACCTGATGCTCACGTTCCACCCGGCCTACCTGCTCCGCCAGTACACCAAGGACAATCGGGCCAAGGTCTGGGACGACCTCCAAAAGGTGATGGACCGGCTTGGCATCACGAAGCGATGAAATCCGAAGACCAAAATCCGAATGCCCTGTCATGGACACAAGATTTAATCCGGGCATAACGGATAATTCGGCATTCTGGTTTTGGTCTTGGGATTTATACACCGCCTCTTGCCATGTTTCGGCGATCTCGCTAAATTGTTGGGCTTGCAATACGAGCTCCAGACAAGGAATTCAGCCATGTATGCGGTGATTGAAGACAGCGGCAGCCAGTTCAAGGTCAGCGAGGGCGATGTGATCCGCGTCGACCTGCGTGAACTGGATGAAAAGACCAGCGAGATCGAGTTCGACCGGGTGTTGCTGATCGGCGGCAAGGGCAAGCCGAAAATCGGCACGCCGCTGGTCGATAAGGCCAAGGTCACCGCGGACGTGCTGACCGAGGTGCGCGGCGAGAAGATCACCATCATCAAGTACAAGCGCCGCAAGAACTACCGCCGTAAGCGGGGCCACCGCCAGCGGTTCCTGCGGGTGAAGATATCCGGCATCCAGGCCTGAGTTTCGTTACACAGCAAACATGATCTTTAGCGCCGCTCTTGCCGGGCGGCGTTTTTTATTCGCCACGGTAGGTGCAACTGGTCTTGGCCGTCTCCCAGACGGTCACCTCGTCGAGTTGGGCGCCCATCGGGTCGAACGCCGGGGCCAGCAATTCGTAGATCACGATCGCGATGTTTTCCACCGACGGATTGAGATGCTCGAATTCCTCGGTATCGAGATTCAAGTGTTTGTGGTCGAAGCGCTCGATGACGGTCTGTTGGACGATCTGCTCCATCTCGTCGAGCAGGAGGATGCGCCCGGACTGTCCCACCGGCGAGGCGACGGTGACCCGAAGCTCGTAGTTATGTCCGTGCCCGGCCGGGTTGTTGCACTTGCCGAACACCTCGCGGTTCTGCTCGGCGCTGAGCGAATCGACATGCAAACGGTGGGCGGCGGAAAAGGAAAATCGCTGGGATAGCAAGACACTGTTCATGTCATTGGTCTCCATGGCCAAACCGTACGTGGGGGTCAGTTGCAGTGTGATTCGGTGCAACGAACCGTGCAACGGCCCTCGCAGAGCGTTGGTCATGCGTTGCAGTAATGCGCCGAGGGGCGGATCGTTTTCCGCAGCCACCTCCGCGAGAGTCGGCAGAGCCGAGGCGCGCGCCGCGCGATCCATCTCCGTGATGTTCAAAAAATAGCCGGTGATCGGATCGGGCTCGCCCCGGCAGGTCAGGTGCAGTTCGTAATACCGTCCCAGTCCGCGCAGCGCCGGCCAGGCGGCGTAGGTGTTGGCCCGCGGCGCATCGCTTCGCAGCGAACCGTCGGCCTCGATACCGAATCGCATCGTGCGCGTCAGTTCCACCATAGCGCACCATGGTAGCATTTCGGCGACGCCATTTCCCCGTGATGGTCCGACCGCCTTGGCCCGGCGTTGTATGCGGGATATATTGGCTTGCATCCCGTCGAACCCGGAGCAACCGCCATGGAATGTCAGAAAGAGATGAACATGGAACAGCGGTGCAACTGCACGTACAGCGGCTGTCGGCGCGCCGGTATCTGCTGCGACTGCCTTGCGTATCATCTGCAATCCCGCCAACTGCCCGCCTGCTGTTTTCCCGAAGACGTCGAGAAAACGTGGGACCGCAGTTTTGAAACGTTCGCCTCACTGGTCAGCAGCGGCCGCGTGTAGCCGAGTATCGATCGTCTGCCCATGCCCCCCGCCGAATCACCGAAACACGTGCTGCTCATTCGACCCAGCGCCCTGGGGGATGTCGCCCGCACCGTTCCGGCATTGGTCAGCATGCACCGGGCCTGGCCCGAAGCACGCATCGACTGGCTGGTGCGCGATGATTTCGCCGAGGCCATCGTCCACCATCCCGCATTACACACAGTGATTCCTTTTGCCCGTCGCCGGCTGCGGAGCTGGTGGCGCAATCCGAAAGTCGCCACGGAACTGTTACGATTCCTGCGCGACCTGAAAGGCCACTACTACGACATTGTCTACGATCTGCAGGGCCTGGGGCGAAGCGGCCTGTTCACCTGGGCAACGGGTTCGCCCTACCGCGTCGGTCCGGCCGATGCGCGCGAACTGGCGACGATGGGCTACACGCGCCGCGTGAAGATCGATTCCGCGATCACTCACACCGTCGATCGCATGTTGGCGGTGCTGGAGGCGGACGGGATTCCCCCCGTGCGCGACATGCGTTTGCACATCGGCGCCGAGTCCCGCCGCTGGGCCGAGCGCTACCTCGGCGGACAGGGCTTGGATGAAACGCCTTATGCACTGATCGCGCCCACGGCCAAGTGGTTGTGCAAATGCTGGCCGGCTGAGCGATTTGCCGAACTTGCCGACACCTTGGTGCTCCACGGCATCGAGCATGCGATTGTCGTCGGCGCCCCGCATGAAAAACAACAGGCCGCACCGATTTTCGAGCACACCAAACGGATCACGTTGCACGACCGCGTCGGACAAACGGGCATCGGGCAACTGATGGCGCTGATCGAGCGTGCCGCCATCGTCCTGAGCAACGACAGCGCCGCGGCGCACCTGGCCGTGGGACTGGGCCGCCGCCTGCTATGTGTTTTTGGCCCGACGGATCCGGCAAGCGTCGGGCCGTACCGTTACGATACCTCGGTGGTCCGGCCCGAAGGGGCGGACGTGGGCCGTTACCGCGCTGCACCGAAAGACCAATCGGTGATCGCCCGGGTGAGCGTGGACCAGGCCCACGCCGCGCTGCAGCGCGTGTTGGCCGAACCGCCGGCGCCGGTGCACTGAACGATGACTTCACCCAGCACCATCCCGCCCATCGTCCTGGCCAGCACGTCCCCCAGACGCGCTCAACTGTTGCGTGAAGCGGGATGGACATTTGAACAGCGTTCGCCCGATTTTGATGACTCGCATGCCGACCTTTGCAATGCATCGCCGATTCGCGCGGCCGAAGCGCTGGCGTATCTCAAGGCCTGCTCGGTGGCCGACGCAATATCGAGCGGCATTGTCATCGGCAGCGACACGGTGTTGATCGTCGATGGGCGGATGATCGGCAAGCCGCGCGATGTGAACGATGCCCGCGCCATCCTCGGCCGACTGTTCGACCGCGCGCATGCGGTGTGCACGGCCGTGGCGATTGTCGACGCGGCCGGTGACAGTCAACGGATATTTCATGACATCACCACCGTCGCCATCACCCACCCCGGCGAAGCCGAGTTACAAGCGTATCTGGCCGACGACCAATGGCGGGGCAAGGCGGGCGGGTATAATCTGGCGGAATTGGACGATCGCTGGCGGTTCCAGATCACCGGCGATCCAAGTACGGTCATCGGCTTGCCGATGCGTCGGCTGGCCCAACTGCTGCCGCAGTTTAAGAATTCTTCTCCCCCAGGTGGGGGCGAGGTCGGGTGAAGGGGTCGATTTCCATCATGCAGAGGCATCTTTGAATTTCACCCTCACCCCAACACTCTCCCTGCAAGGTTGAGGGAGCAAGAGATTACGCCATTGAATCGACTGATCGGCATCCTCAGCGGAGAAAGACGAGGCCCCTCGGCCGCGATACTCCGCGCCCTCGCCCGCGCCGCCGAGCCCTTCTACGCCTGCGCCGTGACCGGTCGCAACCGCGCCTACGACGCCGGCCGCAAGACAATACACAAAGCCCACTGTCCAGTGATCAGCATCGGCAACCTGACAACCGGCGGCACCGGGAAAACGCCCGTGGCCATTGACATCGCGAGCCGGTTGCAGGAATTGGGCGCGTCGCCGGCCGTGGTGTTGCGGGGGTACAAGGCCGATGCCGCCGGCAGCGATGAGCAGCGCGAGCTGAGCGACGCCCTGCCCGGTGTGCCGATTGTGACCCATCCCGATCGCGCCGCCGCGGCTGAAACCATCCGACACGATCATCCGCAGGTGAGCGCGATCGTGCTCGACGATGGTTTCCAGCATCGCCGCATCGCGCGCGATCTTGACCTGGTCCTCATCGATGCGACCAACCCATTCGGCTACGGTCACCTGTTGCCACGCGGCTTGATGCGTGAATCGCCAGAATCCCTCCGTCGCGCCGATGGCGTGATCGTGACGCGCGCCGACCAGGTCAGCAGCGAAGCCCTGCAACAACTTGACGAGCAAATCGCCGGGTACCATCTTCGCCCCCCCGTCGCCCATGCCGCCCACCGCTGGCAGTCCATCGTGGATGCAAGCGATCAACCCGTTGATGCCGCCGCTGCGCCGGTGCTGGCGTTCTGCGGGATCGGCAATCCACACGCGTTCTTCCAGCAGGCCGAGCAACACGCCCGGGTGGTCGCCCGACAATCCTTCGACGATCATTTTCATTACAACACCGCTGCGCTCGATCAACTGGCCGCCCATGCGAAAACCGCCGGCGCCGCCGCGCTGCTCACCACCGCCAAAGATTGGGTGAAGGTCGGCCCGATGTTAGAATCACATCCAATCGACCGGCCCGTCTGGCGCGCGATGCTCGGCATCGCTTGGCTTGACGGTGCGAACACACTGAACGACATGCTGCAAAAGGTTCTTCGCCCATGAACGAACTGGTTGCCCTGCTCGATCGCTGGCAGACAAAGCGTATCGCCGTAGTTGGCGATTTCATGCTCGACCATTATGTCTACGGCAACGCCGAGCGGCTCAGTCCCGATGCGCCGGTGCCGGTGCTCGCCGTGGAAAACAACCGCCAGCAGCACATGCCCGGCGGAGCGGGAAACGTCTGCCTCATGCTTCGCGCCTTGCAGTGTGAGGTCCATTGCATCGGCGTGATCGGCAGCGACCCCGAAGGCCGCGAACTCACCGGAGAACTGCAACAGGCCGGCTGCGACACCGCCGCCCTGCTCTGCGCCAACGATCGCCCCACCACCGTCAAGCGTTCGTTCATCGGCCTCGCCCAGCATCGCCACCCGCAGAAGATGTTCCGTGTCGATTACGAGCAGACCGAGCCGCTGACCGATGCGCTGCGCGATCGTTTGATCGAAGCCGCCGCCGCGCTGATCGATTCCGCCGACGTGCTGTGCATCGAGGATTATGGCAAGGGCGTGATCACCACCGAACTGGCCGCCGCGCTGATTGATCGCGCCAAGCAACGCGGCATCCCGGTGCTCGTCGATCCCGCCGCGATCACCGATTATTCCCCCTACCGCGGCGCGACGCTCATCACACCCAACCGCACCGAAGCCGAGCTGGCTACCGGCCTGCAACTGGAAACCGAAGATGCACTGCACGCTGCCGCCGCGCGTCTGATCGATGAACTGGATCTGCAAGCCGTGGCTTTGACGCTCGACCGCCGCGGCGCTCTGCTGGCCGAGCGCAACGCCGAGCCGCGCCCGGTGCCCACCACCGCACGCAGCGTCTACGATGTCACCGGCGCCGGCGACATGGTCTTGGCCGCTCTTGCCGCGTCAATCGCCAACGGGGCCGAACGCTTCGAGGCGATGAAGCTGGCCAACCTCGCAGCGGGTCTAGAAGTCGAACGCTTCGGCGTCTGCCCGATCGCCCTGGACGAATTGCACCTGGCCGTCCTTCAGGCCCACCACGCCACGCTTGGCAAGCTGCGCACAACCGATCTGCTCCTGCCCGAATTGACCGCTCACCGCAGGCAGGGCAAGAAGATCGCTTTCACCAACGGCTGCTTCGACATCCTCCACGCCGGCCACGTTACCCTGCTCCGCCAGGCGCGCCGGCTCGCCGATCTTCTGGTCCTTGCCGTCAACACCGATATCTCCGTCCGCGCGCTGAAGGGGGATTCGCGCCCCATCGTCAGCGAAGAAGATCGTCTGGCTGTCCTCAGTGAACTGGAATGCGTGGACTACTTGGTTCTTTTCGGCGACGGTTCCGGCGGCAATGCCGACACCCCCCTCGCCCTGATCGAAGCCATCAAACCCGATGTGCTGGTCAAAGGCGGCGACTACGCGATCGAACAAATCGTCGGACACGAAGTCGTACAGCAGAACGGCGGCGAGGTCGTTTCCATCCCGCTCGTCCAAGGCCGCAGCACCACCAACATCGTCGAACGAATCAAAGAAAATGGCTAACCGTCCCATTGGCCCAATGCACCGCTCAACCTGTATACTCGACTACACAATGAATGGAAACCCGGTGGACAACGCGATCGTCGCCGCAGACGGCAACTGGACCTTCAACGAGCAGGTCGCCGCGCATTTCGACAGCCACGTCCGCAAAAGCATCCCCGGTTACGATAAGATCCAGGCCATTGTTGTTGAACTGGCCGAGCGGTTCTTGTGCGAAGGCGGCGTGATGTACGACCTCGGCACGGCCACCGGCGAAACCGTCGCCCAACTCCAGCAACGAAATCGATGCGGACCCGACACGCGCTTCGTCGGCGTCGACAACAGCTTGGCCATGCTCGAGCGCGCCCGCGACAAGTGCGATGCGGCTAACGCCGAGTTTCATTACGCCGATGTGGCGGAAATGACGGCCTTCCCCGAGGCCCGGTTGGTTGTCTGCGTCTGCACGTTGCAGTTCATCCCCGTCGAACACCGCGCCCCCGTCTTGCGAGCCGCGCAATCGGCAATCGAAACCGGCGGCGCTGTTCTGCTCGTCGAAAAGATCCGCGCCGAGTCCGACGATGTGCAACGCACGTGGGACGAAATGCTCCACGCACACAAACGATCGCAAGGCCTCAGCGACGCGATGATCCGACAGAAGGCGAAATCGCTGGCCGGTGTATTGATCCCGCTCACACTCGAACAGAACACCGCCATGCTCCGCGATGCGGGTTTCGGGCCCGTCGAAATCGTCTTCCTCTGGGACGGATTCGCCGGATTGCTGGCGCACCAGCAGGGCGCCCGTTGATGTCGCCACAGGCCTACGATGCCGATTCGCCGAATCGACCCGGTGTCATCGGGCGATTCGTCCGCTCCATCCGAGACTATCCGTACAAGAAATACCGCCACCTGAATCGCAAGTATTACCGCCGACGCTTCCGGCGCGATCCCACCGCAACGTTCAAAGTCCGGGGCGCGCGGTTCCGATTCCACGATCCGCAGTGGGAGTACCTCTGGCGTCACTTCATCGGTTCCGGCGATGAAAAGCCATGCACTTACGAACCCTCCGTGGAGTCGCTGCTCAAAACCCTGCTCACCGGTCGCGGCCCCTGCGGTTTCCTCGATATCGGCGCATACTACGGTTACTTCACCGCCTACGTCGCCGCGCTCCACGGCGCGTGTGAAGTGCACGCCTTCGAGCCGAGCCCCGAATTTCTCCCGGTGCTGCGTCGCAACGTTGAATTGAACGGCAACCGCGCCCGGGTTCATGAAGTCGCACTCTCCGACGAAGTCGGCCAAATCGAGTTTGCCGATCGCAGCATGAAAAAAGCCGAGCCCGGCATGACCGTCCACACGGTGGAGGCGATCCCGTTGGACGATCTGCGCCAGCGCGAGTCGATGCGGGCCGACATCGTCAAAATCGACGTGCACGGCTGCGAAGCCAAGGTATTGCGCGGCATGCCGCGGACACTGGCCGAAGATGTGCAACACCTGCTGCTGGAGATTCACCCCGAGCCCTGGTTGGTTGACGCCACGCTCAAGCAGGTGGTGGACCTGGTGCTCGACGCCGGTTTTGAGCTGCTGGAACTGGTGGATTTCCGCACCGCCCCGCAGCCGATCATGGTCCCGGTGGAAGGTGAACACTACGCCGCCCTAGTGGACATGTCCCGATGGACCAAAGAACAGGAACGCGACAGCCGCATGTTGTATGGGCGGAAGAGGAACAGTTGATCCGTTAATCCGTTGATCAGACATGTCTTCCCAAGCCGGACCTGAGCATCGCTCCTGCGATACGAAGGTTCGGATGAAACCCCTGTCGTTCCACGCCCACTCTCTTCAAAAGCCCACGCCTTCCCCGGTGTGGGCCTCATTCGGTATAATACCCACACACAACTTTCACAATTCCAGGGAATCAATAATGAATAAGAGCTTATGCATTCCAGACAAAACAGGACGACCAGTTCACATACATAAACCACACTGGAAAATATCTGCCTACCAACGCGATTGCATATACCAACGGTTTCTTCAGAAGTTCCCAGACAAAAACTGGCGAAGTACGAAGGCGCGTGATTGGATGTGTTTGCAGGCAGAGCAATATGGTTTGAGCAGTTCGCGCGTACGGGATTTCATTGGGGAAGCTTGTAAAGCAGAAATCGGAAAATCGGATAAAAGTTGGAAATGGTGGGTGGATTGTTCATTGATTCCCGGTGCTAAGGAAACAGAACCTTGATACTTCCACAGAAATATCGCGATAAACCGCGTCGCTCAATATTATACTTCTTCGCGGCCTGGGCGCTCTTTGTGCCTTGGCGGTGAAATGATTAGCCTGGTTGATACGGCGTCGCTGCGCGACATCCGCCTAACGTATTACTGGATTCCCGCCTGCGCGGGAATGACAAATGAAAATCCCGCCGTGCACGGCGGGACTTGTTGAGTTTCAAACCATCATTTCGCACATGGCCACTGAAGTGGCCAAGCCAGTGAACCAATCAACCGGTTAACCAACTCACCCCAGACTCACCGGCATGACGACGTAGGTGAACTCCGGGCCGGTCTTCAACAGACCGGGTTTGTTGGGGGCTTTCAATTCAATCGAGACGGTATCGGAATCGATGATCTTGAGCGCATCGACGACGAACGTGGGGTTGAAGCCGATCTCGACGGGGTCGCCGGAGTAGGATTCGATGGGGACGTTGACCTCGGCCTCGCCCATTTCCGGGGCGCGACTGGTCAATTGCAATTGCTCGGCGCTGAAGGCCATGCGAACGCCCTTCGATTCCTCGTTGGTCAGCAGCGCGGCACGGCGGACGCCGGATGCGAGCAGGTCGGTCTTGAAGACGGCCTTGCGATCCTGGTCGCGGGGGATGACATCCCTGTAGGGCGGAAAATTGCCCTCGACGAGGTTGGTCGTGAGCGTGGCGCGGTCGGTGGCAAAACGGGCCTGGTTGTCGGCCAATGCGGCGCGGACCGATTCGGTGGGATCGTCGAACAGCCGGGCAAGCAGCTTGAGGGCCTTGGTGGGGATGATGGCGTTGAAGGCCTCGCCGGGCCCGGAGACGGCGCCGCGGGCCATGGCCAAGCGTCGGCCGTCAGTGGCGACCATCGCCAACTTCTTCGCCTCGCGCTCGATGAGGACGCCGTTGATCGCATAGCGGCTGTTTTCCCGGGCGGTGGCGAACTCGGTCTTGGTGATCAGGTCGTGCAGTTGTCCGGCGTTGATTTCCATGTCGGCCTCGCCGGTGAACGGTTCGACGGGCGGGAAGTCGCCCGGGGGGGAGCCGAAGACCTTGAAATGGGAATCGGAGCCGCGCACGTGGGTGTGTTCTTCCTCGGTTTCGAGGGTGATCGTTTCGTCGGCGGATTCGCGGACGATGGAGGCGAGCTTTTCGGCGGGGAGGACGGCCTGGCCCTCCTCGGTAATCTCCACCTGCTCGACAATCATGTGCACGGCGACTTCGAGGTCGGTCCCGGCGACGATGAGCTTGCCGCCGGTCGCCTCGAGTTTGACGCACTGGAGAATGGGCTTGGGCGTGCGCTGGAGGGCAACCTGTCCGGCCAGGTTCAACGCTTCAACCAACGCGCCTCGATCGCAGATGACTTTCATGGAAGTGTCCTCGCTCTATTTAGTCCTTTAGGGTACCGCGCGGGGGAGAGGATGCAAGTTAGCTTATGCCGGTTTGGGAACCCGGGTTTCGGCCTTGCAGACTCGGTTCTCAACCTCGGGCTTAAAATCAATGGGCCTCGATGACGCGGACGATTGCCGCCAGGTCATCGGGAACGGGGATCGGGCGGTTGGAGGCCCGGCCGGCCGGATCGCAGCGCGGGGCGGTCTCCTGGGCGGCCATCATGTCGATGCCGGTGTGATAGCGGACCGTGGCGTCCGGATCCTTGAGCTGGTGGCCGGTGAGGATGCAGACGACTTCGGCGTCGGCGTCGATCACGCCTTCCTCACGCAACAGACGAGCCCCGGCGACCGAAGCGGCGCTGGCCGGCTCGCAGCCGAAACCGTAGCGGCCCACCAGCGCTTTGTGTTCGAGGATGGTTTCGTCATCGACCTCGCGCACCACGCCGTCCATCAGTTCCAGCGAGCGCAGGCACTTGGGCAGGTTCACGGGTTTTCCGATCTCGATGGCCGAGGCGACGGTTCGGACGGCGATGTTCTTCGCCCACAAGTCATCGCGGAGGGAGTGATCCCATCGTCCACCGTTCCAGCGCAGGCCCTGCTCGTGGTAAAGCGTGTAGAGCGGATCGGCTCCGGCGGCCTGGATCACGGCCAGTCGGGGCAATCGACCGATCAGGCCCAGTTGACGCAGTTCGCCAAAGGCCTTGCCGAACGCCGCGGAATTGCCGAGATTGCCCCCGGGAACGACGATCCAATCGGGCACGCGCCAATCGCGTGCCTCGAGGATGCGATACATGATCGACTTCTGCCCTTCCAGGCGGAAGGGATTGATCGAGTTCATCAGGTAAATACCCAGTTCCGGGTGTTCGCTGACGATATCGCGCAGGTTGCGCAGGCAGGCGTCGAAATCGCCTTCGACCTGGAGGGTGAGCGTGCCGTAATCCAAGGCCTGGCTGAGCTTGCCGTAGGCGATCTTCCCGGAGCCGATGAACACGATGCCCTGGAGTCCGGCGTGAGCGGCGAACATGGCCAGGGAGGCCGAGGTATTGCCGGTGGAGGCGCAGGCGACGCGCCGCGCGCCGACCATGCGGGCATGGGTGAAGGCGGCGGTCATGCCGTTGTCTTTGAACGATCCGGTGGGATTGAGACCTTCGTATTGGAGGAACAGATTGCCAGGGTCGAAACCGATCTGCCGGGCCAGTTCGCGGGCGTCTTGTAAGTTGGTGCGTCCTTCTCCGATGGTGACGATGCGATCGTCATTGCCGTAGAACGGCAGCAGTTCGCGGAATCGCCATACACCGGAGAAATCCAGCCGCCCCCGTCCCTGGGCGCCTTTGCTGGCCCAGCGCTGTTCAAAGTCGGCCCAGCGCGGGACCGGCAGGCGATCCCAGTCGTACTGCACATCGAGCAGCGCCCCGCATTTCGGACAGGCCGTCAACACGCGGTCCACTTCAAACGTGGCGGCACAATCGGGGTGGATGCATTGCTGGTAGGCGGTGTCGGCCATGGTAAGTGCTATCGGCAGATGCGCCGCGCGGGATTGGTTTGATGCTTACTCGGCACGACGATTGGGATGCTCGGCCGGGATGCGGCGTTTGGGATCGATGCCGGCGCGCGTGCCTTCGCCGGTGGGCCGCGTGGCGAAATGGGGCAGATCGACCGGCTGCGGACCGAGCCAGCACTTTTCATCCCGGCACTTGGCGATCAGGTTCACCGCTTCGTCGATGTCGTCGGTCAGCATGAACCGCTGCATGTCTTCGGGGCTGATGTTCTCGAACTTTTCAAGCATGACCCGTTGCACCCAGTCGATCAGGCCGGACCAGAAATCCGTGCCGATCAGCACCACGGGAAACGGGGCGATCTTAAGGGTCTGGATGAGCGTCATGGATTCGAAGAATTCGTCCATCGTGCCAAAGCCGCCGGGGAAGATGACGAAGGCCTGGGCGTACTTGACGAACATGACCTTGCGCACGAAGAAGTAGCGAAAGGTCAATTCGTGGGTCTGGTAGGGATTGGGTTCCTGCTCCATGGGCAGGGTGATATTGAGCCCAACGCTCTTGCCGTCGGCTTCCATCGCGCCGAGGTTGGCCGCCTCCATGATGCCGGGGCCCCCGCCGGTGATCACGGCAAAATCCGCCTGGACCAGTTTGGCCGACATCTGCCGACACAATTCGTAATAGTGCTCGCCGGGCGGTGTGCGTGCGGATCCGAAGACGGTCACCGCAGGACCAATCTGCCGCATCAGCTCAAACCCTTCAACAAACTCGGCCATGATGCGAAAAACGCGCCAGGTTTCACCGTTCATATCATCAAGGTGCTCGTAAGGCATGGCATCTCCTGGTTAATTCGTGGGCTGGTATTGTAAAGGGGATCGGTGCGTGAAACACGGTGCGTGTTAAGACGGGATTGATTTGCCCGGCCGGAAGCGTGTGATGCCTGCCCGACCGGACTCGTCGCCCACTTGGAGAAGAAACGTCGGCATAGCCCTCTATTCGGTTTGCGGCACTGGAGCGTCGCCGGGCGGGGCATCCGTCTGTTCGATCTCCAAGGCCCGATTGGCAGTGGGTTGAACCGCCTGCACCCTGTCGTTGTTGACGTAGACGGGAATGTTAATCACCACTTGCTTCTTGTCATCACGCGGCGCGGCCTTGGTGTTCTGCGCCTGCACGGCGGTGTGCGACGATTGTTCTACGGCCGTTGCCTTCGTTTTCCTAAGCAGCGGGAGCTGCTCGGTCAGGATGGCGTTGTAATCGGGTTTGGAGCGCGGCCAGGTGCGCGCCAGATCCATCGTTTCGTAACGCCGCTGGAACACCACGCGCTGCCCGGCCCGAACCTGCTTCTGCCGTTCGACCTGCGAAACATTGCGCACCCAGTTGTTGAACTGATCGGTGGGGATTTCCAGTTTGTAACTGACTTGAGCCATGTACTGAGCATCGACGGGATCGACGCGTTTCTGGCCGTTGCGGGTGGTCAGCGGTCCGATCAGGTTGGTTTGCGGAAGGTGTGCGGAGGCGGAAATGAGCTGGTCGTTGGTCAGCGTCACATCGTTAGTATTGACCACCACCTCGAGCGCGGCGATTTCCTCGGGGCTGAGTTGAATCTCCTCATTGACCAGCGAGGCGAGATCGAATTGCTCGGGCGTTTCGACAATCAGTTGATGGACCTGGGGACCGGGCGCACTGGGACCGGCCTTGGCGACTTGCGCCACATCCTGCTGCGTGCCCGCACGTGAGGTAATAGCACGCTGCTGCACCGCGATCTCTGGCTCGGCCTGTTGGCCCAGGGCTTCCTGTCGGCCTGCCGCTGGCCCGCCCTTGGCGATGAGGACGGTGGTGCCGGGATCCGATTGCCGGTCCGCGTGGACTGCGATGGGATCGGATTGAACATCGGGATTGGCAGGCGCCTGCTCGGCCCGGGCGTTTGACTTGGCGATCATCGGCCCGCCCTTGCCGGGCAAAATCGGCTCGCTATCTTCATGCTCGCCTTCGGAATGGAACGCCACATCCGGTCCGGCCAGGTTGGTCAGCGACTGAAACACGACGAAGGTGCACAAGAGCAACATGGCGGCCACAGCGGCGGTAAAACTGAGCCGACGCAGAACGCCGCGCTTGTGATTCACCCGGGCCTCGGTTTCGTCGGGGCTGGGCTCGAGCAGCATGGTCCGTTCCAGACTTCCGAGCGCTTCGTCCATCAACCAGGTGGGTGTGGGCGGTTCGGGAAGCTGGCGCAGAGTGTCCCGATCGCGGCGCATGTCCTCAAGAAGCCGACCGAGCCGTTCGTCCCGGGCGATCAACTTCTCGACGCGGGCGCGATCTTCGGGGCCCAATTCGCCTTCGACAAAATCCAGCAGAAGTTGTTCGTCGTAGGTGTCTGTCATGGTGCTGCTACTTCGTCGTCGCCGTGGTGGCGCTGGTCATTTTCGCCCCGGGATAGTTGCCGCCGCAGCGCCAGTCGCCCTCGGAATAATCGGCTTTTCACCGTGCCCACCGGAAGATCCAGCACTTCGGCAATCTCCCGATAATCCATCTCCTGCAAGTCCCGCAGCAGGATCACGCTTTTTAGATTTTCGTCCAGACCGTCGAGCGTGCGGATCATCCGGTCGACCTGTTCACTGGTTTGGACGCGATCGGCGGGATTCGGTTCCGTCGAATCGGCCATCAACTGGCTCAAAGGCACGGCCCCACCGTCATCCAGACCGGAAATCGGGTTATCCAGACTCGTCGCCCGACGCACTTTACGCTTGCGCAGGTGCGAAATTGACAAATTCACCACGATGCGGAACAGCCAGGTGGAAAAACGGCTCTTTCCGGTAAATCGACCGACATGTTCGATCGCCCGGGCCATGGCCTCCTGGGTGATATCGGCCGCATCTTCGGGGTGGCCCAGCATCCGCAGGCAGTGGTGGTAGACCCGCTTGTGGTACGCCCCGAGCAACTCACCCATCGCTCCACGATCGCCCTGCTGGACCTGACGGACCAGTTGGCGCTCGCGTTCGATGCTCAATCGCATGGGTTGGGCGGTCATATCGGCGGCTCGGCCGCGGCGGGGCCCCCACGGCGGCGGTCGGGTGTCGAAACAGGCCTCGGATGGTACTATGACCGCTGAAAGTCGGTCGGTCAATAGATTTACCCTCTTGCCCCTCCTTGGGTTCGCGTATGAACAATCACGACACGTATATTTCTTCGCTGGCCACCCGCCATGCCTCCCCGGCCATGCAGGCGATCTGGAGTCCGCGACGAAAGCACTCCACCTGGCGCCGACTCTGGCTGGCCCTGGCCGAAGCCGAGCAGGAACTGGGCCTGCAAATTACAGACGAACAGCTCGATGAACTGCGCCAGCACCTGGACGACATCGATTTCGACGCCGCGGCGAAATACGAAAAGCAACTGCGTCACGATGTGATGGCCCACATTCATACACTGGGAGACCAGGCGCCCAAGGCCCGACCGATCATTCACCTCGGAGCCACCAGCCAGTTCGTCAACTGCAACACCGAACTGATCCTCATCCGCGAATCGCTGACTCTGGTGGCGAACAAACTGGCCAACGCCATCGACTCCCTGGGCAGGTTCGCCGCCGAACACCGGGATCTGCCGACGCTGGGCTTCACGCATTTTCAGCCGGCCCAGCCGACCACCGTCGGCAAGCGCGCCACGCTATGGGCAGCGGAGCTGGTCATGGCGCTGGAGGAGATCGAACATCGACTGGCCACGTTGCGGTTCCGCGGCGTGAAGGGGGCGACGGGCACGCAGGCCTCGTTCCTGGCACTGTTCAACGGCGACCACCAGAAAGTCGAGCAACTCGACCGGCGCGTCGCGGAGAAAATGGGGTGGCAAGCGGACATGACGTTTCATGTCACCGGGCAGACGTACCCGCGCCTGCTGGACGGCCTGATTGCCGGGGCGCTGTCGGCCGGTGCGGCCGCCGCCGCCAAGTTCGCCGCCGACATGCGTCTGTTGGCCAACCGCAAGGAACTGGAAGAACCCTTCGAGGCCACGCAGGTCGGTTCGTCCGCCATGCCGTACAAGCGCAACCCCATGCGCTGCGAGCGGATTGGCGGTTTGTGCCGGTTCGTCATCGGCCTGACCTGCACGCCCTACACCACCGCCTCCGAACAATGGCTCGAACGCACGCTGGACGATTCCGCGACCCGTCGGCTCACCCTGCCCGAACCGTTCCTGGCCCTGGACGGGGCGCTGGATCTGCTGATCAACGTCGCCCGCGGGATTGTGGTCTATCCCAATCGCATCGCCAGGAATCTTGCCGGCGAGCTGCCGTTCATGATCACCGAGAACCTGATGATGCAGGCGGTGCAGACCAACGGGGCCGACCGCCAGGAAGTGCACGAGATCATCCGCATCCACTGCCAGGAAGCGGCGAACCGCATCAAACGTCGCGGGGAGGACAATCCTCTGCTGTCGCTGCTGGCCACGGAGCCGGTGTTTGAGGGCATCGATTTTGAAGACGCGATGGATGCGGCGCAGTACGTCGGCCGCGCCCCGCAGCAGGTCGATGCGTTTGTCGAACAGGTGGTCGAGCCGATTCGTCAGCGCTACGCCGAGGCACTCGGCGCAGCGGTCAACCTCAAAGTGTAATCCATGCTGATCGATGTGTTGGAACTGGTCGGCGGGTTCGTTCTGCTGGTGGTCGGCGGGGAATGGCTGGTGCGCGGGGCGGTGGCGCTGTCCAAGGCGCTGGGCATCAGCACGCTGCTGGTCTCGCTGACCGTCGTCGCCTTCGGCACCAGCGCGCCGGAACTGGCCGTCAATCTTTTCGCCGCCATCAACGGCAACAGCGGGATCAATTTCGGCAACATCATCGGCTCAAACATCGCCAACGTCGGGTTGATCCTCGGCCTGACGGCGCTGGTCAGCCCCGTGATCGTCCACCGCTCGGTGATCCTGCGCGAAATCCCGATCATGCTGCTGGCCACGGCGATCACGCTCGGCCTGGCGTTCGGGTGGCTGCCCGGCGTCACCGAGCCCGATCAATTCATCCAATCCGACGGTGTGATTCTGTTGGTCATCTTTCTGCTCTTTCTGGGTTACAACTTCCTCGTCGCCATGCGACAGCGGCAGCGCGATCCACTGGCCGAGGATGTGGAAGCGGTCCACAAGCCGCACCGGATTTCCCTGTTCATGGCGACGGTGATGTCGGTGGGCGGATTGGTCTGCGTGGCCTCGGGGGGAAGACTGGTCGAACTCGGCGCCGTGTCTCTGGCCCAGACCCTCGGCGTCCCCCAGGAAATCATCGGCCTGACCATCGTGGCGGTCGGGTCGAGCTTGCCGGAACTGGTGACCTGCCTGATTGCCGTGCGCCACGGCCATACCGACATCGCCATCGGCAATATCGTCGGCTCAAACATCTGGAACCTGCTTTTGATTCTGGGCGTGTCGGTGACCATCGGGCCGTTTGAACTGCCGACGGGCGGCGCGACCGACCTGCTGGTGATGGCGGCGCTGTCGCTGGTGTTGCTGCCGCTGACGATCACGCAGAAGCGCGTCGGACGTGGCGAGGGCGCAGGGTTACTCTTGATTTACATCGGGTACATCGCCATGCGCGCGGTGACGGGGATATAACGGGGTGCCACACTTTGGCGGCTGAGTCCTCGAAGTCGCAAAGTGTGCATCGCCAATAACTGGAATCACACATGTTGCCTTTTGGGTCAACAGGTGGCGCCCCCCGTTATCCGACCATTTAACGGCAATCACCCTACGCGCCGGTGCGTTCGGCGGCGCGCTGGCCGGCAGCACGTTCCCGCAGCAGGTCCAGCATGTCGCGCACTTCGTTGGCCATCATCGAATTGGGGAACTCACGGATGAGGTTCTCGCCCACCGTCACCGCCTCCACCCACTCGCGATCGTGCACGGCCATCTTGAACCGCACGCCGAGGTTCTGGCGCTTCTTGCCGATCACGCCGCGCGCCGTCTCGCGGTAGGGTTCGGCTTCGGCGGGAGTGAGGTACCGGTCCAGTTCCCGAAGCAGTTCCATCGCTTTCTCCACATCATCGACTTCCGCGGCGCGCAGGAACTGACGCTCCAGATCGCGTTTGCGATCGTTGACGGCCTGCTCGAGATAGCCGTGCAGCGAGGTAACGCGCGTGTTGTCCGGATACAACCGCTCCAAACGACGGATCATCCGACGCGCTTCCTCCCACTTGTAAGCGGCGCAGGTTTGTTCGATCCGCTCGATCGCTTCGATGGTCAACTGCTCGTGCTTGCGCTTCTGGGCATCGAGAATCTGATCGCGGAACTGCTCGGATTCCTCGTGATAGCCGAAGCTGTCGGACATCTCATCAACCAGTTTCAGCGCGGCATCGTAATCGCCGGCAGCAATGTCCTCCTGAATCGCATTGCGCAACAGTTCACGGTCTTTCTGACGATAGACAATGCGCTTGGCCTGGTCGGTCAGCAGCAACCGCTCACTGATCTCACTGAGCAGCATCTCGCTGGGCCCGCCGCCTGAGGCGCTGCCGCCGTTGTTCGAGAGCGTCGGGTAGACCGAACAGGGTACGACCAGCGCCACCACACCCAGCGCCATCACCACGAAACCATCACCCTGACCCGCCTCGTAGATGCCCAGGGCGATCACGCCCAGCGCCAGCACGATCAACGCCCAGAAGAGAAGGGTGTTCCACAAGTCACGTTCGTTCTTGGGCTTGTCCATCGCAGACCCCTATGCAATCATCGCCCACCACCGGTCCACCTGGCTTCGGTTTGCAGTGAACCACCGGTACGGCTTGGGTAAGAAGTGATCACGTCACGATTCATTATAACCCGAACCTCTGCTGGAAAGCGAGGATAGGAGCAATTCATTTGATCGTATCGGGCCGATTCGGGGTGGGCTTGCGGTACCGACTCAGATCCAAGGTCCGAAAATATTCGATGGTTTGCCCAAGCCCCTGCTCCAGACCCACCCGCGGCTGCCAGTTCAGTTGTTGCCGGGCGATGGTGATGTCCGGCTGGCGACGGACCGGGTCGTCGGCCGGCAGCGGCAACGTCGTGATCGAGGAGGAGGAGCCGGTCATTGCGATCACCCGCTCGGCCAATTCCCGCATGCTCACCTCAACGGGATTGCCCAGGTTGATCGGACCGATGCAGTCGTCCGGGCTGTCCATCAGGACGATCAGTCCGGCGATCAGGTCATCCACGTAGCAGAAACTGCGCGACTGGCTGCCATCGCCGTAGACCGTCAGGTCTTCACCGGCCAGGGCCTGAAGAATGAAGTTGGAGACCACGCGGCCGTCGTAAGGGTGCATGCGTGGTCCGTAGGTGTTGAAGATACGGGCCACACGGATATTCACCCGATTTTGCCGGTGGTAATCGAAAAAGAGCGTTTCGGCGCAGCGTTTGCCCTCATCGTAACAGGCGCGCGGGCCGATCGGGTTGACATGCCCCCGATACTCTTCGTCCTGGGGATGGACCTGCGGATCGCCGTAGACCTCGCTGGTGGAGGACTGGAGGATCTTCGCATGCACGCGCTTGGCCAGACCCAGCATGTGGATCGCTCCCAGAACGGAGGTTTTGATGGTCTTGATGGCATTGTACTGGTAATGGATGGGCGAGGCCGGGCAGGCCAGATTGTAGATTTCGTCCACCTCCAGCCAGAGAGGATGGGTGATATCGTGGCGAATCAGCTCGAAGTTATGACAGTCGAGCAGGTGCTCGATGGTGGTTTTCTGGCTGGTGAAGAAGTTATCGGCGCAAATGACATCGTGGCCCTGGCGGACCAGATAATCGCACAGATGCGAGCCGAGAAACCCCGCGCCGCCGGTGACAAGAATCCGTTTGAGTTGGGCCATGGAATGGGTGCTCCGTCCGTGGGATCGCCGGTCGCTTGCATCGCTCGGCGACGGGGATTAACCTTGGCATTTTGCAGTATATCTGTAAGTTCAGCAACCACACTGCGGAGTCTGTTCTTCCATGGCTGACCCTTTCACTCCCGAAATCAACACGTCCGGAACCGCCAATCCCCGGCAAGCCGACACGCATTACCAGGCTGGCCTCCAGGCCGAGCGCGATGGAGACCGCTGGACCGCCATCGAGCAACTGCACAAGGCCTACTCGCTCGATCCGGATAACCTGAGCATCTGCTTCCGCCTGGCGTACTGCCTCGATCTGGTTGGCGAAGAGCAACAGGCACTGAACCTGTACGAACAGTGCTGCGATACCGAACTGCCTCACATCAATGCGCTGATGAACCTGGCCGTCCTCTACGAAGATCAGGGCGATTACCCGGGCGCGGAAAAATGTCTGCGCCAGGTCGTCGAGACCAATCCGAATCATCTGCGCGCCCGCCTGTTTCTCAAGGACGTGCAGGCCTGCCGCCACATGTACTACGATGACGACCCGGGCCGTCCCAACGACCAGCAGCACACGCTGATGGAAACGCCCGTGACGGATTTCGAGTTGTCGGTGCGGGCGCGGAATTGCCTGCGAAAAATGAACATCCGCACGCTCGGCGATCTGCTGCGCACCACCGAAGCGGAGCTGCTGGGTTACAAGAACTTCGGCGAAACCTCGCTGCACGAGATCAAGGCGATGCTGAACGCGCGGGGCATGCGGCTGGGCCAGGCGCTCGACGCCCAAGCCGAGGCCGTCCGTGAAGAAATTTACGAGCAGCTGCGCAGTGCCGGGGGCGATGAGCAGGTGCTCACCGATCCCGTCGATGAACTCGACCTGTCCATGCGCGCCCGCAAGGCGCTGTCGCTGTTGAATATTCAGACCATCGGCGACCTGGTCAGCTACACCGAGGCCGAGCTGCTGGGGATCAAGAACTTCGGCATGACCAGTCTGGACGAAGTGAAAGAGAAGTTGACGGAGCGCGGCCTGTCGCTGCGCAAGCTGGAAGAGTAAATCTGAAATGACGCGTATCGCATTCACACCGGGGGTTGTGTGGTGCGATGCAACCGTTTAGCCACTCCGCCCGACCCGTCCGTTTTCGCCATGCCCAGCGTCAGACGACAATTCCTCTCGCCCATCGCGGCCATGGCGTTGCTGCTGTGCAGTTGTGCTCCCAACCAATGCGGCCACCGCCCGCCTGCCGCGCCTATCGAGCCATCCCAAACCGCCACATCCGATTCCCCGAAGATCGTCAATGAACCGACCATCCGCGTACGCATCGGTCGTCAATCACAGCGTCTGACCATCGAAGGGCCGGATCGGGTGACGATCAAGGCCGAGCCGGACCAGACGGTGATCGTTCCCACCCCGCTGGACCTGGCGCGCGGCCACGGCGGGTGGTACAACCACGGCCGAGCGCTGTTTCCTTCAGCGAGCGATCGGCTGGAACTGCAACCCCTCGGCGGCAACATCCTCAACGTCGACAACCGGCCCTACCCCGGGCGCATCGTACTGACCGCCGTGTCGCCCAGCGCATTCGATGTGATCAACCACGTGAAATTGGAAACGTACCTGCCCGGAGTCCTGGAGCGGGAGTTGTACGACCGCTGGCACGTGGGCGCCTACCAAGCCCAGGCCGTCGCCGCACGCAGCTATGCCCTGGCCTGCCTGTTCGAAACGCCGCACCGCGCCCATGACGTGGAAGACACGCAGGCCTCGCAGGCCTACGCCGGATTCAGCAACAACTCTAAAGCCCGACAGGCCGTGCTGGATACACGCGGCGTCGTACTGTCATACCGCGATCGCGTGATCAAGGCCTACTACTCCAGCACCTGCGGCGGTGCGGGGCTCAGCCCCACCGAAGCGTTCGGCGTGAACGGCCCGCCTCCGCTGTCGCCTCACCAACCCTGTCGCTGGTGCGACGGTACCAAGCATGACCGCTGGTCAACGATCACGCGACCGCGCTCCACGTTGGAAAAACGACTGGCCGCTTATGGGCGCTTCCATCGCTTGCCCATCAAAGACCTGACGCGGATCAAAGGGATCGCAATCGCCGAGCGGAACCGATTCGATCGACCAACCCGGTTCGTCGTTACCGATCAGTCGGGCAAACGGCACCTGCTGCGGGCGGAGAGTTTCCGACATGCGTGCAACTGGTCGGATCCCTCGGCGGGTCTGTCCCCCCCACCGCACAGGATGCGACTGGGCAGCAGTTTCTTCAACGTCACGCTCACCGGCAATCGCGTGTCGTTCACCGACGGCCGCGGACTGGGGCATGGCGTGGGATTGTGCCAATTCGGAGCCAACCGCATGGCCGCGCAGGGCACGGACCCGATGGACATCCTGCGTTTCTACTATCATGGTGCGTCAATCGAGCGCGCCTATTGAAATCTGATATTTCAAATTTCAGATGCGCGATTTGAACCCTGAACCCTGAATACTGAAAACCGCACACGTTTCCATGGAAAACCTCACGCCTCGACAAATTGTCACCGAACTGGACAAGTACATCATCGGCCAGGACGCCGCCAAGCGCGCCGTGGCGGTGGCCATCCGCAACCGCTGGCGACGCCAGCAACTCGATGAACAACTCGCCCGTGAAGTGCCTCCGAAGAACATCATCATGAGCGGGCCGACGGGTGTGGGAAAAACCGAAATCGCCCGGCGGATCGCCACACTGACCGGCGCCCCGTTCATCAAGGTCGAAGCCAGCAAGTTCACGGAAGTCGGCTACCACGGCCGGGACGTGGAGTCGATGGTGCGTGACCTGGTGGAGCAAGCCATTCATATCGTCCGGGCCGAGCATGCCGAGCAGGTGCAGGAAGCGGCCGAACAGCGCACCGAGCAGCGTCTGCTGGACCTGCTGCTGCCCCCCGCCGAACCAAGCGAACCGACGATGTATCAGGTGGACGAATCGACGGGCGGCTACGTCCCGGCCGATCAATCGCAGCAGCGCCGAGACCAAGTGCGCGAAAAACTCCTCGCACAATTACGCCGCGGCGAACTCGACGAGCGCGAAGTCGAGATCGTTCAACGCTCCAAGGCCGTGCCCGTCGCCATGTTCTCCAACATGGGCCTGGACCAGATGGAACCGGAAATGACCAAGATGTTCGAGAACCTGATTCCCGAACAGACGCGTCAGCGTCGGCTTGCGGTAAGCCAGGCGCGCGAGGTCTTCATCGCCGAGGAAATCGACAACCTGATCGACCGCGACAAGATCACCACCGAGGCGATTCGCCGCACCGAGCAACTGGGCATCATTTTTCTCGATGAGATCGACAAGGTGGCCGGACCCGGCGGTGAGGGCAAGGGCGGCCCGGATGTCAGCCGCCAGGGCGTGCAGCGGGATCTGCTGCCGATCGTCGAGGGCACGACCGTCACCACGCGTCACGGCATGGTGAACACCGACCACGTGCTGTTCATCGCCGCGGGCGCGTTTCACGCCGCGTCGGTCAGCGATCTGATGCCGGAGTTGCAGGGCCGATTCCCGATCCGCGTGGAATTGAATGCCCTGACGCGGGACGATTTCGTTCGGATCCTGACCGAGCCGGACAACGCCCTGACCCGCCAGCAGCAGGCGTTGCTGGGCACGGAGGGCATCTCGGTGGAATTCAAGCCGGACTCCATCGAGGCCATGGCCGAGATCGCCGCGCAGGTCAACGCCACGATGGAAAACATCGGCGCACGTCGATTGATGACCGTCATGGAAAAACTCTTCGAGCCGATCAGCTTCGATGCCCCGGAAATGGCCGCCTCGGGCCAGACCGCATTGGCCATCACCGCGGACATGGTGCGCGAGCGGCTGGCCGACATCGCCGGGGATGAAGACCTGAGCAAGTTCGTGCTGTAAGCGTTAAGGCAAGGCGTGCATGCCGTGGGATGCGGCCGCGGAGAAAAACACACCCACCAAGCTGAGCCAGACGACCCAGTAAACAAGGACCAGCGATCCGAGGATAGTCCCGATGATGCCCAGTACCTGCCCGGCGGTGCAAAATCCCTTCCCGCCGTATTGATGGGGATAGGTTCTGATGTAATTCATCGCCTTGGCTTTCTGGACCAACGCAATGATTCCCAGGATGACCCCCATACCACACATGCCGGCAAACACGACGCTGATGATCCCACAGACCATGGAGGCGACCGCCCCGGGCGCTGTGGGAAGCTGCGGCGGGTAGACCACCTGGGGAGCCGCTACGGCAGGTGTTGCGGACACAGCGCCAAACTTCTGCAACTGCGAAAGCGGCCGCCAGTCGTCCCAACCTTCTTTCCAAACCTGATCCGTCGGTTGCAGACGTCGCTCAGCCAACCAGGTGCGAACGGTTCCTTCATCCACCGGACCGTATTGGTTTCCGCCGGCCATGCAATACCACTGATCCATTAGACAATTCCTTCGCTGAATGGGGGCGCAACTATCCAAACTACACTACGATCGCGATTCCCCTTCCCACATTCATGGTTGTTTACTGTATAGAACAAGCCCACGGGGCGGAACCCATGGGCTTTTCAAGTGATTCGGTTTACCGGATGCCCGCCTTCGCGGCAATGTCATGTCAGCTGGTCAGTTCCCGGGCCAGCTGGACCAGGCGTTCCAGGCGGACCGGCTTGTGCAGGTAGGCGTCCACGCCCAACTGCTCGGCGTAAGACTGGTGGCGTTTGCCTTCGTTGGCGGTGATCATGACCACGCGCGGCCGGTTCTCCATCGCCTTGACGCGCTCCAGCACCAGGAAACCCGAACGCTTGGGCAGCATCATATCCAGCACAATCAACTGCGGATTGTCGGACTCGGTCAGGGCAACCGCGCTGTTGCCATCGGAACAGCAACTGGTTTGAGCCCCTTCGGCCTTGAGGGCCTGCTCGATCACGGCCAGCACGTCCGGGTCGTCATCGACGATCAGGATGCGCTTGCCTTCCAGGCGGTTAGTTTCTTCCTTGGACATGTTGGTATTCCGTTTCGGTCTGGTGGGGTAAGCATTATACCCGGCCCGGGTCCGAATTGCACAGGGGCTTTTGGAGCGAGGCCATCATCTCATCCGTCATCCAGGGCAACTGCTCCAGTTGACGGTGCAGGGATGCGGGCATGGGCTTGCCCAGACGCTCGAAACGAGGCCGGCTCTTCCAGCGGCGGTGGACCCACAGGTATTGGCCCGGCTCCAGACGCACCATCGATTCCACCGCGCGCATGTAACGGGCGGTCAGGTAATACAGTGGGTCGGGCTGGCCGTCCCAGTGCTCGGGGCGGATGATGTCGGTCACGCCGATCTCGTAGTGAAAATCCTCTCCGGTGCGCAGAGCGTACCCGCAGATGACCGGCGCGTTGTAATGCATGGCCAACAGGCCGATCGATTTGTACGTCGATGCCAGCCGACCGAAGAACGGCACGAACATGCCCTTGTCGCCGGCGTTTTGATCCCCGATGAACCCGAGCGTACCCCCGACCTCGAGGATGCGCTGCATTTCGTCGGTCGCGCCCCACTTGGTGATGACGCGCATGCCCTGCCGCTCGCGCACGCCGAGCAACCAGCGGTTGACCAGCGGATTGTCGATCGGCCGGGCGATGGCGTTCACGCCGATCCCCAGCGTCGCCAGCGCGTAGCCCAGCAGTTCCCAGTTACCGAAATGGCCGGTCAGCAGGATCACCGGACGGTCCGACAGCACCAGGTCCAGTGTCTCTTCCAACCGATTCAATCGCATGTGCTCGGCCCAGGTGTCCAGGTGAATCAGCCGGGGCGTGAACATCACCTCCGCGCCCAACTGAATGAAATGCTGCATGGACAATTCGGCAATGCGTTCGGCGCGGCCGGCGTCCAGATGCGGCAGACTGCGCGTGATGTTGGCGATGGCGCGCCGGCGGTGTTTGTGATCGAATCGGTGGATCAACGAACCGACATCCCGCGCCCCGCCCAATACCCACCGCAGGGGCAGCATGTGCAACCCCATCGCCCCCATGCGCAGGGCGAGGTATTGCGACCAGTTCACCAGAGCCGATTGATTGCGCGCCATCCGTTGGAGGTCTAAGCGAACAGGGATTCAAACAAATCGCCCCGGCATCGGCCGGGGCGGGGTTATATGCGTTGGGTCCGGCCGTCACTGATTAGCGGCGGAAATAGCCCATCAGCGTCATGAACCGATTCTGATTCAGCACCGGCACCGACAACTCGCTGGCCTGGGCGCCGATCCGTTGGTACTTCTCCCACGCGGCGCGTTTGCGTTCGATGTCCCCGAGCACCTGGGGATCAAACGTATCGCCGCCGGCCGCGGGCAGTTCCGGTTCGCGCCCCAGCACCAGGAAATCGGTATCGAGCGGCATCTCATCGCCCTCGTAAACTTTTCCGCCCCACTGTCGGACCATGCTGACAATCAGGTCGAAATCGCCGGGATCGGTTTGTTCGTCGAAATCCAGGTCGAAGTCGCCGTAGATGAAAAACTTGTAGACGCGTTTCTTGTCGTAAGCGAGATTGGAGACCACGTCCCCCGCGGACAGGCGCTGGCCGCGTTCCTGTCGAATCACGCGGCAGGTGGCGGTGTTTTCGTCAATTCGGATCACCTCAGCGGTGGCTTTGCCGCGCTTCTGGCGTGTGGCGATCTCGCCCGGGCGCACCTCTTCCAGTTGAGGCCCGGTCGCCGCATCAAACACCTCGAAGTTCATTCCGAGAATCACGTTGTCCTGCGAGCCGAGATCGATGTAAACCGTGCGTCCCTCGGTCGTCACGCCGATAATCTTGCCATCGGGCTCCAGCGTGGGATCGGGGCTTTCGGGCATCAGCTCGCGGAGGGCGGCAACCAGTTCGCGAAGCCGCACGTCCTTCTGGGCGATGGTGGCGTTGAGGTTGCGAATCTCGGTTTCCTTGACCTGCAGATCGGCGACGGACTTCTGGCGCGTCTGAGTCAACTGGTCCACGACCTGCTGACGCTCGGCGTCGGAAGATTGTTCGTAGTCATTCAGGCGCGCCTGGAATTGATCGATCTGTCCCTGGCGATTGTCCAGTTCCGTCTTGTGCGCGGCGATCAGGGAATCGTAACGCAGCTTGACTTGCGCCAGTTCGTCGGCCGTGGCCTTGCTGGCGGCTTCGGCTTTGGCCCTGGCCTCCTCGGCTGCGGCGGCCGTGGCGCGTGTGTCGGTGATGGCGCCGACCACCGTGCTCTGACCTCCCTTGACGCCGATGCCGGCCAGTTTCTCCTTCACCTGGCCGACCGTATCTTCCCCAACCCCGGTGATCAGTCGATGCACCTGCGACTGCTGAACGGTCATTTGGCCAAACAGGGATCGATCGTTTTGCCGAGCGCTGTTGAGCAAGGCCTTGTAGGAATCACTGTCCGCCTCCACAGGCGATCGCATGGCTTTGACCGCCTCATTGGCTTCCGCGGCCAACTGGCTCTGCTCGTTGGCGCGGCTGTAGAAGAGGATCGTCAGGACTAGGCAGATGACGAACAAAAATACGAAAATGATGAGGCTGTAAAGCATGCCTCCGACGCTGCCGGATCGAGCTGCCATGGTCAGGAACCTCCAAGGTGCGGGGGGGAAGATCATGCACCGGCGCCCGGGCCTGGGGAGGGTGGAGGCCCGGGTCCCAATTACACACAAGTGTCGCCTAGAACGCGGCTTTCGTCAAGTCGAACACCGGCAAGGCGTAACAGCCAGGAAAGATTATTCCTCGGGCTTCTCCACAAGCCAGTATTCCAACTCGACAGGAGTGGCGCGGCCGAAGATGTTGACGATCACGCGCACCTTGCCCTGTTCGGGAATGAGCGTATCGACCGTGCCCTCCATATTCTCGAAGGGCCCTTCCTTGATCTTGACCGCGTCGCCGGGGGCGAATTCCATCTTGACTTCCGGTTCTTCCTCCGGGCGGCGCGAGGCGAGGATCATTTTCTCGACCTCGTGGGGCTGCATGGGCGCGGGGCGACCGGCCGTGCCGATGAAATCGCCCACGCCGGTGGTCTCTTTGATCAGGAAGAACACGTCCTGCGGAATGCGACCGTCGTGCTCAAGCTGCATTTCCACGAACACGTAACCCGGGTAGAGCTTGCGCTCGGTAATCTTCTGCTTGCCGCCTTTCATCGTGCGAATCTTTTCCGTCGGCACGAGAATGCGGTTGACCAGGTGCTCGAAGCCCTCGATCTTGATCTTACGAAGCAGCGTCTCGCGCACCGAATCTTCCTTGTTGGAAGCGACGCGCAGGACAAACCAGTTCATGCCCGGCGTGACCATCGGCTCATCGGCGCCAACGGTATCGCCGGCTTCCGATTCCACCGGGGCCGATTCCGACGGCGCTTCCTCAGTTGCAGCTTCGGCAGTCTCCCCAGCTTCGTCCAGCGCATCGGACTGGAAGGTCTCCACCATTGGGGTCGATTCAGCTGCCGGCTCTTCGGCGATCGGCTCCGCCTGTTGATCGGCCGACGGCGCGGGATCGGCGGGAACTTCGGTCGGCTCGACCGGTTCGGTTCGTCTGGATTCGTTTTCTGGATTGGCCTGAGAATCGGCCATGATCAGTCTCTCCGGTTGGATCAAGATTTAACGCATCTGTTCGGGCATCGTGGCCTGAGGCCCGGGGGCGGATCGGGCAAGAAGCATTCCCGCTACCAGGAATCCCAGCAACACGCTCAGTCCCACAATAAACAGCCAAACCACAAACGTACCGATGTGAAGGAAAATCATTTCGTAGACGGTACGTTCACCCTGGCCGGCTTGTGTGATGGAATAGACGGTCAGGGCGAGGGTGACCGCAGCCACCAGTCCAATGAACGTGCGGAACTGCTTATCGGGAGATTGCCGCAGCGTGGCGAAGCCGGAGGCGACGCCGCCGACCGCGCATCCGCCAATCGCCAGATAGACCACCATCAGCTCCATTGAACGCTGGTTACACCAGCCAACGATGAAGGGATTGTACCCATCCAGAACACCGATCAGCGCGAACAGGTCGGCAAAAATCACGTCGGCCAGGAACAGCACCAGAACCAGCATCGCCACGGAGCAGATCACGATCCAGGTCGAGCCGAACACTTCACGGCGGGTCGGCCAGTTGACCTTTTTCATCTCGCCCTCGGTGGCGATCAGAAAGTCGCAACTCTCCGGCTTGGTGCCCAGATAACGCAGCAGCAGAAAACCAAACACGCCCAAGAGCAACACGGCAACGCCGGCCTGGATGAAAATGGCGTTGTCATCGAGGACGGAAAGCTTGTTCCAGAGCCAGACCACACCCCAAGCCACCATCACACCGGCCGCCACGGCACTGACCATGCGTGTCCAGTAGCCCTGCCCGGGTTTGTAAATCTTACCGATCATGACGTTCACCCGATGATAAAACCGGGCCTGACTGCCCGGATGCAACCGCGGACCGATCCGCGGCGTGGAACTTCAACACGAGCCCCTGTCGTCTTGTCATACACGGCAGGTTCGCAACGCTGCCGGTCGGTTATGCACGGCAGGGAGGAATCGAACCCCCAACCTGCGGTTTTGGAGACCGCCGCTCTGCCAATTGAGCTACTGCCGTATCGTCCGCAAACGAAGGTGAAGGCAGGAGTCGGCGACGACTGACTTCACCGGGCTTACTTCCGCTTGATTTTATGCAGTGTGTGCTTGCGCAGGCGCGGGCAGTACTTTTTCATGCCCTTCTTGACTTTATCGGGGATACCGCCCTTGACGTTTATGGGCGTGCGGTAATTCAAATCCCCGCATTCGCTGCATTGCAGCCACACGTATTCGACGGCATCTTTGCTTTTTTTGGCCATCGGTCAGTCCGTCCGTATTCAGTCGCCGCCCCCCAAGAGGCGGGCGAGATTACTCGATGATCTTGGTCACCACGCCGGCGCCGACGGTCCGGCCGCCTTCACGCACGGCGAAGCGGAGCCCTTCTTCCATGGCGATCGGCTTGTCGCCGAGTTCCACTTCCATGGTGATGTTGTCGCCGGGCATGCACATTTCGGCGCCGCCGAGCAGGCTGATGGCGCCGGTGACGTCGGTCGTGCGGAAGTAGAACTGCGGCTTGTACCCGTTAAAGAACGGACTGTGACGGCCGCCTTCTTCCTTGGTCAACACGTAAACCTCACCCTCGAACTTGGTGTGCGGGGTGATGGAGCCGGGCTTGGCCAACACCATGCCGCGCTCGATATCGCTCTTTTCAACGCCACGGAGCAGGCAGCCGACGTTGTCACCGGCCTGGCCTTCATCCATGGTCTTGTTGAACATTTCCACACCGGTGACAACCGACTTGGCCGACTCGCGACGCAAACCGATGATTTCGACTTCCTCGCCGACCTTGACGATGCCGCGCTCGATTCGGCCGGTGGCGACTGTGCCGCGTCCCTTGATGGAGAACACGTCTTCGACGCTCATCAGGTACGGCTTGTCCATTTCGCGTTCGGGCTCGGGGACAAACTTGTCGATGGTTTCCATCAGGGTCTGGATGCAGGCGGTCTTCTCGGAGTCTTCCGGATTGGACAGGGCCGGCATGGCGGCGCCGCGCACGATCCGATCGGTATCCGAGGGGAACTCGTACTTGTCGAGCAGTTCCTGGACTTCCATCTCGACCAGTTCGAGCAACTCCTCATCGTCCACCAAGTCGCACTTGTTGAGGAAGACGACGATGGTGGGCACGCCCACCTGACGCGCCAGCAGCACGTGCTCGCGCGTTTGCGGCATCGGGCCGTCCGCCGCGGAAACCACCAGGATCGCGCCGTCCATCTGGGCAGCGCCGGTGATCATGTTCTTGACAAAGTCGGCGTGACCGGGACAGTCCACGTGAGCGTAGTGGCGGTTGTCCGACTCGTATTCCACGTGGGCGGTGGCGATGGTCAGAATCTTGGTCGGATCGCGCCGGCCGTCGGATTCCGAGGCCTTGGCCACTTCGTCGTAGCCCTTGAAGGTCGCCAGTCCTTTGGCGGCCTGGACGGCGGTGATGGCCGCGGTCAGCGTGGTCTTGCCGTGGTCGACGTGGCCGATCGTGCCGACGTTGACGTGGGGTTTGGTCCGTTCAAAGACACCCTTAGCCATGGATGAATCTCCGGATTGTCTGGCGAGCCGGTGGAGAAAGGCATTGGCCTTTGTCTGGCGGCCCGCGGGTCCAACAGGGTTTGTGTGAATCAGCCATCCACCGCGGATGGCGTGGTTCGTCGGCTGATGCCGAACTCGCCGGGGCCGGATCAGGCCGTCGGGCGAAAGCCACCGACGGGACTTGAACCCGTGACCTCTCCCTTACCAAGGGAGTGCTCTACCACTGAGCTACGGTGGCCTATGGTCCACCGCATCGGCCACGACGCCCGCGGTGAAACGATTACTCTAACCGCGCCGGTCGAACAAAACAAGCGAGCGTCAAGCCGGTTTTCCGGTCGCTTAACCGCCTCCGGCGACGCCCGCGAAGTGGGGTAATATAGCCATCACTTAAGGGCCTGTCAACGCATTTGACCGAGTCGCGAATCCGTCGATCTGTCGCTCGACACTACAGTTACCGACATCGTTCCGATGCCAGGCGTTGGGGTGGACGTTTGCCCGTCCCCTCCGCCATCGTTATAAACAATCTTACCAAGAGCTAAACTCAACGTTCAGCCACCGAAAGGCCGCACCTAGATGACCAAGCAACAACCGAACGGAAGTTACCTGTTTACCAGTGAATCGGTGTCCATGGGACATCCGGATAAAGTCGCGGACCAGATTTCCGACGCCATTCTCGATTCCCTGCTCGCTGCTGATCCTAATGCCCGTGTGGCCTGCGAAACGCTGGTGACAACCGGCCTGGTCGTACTGGCCGGGGAAGTCACCGTACATAACGACGCTGGCATCAAAGCCCTGGACCAAACCGAGGAGACTGTCCGCCAGACCATCCGCGAGATCGGCTATACCGATCCCGACATGAAGTTCGACGCCGACAGTTGCGCGGTCATTCGCACGCTTCACGGCCAAAGCGCTGACATCAGCCAGGGCGTCACCGCCGGCAAGGGATTGCACAAGCAACAAGGCGCCGGCGACCAGGGCATGATGTTCGGTTACGCCTGCCGTGAAACGGCGAGTCTGATGCCGCTGCCGATCCACCTGGCCCACCGCCTGATGGACCGGCACGTCAAGGCCCGTCGTTCGGGCGCCATCAAGGGCCTGCGTCCCGATGCCAAGAGCCAGGTGACCGTCGAGTACGATGGCGACAAGCCCCGGCGCGTGCACACCGTGGTGCTCTCCACGCAACACGATCCGCGCTGGAACGGTGTGGCCAACCAGAAAAAGCTGAAGCAGCAGGTCATCGACAAAATCATCAAGCCCGTGGTTCCCAAGCGGCTCTGGGACAAGAAGATCATCATCCACGTCAATCCCACGGGCCAGTTTGAAATCGGCGGCCCGCACGGGGATACGGGACTGACCGGGCGCAAGATCATCGTCGATACTTACGGCGGTCGCGGCGCGCACGGCGGCGGCGCATTCTCCGGTAAAGATCCGTCGAAAGTCGATCGCTCGGCGGCCTACATGGCGCGCTACATCGCGAAAAACATCGTGGCGGCGAAGCTCGCCCAGGCCTGTGAGATTCAGCTCAGTTACGCCATCGGTGTGGCCGAGCCCATCTCCGTGCATGTGGACTGCATGGGAACGGAAAAGATACCCACGTCAAAACTGGCCCGACTGGTGCGTAAGCATTTTGACCTGACCCCTGCGGAAATTATCAAAACACTCAAGCTGAAAAAGCCGATTTACCGGGAAACCGCGTACCACGGACATTTCGGCAATTCCCGCTTCAACTGGGAGAAGACCGATAAGGCCAACGCACTGGCGAAGGCCGCCGGTCAGCCGTTAACATAACGGCCGGGTGAGGACTCGGAGCCCTGGGCATGAGGCCCGGCTCTCCGACTCCCACGAAGTCATGGAAATAAAAAAGGGCATTCCGGTTTCTCCCGGCGTGGCAATCTGCCCTGCCGTGGTCATGGACGCCGAGACCGTGCGCGTCCCCCGTCGCACCGTTGCCCACGCCGACCTCCCCCAGCAGCACGATCGCCTGGAAGACGCCTTTCACCGCGCCCGAGGTGAGATCGAGCAACTGCGCGATCAGGTCTCGGTGGACCTCGGCCCGGAACCGGCGAAAATTTTCGGCTTCCACCTGGGCATGCTGGCGGACCAATCGTTGTCCAGTCAGGTCCATTCCCTGATCGACCACGAAGCGGTGACGGCCGAGTTCGCCCTGTCCACCGTGATGCGCAATATCGCCAAGACCTTTCTCCAGCAACCCAATGCCCTGTTCCGCGAGCGCGTGGCCGACGTCTGGGACCTGGAACGGCGGATGCTCAAACACCTGCTGGCCGAAGTCCGCCACGAGGCCGAACACCTGATCCAAGATGCCGTGCTCATCGCGCACGACCTGACGCCCAGCCAGACGGCTTCGCTGGACAAGAAACATGTCCGCGGATTGGCGACCGACCTGGGCGGCCGCACCAGCCACACCGCCATTGTCGCCCGCGCGCTGGGCATCCCCGCCGTGGTCGGCTTGGAAGACGCCAGCGGATCGGTCAGTGCCGGGGACACGGTGATCATCGATGGCAACCGCGGCGTGCTGATCATCGACCCGGACCAGCAGCAGATCGAAGAGTATCGCCGCTACGTCGAGCGCTTCCGCCAGTTCGAGTTGACGCTCAGCAGCGTCATTGGTCTGCCCGCCGTCACGCGCGACAACCAGGACATCAAGCTGCTGGGCAACATCGAGTTTCCCGATGAAATCACCACGGCCTTTGACAAAGGCGCCGCGGGCATCGGGCTGTACCGCACCGAGTTCCTGTTCCTTTCCGAAGAAATCGAACCAAACGAGCAGCAGCAGTACCAGGCGTTCAAGCACGCCGTGGAACTGGCCGAGGACCGCCCGTTGACGATCCGCACGCTCGACCTGGGCGCCGACAAATGGACGCAGACGCGGATCGAGGAGCCGGAGCGCAATCCGTTTCTGGGCTGCCGTTCGATTCGTCTTTGCCTGCAGGATCTGACGATGTTCAAGACGCACCTGCGTGCGATCCTGCGGGCCAGCGCCCACGGCAAGATCAAGGTGATGTTCCCGTTGATCACCACCATGATGGAATTGCGCCAGGCGCGCATGATCCTCAACGACGTCATGGAGGATCTGGACGAACAGGGCGTGCCGTTCGACCGATCGATCCCCGTGGGCATCATGGTGGAGGTGCCCTCGTCGGCGCTGATGGCCAAGGTCTATGCCCGGGAAGTCGATTTCTTCAGCATCGGCACCAACGATCTGATCCAATACACGCTGGCGGTGGACCGCGCCAACGAGCGCGTGGCGAGTCTCTACAGCCCGGCGCACCCGGCGGTGCTGACGCTGATCAAGGATGTAATCCGGGCCGCCAAGCGACGCAATATCGACATTACCTGCTGCGGTGAAATGGCCGGTGAAATCGAATACGTTCCATTGCTGATCGGCATGGGCCTGCGCGAATTGTCCATGACGCCGCAGGCGATCCCGGAAGTCAAGCGGCTGGTGCGTTCGCTTTCGGTCAAGCAGTGCGAGAAGATCGCACGCCGCGCCGCCAGCTACGATTCCGAACGCCAAGTGCACAACTACCTGCGTTCGGAGGTACAGAAGATGCTTCCCGAGGCGTTCGATGGGCGTACCATCGGGTGACCGCGCCTCGATAAGACAGTCCATGCGCGCCGAAATGCGAACCGCGGAAGTGGAGCGCTCGGCCCGCGACAAACACCCCCGTGCACGCGGCGGAGATTCGGGGACGCGCCGCAACGCCGGGACAGGCGAATCTTTCTTATGCCCAAACAAAACATGCTGATCAATTACTCCGGCGAAGAGTGCCGCATCGCCATCGTTGAAGATGGCCTGCTCGAAGAACTCTACGTCGAACGGGCCACCAGCGAGCCGCACGTCGGTAACATTTACCGCGGCCGCGTGACCAACGTCGAACCCTCCATCCAGGCGGCTTTCATCGACTTCGGCCAGGATCGCAACGGTTTTCTTCACATCTCCGATCTGCACCCGCGTTACTTCCCCGGAGAAGCCGACTCGAAAACCGAGCGTGTGGGCAAGAAGACCCCACGCCGCAACCGCCCGCTCATCCAGCACGCCCTGCGCCGCGGGCAGGAAGTGCTGGTCCAGGTGATCAAGGAAGGGATCGGTTCCAAAGGCCCCACGCTGACCAGCTACCTGTCGATCGCCGGGCGTTACCTGGTGATGATGCCCGGCATGGAGCGGCTGGGCGTCAGCCGCAAGGTGGAAGACGATGAACTGCGCCGCGAGATGCGCAAGGTCCTCGATGAACTGGACCCGCCTCGCGAGTTCGGTTTCATTATCCGCACCGCCGGCATGGGCCGCACCAAGACCGAACTGAAGCGCGACCTGGCCTACCTCCAGCGCGTCTGGAAAAACATCGACAAGCGCATGAACAGCGGCAAGGGCCCGGCCGAACTCTACATCGAAAGCGACCTGGTGATCCGCACCATGCGCGATGTGCTCAGCAACGATGTGCAGCGGATCATTGTGGATCATCCCGAGGCGGCGTTACGCGCCCGTGAATTTCTGCGCATCGCCTCGCCGCGCAGCACCACCCGGGTGTACTACTACGGCGATCCGATTCCGCTGTTCTCGGCATTCGGCGTGGAGGATCAGATCGACGTGATTTACTCCCGGCGTGTGCCGCTGCCATCGGGCGGATCGCTGGTGATCGATCCGACGGAAGCGATGGTGGCCATCGATGTCAACTCGGGCAAGTACCGCGATCCCAAAGACGCCGCCGCCACCGCCTACAAAACCAACTGCGAAGCGGTGGATGAAATCTGTCGCCAATTGCGACTGCGCGATCTCGGTGGGCTGCTGGTGCTCGACCTGATCGACATGTACATCCACAAGCACCGCCGCGAAATTGAAAAACGCATGCGCGACAACCTCAAGCGCGACCGCGCCCGTTCCAAGGTCCTGCGCATCAGCGAACTGGGCATGATGGAAATGACGCGCCAGCGCATGAGGCCGAGCTTGAAAACCGGCGTGTTCGATCTGTGCCCCAATTGCGAAGGGTCCGGCCACGTGCGCAGTCCTTCCGCGGCCGCGCTCGATCTGGTTCGCCGGTTATGGGTGACCTGCGCCGCCGAAAAGGTGTCGCGCGTTGAGGTGTCGCTGGGCACGCGCGTCATCAACGCCCTGATGAACGATCAGAAATCCCAACTGGTCGCCCTCGAAGAACACTACGGCAAACCGATTGAGATCCGAACCGATCCATCGCGCCCGGTGGCGTCATTCTCGATCACCGCGCTGGACGAGCGCGGCGTGGCGATCGACCTGGAGAAACTGGCGCACCCGGCGGCGCCGGAATTGACCGAAGCCGACGAAGTGGTGCCGGGCCAGTGCCCCGGCGAGTCGCCCAAGCCGGCGGAACCGCAAGCCGAGGAGGACGCACCGGAGGAAACCGCGAGCAAGAAGACCCGACGACGTCGGCGGCGACGCAAATCCACCAAGACCAAGTCCGAGGACGCACCGCCCGCGGAGGAAAAATCCGAAGCCCCCGCTGCCCAGCTCGAACCTCCCCCACCCCCCGTGCCTCAGCAGGAAGATGTGAACGGCTCCAAGCCGACCGCCGAAAAAACGGAGAAGAAATCCAAGCGCCGGCGAGGACGTCGGGGATCGGGTAAATCCAAGAAGGCCAAAGCGAAACAAGAGGCGGCGAAGAATGACTGATTCTCCCGCCCCCGCCGCCCCCGATGCCCGGCGTCTGATCCTGCTCGGTTCCACCGGCAGCATCGGCTGCAATACGCTCACCGTCATCGATCATCTCGATTCGGCATACGACGTGGTCGCCCTGGCCGCGGGACAAAAGGCGTCCGCATTGATCGAGCAAGCGCAGCGGTTCGACGTGAATCACCTGGCGATGGCCGATGCGCAGGCGGCCGAACAGGTCCGCAACGCCCTTCCCCAGGCGACCGTGTACGCCGGCCCCGATGCCGCCCGGCAACTGGTGGACTGCGTGGAGGCGGACGTGCTGGTCACGGCCGTCGTGGGCGCCGCCGGCTTGCCCGCGACGATCAGCGCCTTGCAGCGCGGCATGACGATCGGCCTGGCCAACAAGGAAACGCTCGTTGCCGCCGGGGAACTGGTCATGCCGCTTGCCGCAAAGCACAAAGCCGCCGTTCTGCCCATCGATTCCGAGCATTCAGCAATCTTCCAGTGCCTCCAAGGCCACTGCGAGCCGGTCGGCCCGCCCTATCCCCACGTCAAGCGCATTGTGCTGACGGCCTCGGGCGGTCCATTCCGCACCGCACCGCGCGAGAAAATCCACAACGCCACCGTCACCGAAGCGCTCGATCATCCCACCTGGAACATGGGCCCCAAGATCACCATCGACTCGGCCACCATGATGAACAAGGCGCTGGAAGTCATCGAAGCCCACTGGCTGTTCGGGCTGAGCGCGGATCAGATCGACGTGATCATTCATCCGCAATCCATCGTGCACAGCTTCGTCGAGTTCACCGACCGTTCGGTGCTGGCGCAGCTCGGATCGCCGGACATGAAGACGCCGATCCAGTACGCCCTGACCTGGCCGGACCGCGCGCCCGGATGCAGCGAGCCGATGGATTTCGCCAAGTTGAGCCGGCTCGATTTCGAGCAGCCGGATCACGATCGTTTTCCCGCCCTGAAACTGGCGTACCGGGTGATCGAGCAGGGGCAGACCAGCGGCGCGGTGTTGAATGCCGCCAACGAGGCCGCCGTCGCCGCCTTTCTCGACGGCCGCATTCGCTTCGGGCAGATCGTGGAACTGGTCGGCCAAACCCTCGACGCCATCGACATCCAGCCCGCGACCGACCTGCAAACGATCCTGGACGCCGACCGCCAGGCCCGCCATTTCGTCGCCGAACAGTTGGATCAGCCATGACGTATGAGAAAGTGGGTATTTTCGCGCGTCCACAGCCGACGCCTCACGGGATCGTTGACATTCCCCGCCCCACTGGAAAAGATGTCGCATTCTCCTGCCGATAAGGACTGCACATGTTTATTGCCGCCATCGACGGAACGCTCGCCCTGACCCTGCTGATACTGGGACTGGGCTTCATCATCTTCGTCCACGAGCTGGGCCATTTTCTCGTGGCCAAAGCGGTGGGGATCCGCTGTACGCAATTCGCCATCGGCTTCGGTCATGCGTTGTTCTGCTACCGCAAGGGGCTGGGTTTTCGTCTGGGCTCGACCGAGCCGGAGGTCACCCGGCGCGTCCACGAACACGTGAACCGGCAACACAAAGACCCGACGAAACTCACGCAGACCGAATTCGATCGCGTCATTGACGAACTGGAACTGGGCGAAACCGAGTACCGATTCAACTGGATGCCGCTGGGCGGTTACGTGAAGATGCTCGGCCAGGAAGACCTCGATCCCACCAAGGTCTCCGACGACCCGCGCTCATACAACTGCAAGCCCGTCTGGGCGCGCATGTGCGTGATCAGCGCCGGGGTGATCATGAACCTGATCTTCGCCGCCGTCTTCTTCATGGGCACTTTCCTTCTGGGCGCGATGGTACCGCCTGCCGAGGTGGGCCAGGTGCTGCCGGGAGAACCTGCGGCCATGGCGGTCGCCGAGCAAGACGCCTCGATCGTCGGCATGCAACCCGGCGACCGGATCCTTGCCATCAATGGCAACAAGCCCAGCGACTATACCGACGTAAAAGTGACGATCGCGCTGTCCGATGCGCAACTCACCGACAGCAAGGGAAACATCGTCGATCCCGGTGAAACGATCACCTTCAAGGTCCGCCGCCCCGCCTGGAGCGACCAGCCCGCGCGCGAACTGACCTTCAAAGTCAGCCCCATTCTGCCGGAAACGGGGGTTCAGTTACCGTGGATCGGCCTGGCCCCGCCGATCAGCACCACATTGATCGATCCGGATCGGTTGTCAGACCAGGCCGCTCAAGTCGCCACACAGCAAATCCATGACACGCTGACCATCCAGGCCGATTGGACGCTGGATCAGGTCAACGACGAATCCATCGCACGTCATTGGCAATACCGCCAGGCGGTGGAGGTCTCCCAGGGCCAACCGCTCGAACTGGTGTTCACGAATCCGAAGGACGCGTCGCAACACACCGTCACGGTCCACCCGAACACCGAACTGCAGCGCTACCGCTCCGAAGAGAAAAAAAGCCCCCTCCATCATCTGCTGGGCCTGTCGCCTCCAATCCGTATTTCGTACATCGTGCCCGGCTCCGCAGCCGAGGGCAAATTGCAGGCCGGGGATATTGTCACGCAAATCAGTGACTCCTCCTGGCCCACGTTGGATCAATTCGGAAATGCCGTCTCCGCGGCAGCGGGTGAACCGATCGACATCCAGGTCTTGCGCAACGGCGAGTCGATCGCCATGCAGATTCAGGCCAGACGCCAAGACTGGTGGAAGCCGTGGCAGAGCAAGATACTCGGCGTGGGCTACGGCAACGCCGACGCCGAATGCGCCATCGTGACGCGCGTGATCCCGGAGACACCGTTCGCCGCGATGCAATCGAAGCTCATCCCCGGCGCCGTCATCGAGAAGATCAACGGAAAACCGGTCAGCAATTACAACGATATCCGCCTGGCCCTTCAGGCAGCCGACGATCCGTCCGTTCAGGTCGACGTGCTCGTCCCGCTCGGGGGAGGCCAGAAAGATCGCCTCGAACTGACCCTCGATGAAAAAGACCGGGCGGCACTGGCCCGGTTGGCGTGGATCGATCCCCTCGGCGCACATATGTTCAAGCAACTCAAGGTCGAACAGCGCGCGGACGGACCCGCCCAGGCCGTGGTCATGGGCATCGACAAGACCATCCTGTTCATCGAAAACACCTACGTGACCATCCTGCAGCTGGTCAAGGGATCGGTGGGTCTGAAGAACATGTCGGGCCCGGTGGGAATTTTTCGGGCCGGGCAGCGCTTCGCGATGGAAGGCATCAGCTACCTGCTGTTCTTCATGGGATTGCTGAGCGTGAACCTGGCCGTGATCAACTTCCTGCCGATCCCGATCGTCGACGGCGGGCACTTCGTGCTGCTGTGCATCGAGAAGCTGCGCGGCAAGCCCGTGCCGCTGAAAATCCAACAGGCCATCACCGTCGCCGGGCTGGTGATGCTGGCTTCCATTTTCCTCTACGTCACCTACTTCGATATCTTCGGGCGGGGATAATCATCCCGGTGTGCCGGATCACATCCGCCACCACTCCAACTCAATCTCGGGGAAGACGATGTCGTGCAGTTCCGCATCGCGCACTTCGTGCTGCTCGATCTCATTCAGCTTGTTCAGATAGTCCGAGTCCTCGTTCAGTTTCTCGGCCAGTTCAAGCAGCGTTTCAAAGCGCGCCACGTGCTGCATGAAGCGTTTGATGCCGTAGTCGATCGCCTGGCCGCGCGTGATGACGAACTGCCAGTCGCTGGCCTGGAGCAGCAGCAACTCGCGCGCCGCCTTTTTCAACATCTCCGCGATGCGCTCGTCGGTCTTCCACGGCAGTTCGCAGGTCATCTTGCCGAACATCGCCTCGCAGCGGTATTCAATGTCCCACATCCAGTTCACGCGGTCGTTCGTCCAGACGCGGTGATCCCCCCCATCGCCCCACGAACTTTCCGGCAGCGAGACCACCTTGTCCGGCGGATGCTGTTCCAGGTGTTCCGCGGCCGTGCATAATTCAATGTCCGGATCGGCGTTCAGGTTCAGCACCACATCGCGCAGGAACTGCGGTCCCTCGAACCACCAGTGCCCGAACAACTCCGCATCAAACGTGGCGCACACCATACCGAACCGCCCCGTGCGACGGTGGTAATCCCACAGCCGCTGCTTGACGACATTGGTGAAGTGCGAGGCATGCTGGTGGACCTTGGCGGCGATGTCTTCGGGGTAGTACTTGTCCTTGTCGCCGAGGTCGACCTTCGTGCCCGTCACCTTCCAGTAGCGCAGGCCGCGCTTGGGGCCGTGCTTTTTGTGGAACTCCATGTACACGCCGTCGGCCGGATAGCCGATCGACCCGGACCACACGCGCTCGCAGACTTCATCGTCCCGCCCGAACGCCGCCACGCGCGCCAGCCCCGTGCCGTCGCTGTTGACGCCCTGCGGTTCGTTCACCTGCCGCCAGCCGCGATCGGGATACTTCTCACCTTCACCCCATTCCACTTTCCACCACTGTCCGTCGTTGAACACCTGTTCGCTGCGACTGCCGCGAATGGTGTGGCTCTCCACAAAAAAGTGGGTCAGGGTTTCGTCAGCCACCAGATGCTCGATGCCGATGCGCCCGTCCTTGCCCGCCCAGCCGATCGGCGGATTCCATCGCCCTCCCGCGCGGTAGGCACACTCGGGCAACCACAAACCCTTCGGCTTGAAACCGAGAATGCGATGGCTCGACGCCAACCCGGCGCGCAACTGCGCCCGGATCGATGAATCCTCGTAGAGCAGCGGCAAATACCCGTGCGTCGCGGCGCAGGTGAGAATCTCGATCTCCCCGTTGCGCGCCCGTTCACTGTAGGCGGAGGGAATATCGCGATCGATCTGGTGGAACTGCTCGGTTAATTTCTCGAAAATTTCCACCCAGCGATCGGCCAGGTACATCAGGTGCTCATCGCCCCACTGCTTGAAGTCGGCGTGGTCGGCCTTGGCGCGATCGATGCGGTCGGCCAGGTAACGCTCGAAACCTTCCTTGAAATGATCGCAGTCCAGTTGCTCCAGCAGAACCGGCGTCAGACCGATGGTCATGTGCGGGATCGCATTGAGATATCGACACTCATCGAGCATCGCCAGGATCGGCAGGTACGTTTCCGCCGCCGCTTCGTACAGCCAGTCCTCGCCGTGCGGCCAGATGCCGTGACGGAGCACATACGGAAGATGCCCGTGCAGAACAAGACAAAAGCTGCCGATGGCCATATTCACCTCGGTATAAAGGAAACCGCATCGTAACGACAGCGCCGTCCGGCGGCAAAGAAGACCGGCCTTTGTGCGGGTCGAATCATGTGGCGCCGTTCACCGATCCCGAGGAACCCCGTAAGCGGGCCGGCGTTCACCCGGTCTGGTCCGGCAAAAAGCACGCCCGGCGCACCGCGACGATCCCGCACGCACCACATTGACATACCCGCTAATCGATTTATGATGGCTTTCATGTCGCTTCAACCTTCCCCTGCAAGACGCGACTGTTCCGGGCCGGTGATTCTCACCCGTCCGTCCGCTCCGCGCGAACAACCGCACAACGTGCTGCTTCTCTGGGCCCAGGCCAACCAACAGCGGGCCGAAGGGTCATTCACCTGAACCCATCGCCCGGTTGTTGAATCCCCGAACGGGCGGATGCCTCGCGTCGACTTTGCGCGAGGGTTGTCCGCCGCAGGTTGCCTGATCTTCCACACCGCCGCATGACGGCATTGCCCGGAGATATCCCGTGAAATCCTACCCTTTCGAACGTCGCAGTTGGGCCGAACCCTACAAAATCAAGATGGTCGAACCGATCAAGATGACCGACCCGGCCGAACGCCGCGCCGCCATCGCTGAAGCCGGCTACAACACCTTCCTGTTACGATCCGAAGACGTTTACATCGACCTGCTGACCGACTCGGGCACCGGCGCCATGTCCGACCGCCAATGGGCGGGGCTGATGATGGGCGACGAGGCCTACGCCGGTTCGCGCAACTTCCATACCCTGCGCGACGCCGTGGAACGTCATTACGGCTACCGATACACCGTGCCCACCCACCAGGGCCGGGGCGCCGAACACCTGCTCAGCAAGCTGCTGATCCAATCGGGGGACCACATCCCCGGCAACATGTACTTCACCACCACCCGACTGCACCAGGAACTGGCCGGAGGCGTCTTCGTCGACGTCGTCATCGACGAGGCCCACGATCCGGCCAACACACACCCGTTCAAGGGCAATGTGGATTTCGATAAACTCGATGCACTGGTGGCCGAAGTCGGCGCCGATCGCATCCCTTACGTCTGCATCGCCACCTGCGTGAACATGGCAGGCGGTCAGCCGATCTCCCTGCAGAACCTCACGGCGCTGCGCCGCTGGTGCGACCAGCATCGGATCATGATCGTTCACGACATGACGCGCCTGGCCGAAAACTGTTACTTCATCCAGCAGCGTGAACCGGGCCAGGAAAGCCGATCCATCGCCGAAATCGCCTACGACATCTGCAAACTCACCGACGCCGCCACCATGTCCGCCAAGAAAGACCCCATGGTGAACATCGGCGGATTTCTCGCGATGAACGATGAGCAGTTGTACGACAAGGCGTGCAACCTGGCCGTGATCTACGAGGGCCTGCACACCTACGGCGGCATGGCCGGACGCGATATGGAAGCGCTGGCCATCGGCATCACCGAATCCCTGCACGACAACCACATCAAGGCGCGCGTGGGACAGGTGGCCTACCTCGGCGACCTGTTGAACCGCTCGGGCGTCCCCATCGTCCAACCCACCGGCGGGCACGCGGTGTTTCTCAACGCCCGCGCCATCCTGCGGCACATCCCACAGGAACACTACCCCGCCCAGGCGCTGGCCGCGGCGCTGTATGCCGACTCGGGCGTGCGCTCGATGGAACGGGGGGCGGTCAGCGCGGGACGCGATCCAAAGACCGGCCGGGACCGGATGCCGAAAATGGAGCTGGTCCGGTTGACGATCCCCCGGCGCGTGTACACACAGGCCCACATGGACGTGGTGGCCGAGTCCGTCGTCGATCTCTATCACCATGCGGAGAAAATCAAGGGATTGCGCTTCACGTATGAACCGGAAATGCTGCGATTTTTCCGGGGACGCTTTGAGCCGATTGAGCCGTAAAAATGTGCTTGCCCCCTCCCCCGAAAGCGTGTGTGAGAAAAGATAAACGAACCGCGCCCGTGAGGAAACGGTCATTGGGCCGTGCAAGACGCTTTAGTCCCGCTTCGCTTCACTGCGGATGCGGATGCCCTCCTCCGGCTCGACCTCCGTGTGTGCCTTGCCACCCTTGGCGCGCACGCCCAGCCAGACCAAAAACTGCCGACGAAGCTTCTGCAACGGCCGTGTGAAAAAACGGTGCAGTCGAATCCAGATCGGCCGCTTCTCCACGACCCGTCGCTCCGCTTCGCTCATCATGGCCTTGTTGAAGCGGTAGTAATGCTTCAGGACGTGGTAGCGATCGGAATTGACGAAGATGCCGTGCAGCCAGCCGAGCAGAACGCGTCGAATCCCGCGCTTGGGCAGCGCCCAACTGATCTGAAAGTCCATCAGGTAGGGCAAGCCGTCTTCGCCGACGAGGATGTTTTCGCACTTGTGCAGATCGACCACCGCGATGCCGCGGGCGTTAAACGTTTCGACCAGCGTGCCGAACTTCCGCAGGAATGCCTCATCGGGTTTGTCTTCCGGGCGCAACGGTCGGCCCTCGATGTAGGCATGGGCGACACCGGTTTCACCGACCCGTCCCAGACACGCCGGCACCCCCGCCACGTCTTCCATAAGTTTGTAAACGTGTTGCTCGCGTGCAGCCAGAAATCGGCCCATCCATGTCATCGGAAAGCCGAACAGGTGGTGACGCCGGTTCAGCTTGACGATGATCTTCTCGCCATCGTCGGCGATGTAGCGGCATGTGCAAGCAGTGAAATCGTGCTTGTAGACGTAATCACGGCTGTAGGTTTTGTCGGCGATGCCGAGCGTCGCCGGGGCATCGTCCCTGCCCAGCGCCCGCAAAAACGCCGGACGCGGCTTGGTCTTCTTTGAACTGGAATCGTCAGCCATCGGCACATCATACCATCCGTGTTCGCGCAATGGGTGGCTGGGGCAGCCGCCCCACCGTGAAACGTTGACTTTTCCCGCCATATTTGTTAGGTTTTTGATCGGTCACTCAAAATGCCATGATCCGCACCCTCTACATCGACATGAACAGCTATTTCGCCTCCGTCGAGCAGCAGGAGCGGCCGGAGTTGCGGGGGCGGCCTCTGGGCATCGTGCCGACCCGAACGCGCGCCACCTGCTGCATCGCCGCCAGCATCGAGGCGAAGCAATTCGGCGTCAAAACCGGCTGCGCCGTGCCCGATGCGCAGAAGCTCTGCCCACACATTCGCTTTGTTCTGGCGCGCCACCAACTGTACGTGCAGTACCACCAGCGCATCGTTGAGGCGGTCGAATCCTGCCTCCACGTCACCAGCATCCGCTCGATCGACGAGATGGCCGCCCGGCTGATGGGCCCGGAGCGCCAGCCCGAGGCGGCGCGGCGGATTGCCGTGCGCATCAAGAAAACCATCGCCGAGCGTATCGGGAAGTTTGTCCGCTGCTCGATCGGCGGCGGGCCGAACCTCTGGCTGGCCAAGGTCGCCACGGATGTTGAGCCGGGACCGGACACGCTCTCCCTGCTGCGCCCGGACGATCTGCCCCACCGCCTGTACCACCTGAACCTGACCGACCTGCCGGGCATCGGCCGGCGCATGAGCATTCGCCTGAACGTCGCGGGGATCACCACCGTCGAACGGCTGTATTCACTGAGCGAGGCGGACATGCAACGCCTCTGGGCGAGTAAAGTGACAGGGACAATCTGGTGGTGCCGGTTGCACGGGGTGGAGTTGCCGAGCCGACTGACGCGGAGGCAGTCGGTGGGCCATTCACACGTACTCGCACCCGAGTTTCGCACGCACGAAAAAGCATTCGAGGTGATGGTGCACCTGATCCAGAAAGCCGGACGACGGTTGCGCCGGCTGAAATACTGCGCCAACCGACTGACGCTTTCGGTGCGCTTCGACGAGGGGCGACGCTGGAAGCAGGAGATGAAACTGCCCGCCATCAGCGACACGCTGAACCTGGTGCGCTGCGCCGCGGAAATGTGGCCCCACCAACCGCTCGGCACGCCGAAGAAAGTAAGCATGCGCCTGACCGATCTTCAGCCGCAGCACCTCGCCGAACCGCTCTTCGCCGAGCAGCGCCGCGACAACCGCCTCGCCCACACCGTGGATGCCATCCACCTGCGTTACGGCTCGCAATCCATCATCTGTGGGGCGATGCTCAAGGCCCGCGAATCCACCCCCACGCGCATTGCATTCACACAAATCCCCGACGCGACGCTGGATTTTGATTGAGAAAGACGAACCACCAAGAACACCAAGGGCACCAAGGAAATTCAGTTTAACCCCACGCGCCCACGCGCGGTCATGAAACCGACTTGCTCAGTGGTCCTCTGTGGGCTCTGTGGTGACAACACACGCATTAATCCATATGCCGGATGATCGCGTCGCCGAAGGCGCTGCTTTTGAGCAGCGTGGCGCCGTCCATGAGACGTTCGAAATCGTAGGTGACGGTTTTGGCGGAGATCGCGCCGTCCATGCCTTTGATGATCCGATCGGCCGCTTCGCCCCAGCCCAGGTGCCGCAGCATCATTTCGCCGGAGAGGATGACCGAGCCGGGGTTGACCTTGTCCTGCCCGGCGTACTTGGGGGCGGTGCCGTGGGTGGCCTCGAAGATGGCGTGGCCGGTGTCGTAGTTGATGTTGCCGCCGGGGGCGATGCCGATGCCGCCGACGCAGGCCGCCAGGGCGTCGGAGATGTAGTCGCCGTTCAGGTTCAGCGTGGCGATCACATCGTACTCGGCCGGGCGCGTGAGAATCTGCTGCAACATCGCGTCGGCGATCACATCCTTGATCACGAGTCCCGAGTCCTGGGTCTTGGGGCCCGCGTTCCTGATGATCTGCCAGGGTCCGCCGTCGAGATCTTCAGCGCCGAATTCCTGCTTCGCCGTTTCGTAGCCCCAGTCGCGGAAGGCGCCCTCGGTGAACTTCATGATGTTGCCCTTGTGGACAAGCGTCACGGACTTGCGGCCGTTGTCGATGGCGTACCGAATCGCCGCCTTGACCAATCGGTGCGTACCTTCCTGACTGACGGGCTTGATGCCGATGCCCGCGGTATCGGGGAAGCGAATTTTGCCGTGAAGTTCGGGGAAATTATCTGCGAAGCATTTCTTGAATTGCTCGCAGGCCTCGGAGCCATGTTCAAACTCGATGCCGGCGTAAATGTCTTCGGAGTTTTCACGGAAGATGACCATGTCGGTCAGATCGGGTCGTTTGACCGGCGAAGGGACACCTTCAAACCAACGGACCGGACGGAGACAAACGTAGAGATCAAGAATTTGCCGCAGGGCGACGTTCAGCGAACGGATGCCGCCGCCGACGGGCGTGGTGAGCGGGCCCTTGATGCCGACGAGGTATTGACGGAAGGCGTCGAGCGTGGCCTGGGGCAGCCATTCGCCGGTTTCGTTGTAGGCCTTTTCCCCGGCGAGGACTTCGGTCCATGCGATGCGGCGTTTGTCGCCGTAGGCCTTTTGCACGGCCGCATCGAACACGCGCACCGACGCCGCCCAAATGTCCGGCCCGATGCCATCGCCCTCAATGAACGGAATGACGGGACAATCGGGCACGTGCAGCGTGCCCTCGTCGCTCATGGTGATCGTCGCCGGCTCGGCCATTACCAACCTCCAAGTCTTGATAGAGCGCTTTCAGATGGACTGAAGCGGATTGCGTTTGCCATTGTACGGCGATTTCACCGTTGAAAGCGCGCCAGGCCGCGTTGTTCAATGGAGCAGGTCATGCCGTTTATGATCTGCTCCGGTCATCAAATTACACGAAGCGGGAGGGTAGCGGATCGTTCGATCGGATGCAATGGTGCAACGCAACGCTTAGTAGCGCACATCAAACTGCTGGTAGGCGGCCGTGGCCGGCAGTTCTTCCAATTGCGTGTCGGTGATGAAATCGTGCATGGTCTGCGCCAGTTCGTAGAGAAAGTGCTTGACCTGCTGGTCTTCGCCCTGGACATCGACTTCGACCCGGCCATCGGGCAGGTTTTTCACGTATCCGAACACATCGTACCGGCGGGCGACGTTGCGCGTGGTGAAACGGAAGCCGACCCCCTGCACCCGCCCGGAATAATGGACCCGCCTGCGGATCATGTTCATCCTTCCAACGCGGCCATCACCTCATCGGAAATGTCGAAGTTGGCGTGGACCTTGTTCACATCGTCGTTTTCTTCCAGTGCATCGACCAGGCGCAGCACCTTCTCAGCCAGGGTCTGGTCGCAGGCGACGCTGTTGGTGGGGATCATGGTCAACTCGGCGAGTTGCGGTTCGATGCTCGCCGTTTCGAGCGCCTGGCGGACGGCGATGAACTGCGTGGGGTCGGTCTGGATTTCGAAATAATCGCCCTCATCGGAAAAATCCTCGGCCCCGGCTTCGAGGACCAGTTCCATGAGTTGGTCTTCGTCGGCGGCGTCTTTGGCGACGGTGATCAGGCCGCGGTTGTTGAAGGTGAACGCGACGGAGCCGGACGTTCCCAGGTTACCGCCGTGCTTGGAGAAGGTGTGGCGGATTTCGCCGGCGGTGCGGTTCTTGTTGTCGGTGAGGATTTCGACGAGCACGGCTACACCGCCGGGCGCGTAGCCCTCGTAGGTGATCTGTTCGATGGCTTCGCCGCCGAGTTCACCGGTGCCCTTTTTGACGGCCTTTTCGATGGTGTCCTTGGGCATGTTGCATTTCTTGGCTTCTTCGATGGCGTAGCGCAGGGTGAGGTTGACATCGGGATCGCCCCCGCCCTGCTTGGCGGCGAGAATGATCGCCTTGGAGCATCGGCTCCATTCCTTGCCCTTCTTGGCGTCCTGTCGGGCCTTGCGATGCTTGATGTTGGCCCATTTACTGTGTCCAGCCATATCGGCCTCCGTGGGTGGGCATGAGGGGCGCATTGTAAGGGATGGTCGGGGAGGCGGGGAAGACGGCTACCGATCGGCGGCCTGCGGTTGCAACGCCGGCTGGGGTACGGCGATCGGCGCGACCGGCGGCTCGCGATCATCCCCCACCGCCGCGAGCTTGGCCACCAACGACTCGTTCAGCGTCCGGTACACCGGCAGCGTGTACGACTTGGCCCGGCGCGTGAGCATGCGCAGGGCAATGCGCCAAAGACGCTCGGCCCGGTCTTTCTTACCTGCGCGCCACAGCGCATCACCCAGATGATCCAGAACCGTCGGATCGTCGCCCTCGGGCAGACGCGCGGCGCGCGTCAGCCATTCGACGGCCTTGTCGAACTCGCCCCGCTTGTAGTAGACCCACCCCAGTGAATCCAGATAAGCGGAATTGGACGGCTCGGCGCGAACGGCCTTGCGGATCATCTGCTCGGCGCGGTCCAGTTGTTCTCCGCGCTCGGCCCAGGTGTAGCCCAGATCGTTGTTGGCGTGGATGTTCTCCGGGTCGGCCTCCAGCCCTTTGAGCAGGACCTGCTCGGTCTGTTCCGGACGTTCGGCACGGTGGAGAATTTGCGCCTTGAAGTACAACATTTCGGCCTGCTGATCGGGATAGTCGGCAATCAGCGCATCGGCCTCGCTCAACGCCAGCTCCACGCGATTCATTTCGCTGTAAAGCAGCGCCAGAGACTGTTTCAGGCGCAGGGCGTCATCCGGAAAGCGGCGGCGCAGTTGCTTAAGATGGTCGACGGCTTGCTCGGATTTTCCCAGGGCGTGCAGGAGCGTAGCACGGAAGATGTGCAACGAGAGCATATCGCCGCGAACCGTCAGGGCCTGGTCGAGCGTTTTGAGCGCTTCTTCCGATGCGCCGCAATCCTGCTCCGCTTGCATCAGTTCGACCAGGATTTGGAACCGGCGCTCGCCGTCGGCCGCATTGGGGTCTTCAAGCAGGCCGCGCAGAACCGGCACGGCCTTTTCGGATTGATGCCATTGCTGATAAAGACCGGCCAGCCGCACCTGCCGATTGAAGTTGGTCGGCAGTTGCAGGAGATAGGTTTCGTACCGCTTGTAAAACAGGTCCATTTCAAATGCGCGGCGCGACGCCTCACGCAGCAGGTCCAATGCGACGGTATCGTTGGGCTGGGTATCGAGTCGTTTCTTCAGGAAGGCCAGGGCCTCGTCGGTCCGCTCCTGCTTCAGCATCACATCCACCAGTTCGCTCATTGCCGGTCCGTTGCCGGGGAACTCAACGAGTATGTCGTGGAGCATTTTCTCGGCCCGATCGAACTCGCGCCGCAGCGCGTGCAGGTGAGCGATTTTCATCCGGGTGAGGCGCGAATCGGGCAGCAGCGCGCGGAGCTGCGCCAGTAGCAACCGGAACTTGCGCGCATCGGGTTGCATTTTTTCGTAAATCCCGAACAGACCGGTGTAAGCCGCTTCGTCCGTTGGATCGACGGTCAGGGCCTGCCGGAATGCCGATTCCGCGGCGCCGGCGTTGCCCCGCCGCATCTCGATCAATCCGCGGCGGTTGTGGTAATCGGGATTGGTCGCATCCTCGCGGCTGAGCGCTTCGAGCGCCGCTACGGCATCATCCCAACGCTTCATTTGGGTATAGAGGATGGCCTGAAGCAGTCGCAGGCGCGGCTGGTTGTTGTCGCCGGCCGCATGGATCATCTGCTGAGCCCGGGTGTATTGGCCCGAGGCGATTTCCAGTTCGATCAAGCCCCAACGTGCCGCGACGAAATCGGGCTCGCGATCGAGCGCAGCGTTGTAGGCCTGTTGCGCGGTGGAGATGTCGTTGACCAACTGCGCCGCACGCGCACGGCAGTACCTGCCGCCGGCGGATTCCAGTAACGCCTTGGGCACGGTTTGCAGCCGGGCGGGAAAAGCCAGTCTGCGATCGCGCTGATCCAGCAGGACGTTCAGGTAATCCCAGGAAACTTCCGGATGCCGATTCAGACGCCGGATGGTCATGGACAACGCGGCCGTGGGATCAGCGGACCAGAGTCGATCCACCAGCCGCCGGTAAACTTTCAGGTGTCCGGGACAATGATCCAGATGCTCGGCAAGGAATCGATTGCTTTTCGTCTGGGGCATCCACCGACCCAGCAGCACGGCCAGCGCCTCGGGGCGGTCGTGTTGCCGGTAGGCGATTTCGATCTGTTCGAGCAGCGCGGGACGATCGTCCACATGCTCCGCACAGTAGTCGATCAAGCGCAGCAATACCGTATCGAGCCGGGTGAAGTCCGCGTGCTCACGGAGCAGCGTGGCGACGCGTTGGTCCTGTCGCAGCAACAGCGCCAGGTAGACGCGGCGCGCCAACAGGGCCGTCTGGTTGATGTCGGGATCGTCCACGAGGCCTTCGTAGCGTTGCCGGGCCTGGGCGTACCGGCCGAGTCGGAGTTGGGCGTCGGCGATTTCCAGGTCGATCGCCTGCTTGTGCCGTCCCAGCAGCAGCACCGCGCGCAGGTAGCGCGTGTTACGATCGAAACGCTGAGGCACGTGCATGAACAATTCGTACTGTTCGATCGCGGCGCGACTGTATCCCTGCTGCATCAGGCACTTGCCCAGGTAATAGTGAACCAGGTAGCGCAGACCCGGATCGCTCAGCGGCTTCAGTCGCTCCAGCGCGCCGTGCAGGCAGACGGTTGCCTCATCCATCTGCTGATCGCTCATGGCGATGCGACCGAGTTGAAACAGACTTTCCGCATCGTCGGCGTTGGCGCGCAGGGCCTGGCGGAAATAAACCGAGGCCAGCTCGTTCTCGGCCGAACGCAGGTAAATCTGCCCCAGCAGGCGCAGGGCCTGGGCGGCCTTGGGATCGGCCTGAATGACCTGGCGCAACATCTGGCGAGCTTCGATCACTCTGCCCTCATGCAGCAGGGCGCGGGCATCGATGTAATCCTTCACCGCACCGGGCGGCGCATCCACCTCCGGATCGCGCTGGTTGATCCCGGCTTCGGCCAGATACTTCGGCGCCGGCAAGGCCCCCAACGCTTCGGCCAGTTCCAGTTGCTGGCGTTGTGCGGCTTCGCCTTCGGCCGATCGCAACCGCGGCCCCAGCAACGGCAGCGGCGGCAACGTGCGCTTCGAGGTGAACGATTGGGCCGGATCCGGTTCAACGGATTGCACGTCCGCCGGTTGAACCGCCGGAGGGGTCGAAGTTTTTTCGGATTGCCGGCAGCCAACGCCGGTGAGAATCAGCGCCGCGATTGCTCCCGCCGCGCCCGGCCAAAGCATGAAGGGACGGATGGAATGGCAACGGCAGGCGCGTGACATCAATGAATCACCTTGTTGAGCGGATAACTGAAGATGCCGGTTGCGCCGGCATAGTGCAGCTTCGGCACCAGTTCGCGCTCGACTTTCTCATCGACAATGACTTCCACGGCCACCCACTGTTCGTCGGCCAGCGAATTGACGGTGGGGCTTTTCTCGGCGGGAAGCAGATTGAGGATGTCTTTCATTTTTTCCCGCGGGACGTTCATCTTCAGCCCCACACAAGCGCGCGCTTCGATCGCACCCTGCAGCAGCAACGCAATGCTCTGAATCTTAGCTCGCTTGTCCGGATCGTTCCATGCGTTTTCGTTGGCGATGAGTCGGGTGGTGGAGGAGAGAATTTCATCCACAACGCGTAAATTGTTGGCACGCAACGATGAGCCGGTCTCGGTGATATCAACGATGGCGTCGAGCAGGCGGGCCTTGACTTCCGTCGCGCCCCAACTGAACTCGACCTTCACATCGACGCCAAGGTCAGCGAAGTATTTGCGCGTCACGTTGACCAGTTCGGTCGCCACGATGCCGCCGGTCAAGTCCTGCGGTGTGGTAATCGACGATTCCTCGGGGACGGCCAGCACCCACCGCGCCGGTTTGCTGGTGGCCTTGGAGTAGCGCAGTTCGCAGACCTCGTGGACCTGCGAGCCGTTTTCGATCACCCAGTCGTGTCCGGTGATGCCCAGGTCGATCACGCCGTCCTCGACGTAGCGACTCATCTCCTGCGCTCGAAACATGACGCAGGACAACTGCGGATCGTCGATCTGGGGGAAGTAGCTGCGATCGGAGACGCGCAGGTGATACCCGGCGCGGCGGAACAGATCGAAGGTACTCTCGGAAAGCGACCCCTTAGGGATACCGATGCGCAACAGTCGGTCATCTTGTTCTCGAAGCATGGCATGTTCCTTCACTGCGCCGCGGCGCGGCGATCAGAGCGTATTCACACGGTATGGAATGTCCATCCGCTCTAACGTCGACTGGTTTTCTTTCGAGTCGTCTTCTTGGTGGTTTTCTTTTTCGTGGTCTTTTTCTTGGTGGTTTTCTTTGCCGGGGCGGAACCCTGCTCGGCGTACTTGCGCAGGCGTGCGTAGGCCTTGAGATTGTCCGAGGCGGGAATGTGGTATTCCAGAAAAGCAACCACCTGATCGAGCGTGGCGTCTTCCTCGACAATCTCGTCACGTTTGAGGCGCGCCAGCAACTGCTCGTCGACCGGAATGGCGTGGCCTCCCAGCGCCAGCAGGACCACCGAGGCCGAGACGAACGGCACCATGCCGGTCATTTCGTCCAGCAGTTTGCGGGCTTCGCGTTTGGGCAGATCGCGCAAGCGCTCGAGATCGACCGCATGCTCGTGCGCGTAGATGTCGTGCAGGACATGCTTGATGCGCAGGGCGCGTTCCTCGGAGCGGCTGAGGCGCGAGCCGATCGCTTCGGCCAGGTCCAACGGATCGGTGACGCGCATGTCGTTGAAATCCACCACGCGGCGCATGAGGCGGTTGTAGGCCTGGTCGGCCTGGCGGCGGGTGGTTTCCCAGGTGAGCAGCGCGCGGACCAGCCGCTCGATCACGGGCATTTCGGGCGGATCGGCGGGTTCGGCCGCACCCTTGATACTGCGTAACAGGCCGTTGAGCCGGCGGGGATCTCCGGTGGTGTGTTTCACGGCGCACGATCCTCCTGCTGGCCCGGATCGTCCCCGGGCAACCGGTCCATGTGGCGGGTCTGATCCTCCCGGACCGCCCGGGAGATTTCACCCAGCACCTGGGCCTGCTTTTTCAACGATTCGTCGAGTTCAAAATCCAGTTGCGGCATCGCACGGGTGCGGATACGCCGGCCCAGTTCGTTCCTCAAATGGCTGGCGGCATGACGCAAACCGTACAACGCGTTTTTGCCGTGCTCGGCTGGCATCACCGAAATATCCACGCGCGCCCGGCGATGGTCCTGGCTGAGCTTGACGGCGGTGACGCTGATCAACCCGCGAATGCGCGGATCGGCCAATCCCTCGCTGAGCAGCATGCCGATCTCCCGTCGCAGGGTGGATTCGAGTTGTTCGATGCGGTGCGTCATCTCGCCAAACAGTCAACCGTTTCCAGTTACCAGTCCACAGTTTCGGATGCGGATTTTCGCCCTGCCCTGTTCAGTGGGCCGTTAATATTTCCAACCGGTGGGCATTGAGCACAAACCGCGGATCATCACGTAGCTGACGGACAATTCGGTCCAGCATGCTCTGCGCGTGGTCGGCGGCGTTGCTGACGGCCGCAATGCCCAGTTGAGCGACGCGATGCTGCTCGTGCCAATCCACTTCGGCCACCGCCACCAGGTAATCGCGGTGCAGCCGATCCTTGACCGAACGGACCACACGCCGCTTGTCTTTCAGACTCATGGCGTCGGGCAGGTACAGCTCGACCTGGAGCACACCCACAACCATGGCTTACAACGTCTTCTTCACCTCGGCGGTTTCGTAACATTCGAGGATATCGCCAGCGCGGATATCGTCGTACCCGTCGATGCTCATGCCGCATTCCATGCCCGCACGGACTTCCTTGGTATCGTCCTTGAAGCGTTTCAGGGAGGACAGCAGCCGGTCGTGCTCGATGACGATATCGTCGCGCGTCACGCGGATCAGCGCGTTGCGGCGGACCTCGCCGTCCGTCACGTAACAACCGGCAACCATGCCCACTTTCGAGACCCGGAAGACCTCGCGAACCTCGGCATGACCGACCACCTTCTCGCGCAGTTCCGGGGCAAGCATGCCTTCCAGGGCGGCCTTGACGTCGTCGATGATGTCGTAGATCACGCGGTAAAGGCGGATATCCACGCCACGCTGTTCCGCTTCGCTGCGGGCGTGCTGCGAGGCGATCACCTGAAAACCGATGATGACCGCATCGGAGGCCTCGGCGAGGGTGACGTCGGCCTCGGTGATGCCGCCCACGGCCGAGTGGAGGACGCGCACGTGGACTTCGGCGTTGTCTTTGCCGACCTCTTCCAGCGTCTTGCGCAATACTTCGACCGAACCCTGCACGTCGGCCTTGATCACCACGCGCAACTCGTGGACCTGTCCGGCCTGCATCTGCTGAAAAACGGTATCCAGCGAAACCTTGCTGGTGGCGGCCAGTTCCTGCTTGCGCTCCTTGTCGCGCGTCTGTTCGGCGATTTCCTGGGCCTTCTTGAGGGTGTCGGTGATGTAGAACTTGTCACCGGCATCGGGCACTTCGCTGATGCCGCTGATCTCCACGGGCGTGGCCGGGCCCACCTGTTCCTGGCGCTGGCCGCGATCGTCGATCATGTCGCGCACGCGCCCCTCGGCGCGGCCCATCACGATGAAATCGCCGACTTTGAGCTGACCGCCGCGCACCAGAATGCGCGCGACCGCACCGCGCCCCTCGCTGAGCTCGGCCTCGATCACCTGCCCGTAGGCCGCGCCGCCGTAGTCGGCTTTCAGGTCCAGCAGTTCGGCCTGGTAGTCGAGCATTTCCATCAGTTCGGTCACGCCTTCGCCGGTGACGGCCGAGGTCTTGAGCACCTCGGTATCGCCGCCCCACTCCACGGGGTTCAGTTCCAGTTCGGCCAGTTGACCGAGAATCCGCCGGATGTTGTCCTCGGTGGCCTGGGGGGTGTCGATCTTGTTCAGCGCGATGACGACGGGCACACCGGCGGCCTTGGCGTGGTTGATCGACTCGACGGTCTGCGGCATGACGCCGTCGTCCGCCGCGACGACCACCACCACGATGTCGGTCAGGTTCGCCCCGCGGGCGCGCATGCTGGTGAAGGCTTCGTGGCCGGGCGTATCGAGAAAGACCACGGTCTTGTCGGCGCCGTCGGTGCCGCGAATGGTCGCGCGGTACGCGCCAATGTGCTGGGTGATGCCGCCGGCTTCATGCACGGCCACGTCGGCCTGGCGAATGCGGTCCAAGAGGGAGGTCTTGCCGTGGTCCACGTGCCCGAGCACCGCCACCACCGGCGGACGACGCTTCACATCAATCGGCTCGCGTCTTTCCAGTTCCTCGGCGACCAGGTCTTCGGCGCTGCGGGCTTCCTTGACGAGCAGTTCGATGTTGTATTCCAGGCAAACTTCCATGGCCAACTCGGTATCGATGATCTGGTTGATCGTGGCCATGACGCCCTTGTTGAACAGAAACTTGACGACATCGGCGCCCTTGATGCCGGTGGCCGCGGACAGGTCTTTGATGGTGAGCGGCTCTTCGACTTCCACCTTGCCGCCGACCTGGGCGGGCGTCTGCGCGGTACCGCCGCCACCGACGCGCGTTTTCAGATCGTGCTGGCGACGGCGGAGGAATCCGCCGGATCGACTGAGACGCTCCTCACGCTCGATCAGGTCCTGCTCGGAGAACTTGCCCTTGAGGGTATGCTCGGCGGTCGCGGAACGGCCGCGCCGTCCGGCGCTCTCACCGCGGCCTCCGCCTCCACTGCCGCCGCCGCGCTTGCGACGCGGGGATCGTCCGTAATCTTCCTCGCCCGGCTTGCCGCCGGCGCCCTTGCCGCGCTCCGGTCCACGCGAACGCAGCAGATCGGATTGCTGTGCGGCGACGTCTTCGGTCTGACGACGGGGACGCGGAGCACGGATCTCGTCCGGCTTCTCGATGCGCACCACCTTCGGTCCCTGCAACTTCGCCTGCTTGGGCGCTTCCAGCTTCGGACCGGCCGGCTTCACTTCCTTGGGACGCTGGGGGACGTTCGGTTTGGCGACCGTCTCGGGCGTGAGTTCCACCTCCAGTTGCGGCGGCGCCTCGGCGGGCTCTTCTTCCTTCGGCTTGGGCTTGGGCTTGGCCTTGCGAGCCCGCGTGGCCTTGCCCGCCTTCCTGGGCGCAGCCGTTTCTTCAGCTTCCTCGGCAGGCGCCTGGGCAGGGGTTTCCGTGACGGAGGGTGGCGCTTTAGCTTCGGTGTCGGCTTCGACTCCAGTTTCGGCGGGCGCTTCGGTCACCGGGGCATCTTCAGCCGCTGCCGCAGTCGCTTCGGGTTCCGGCTTCTTCTTGGCCCGTTTGCGGGCACGCGCCTTCGCCTGGGTGACGTCGACCTTCTCAGCGGTCTCGACAGCGGTATGCGTGCTGGGCTCGGCCTCACTGAACCATTCCTTGATGGTCATCTCCAGGCCGATCTTCACGGTGGACATGTGATTATCGATACCCGGCACAGACTCCGCCTGGCACTTGGCTACGATATCCTTGGAGTTGACGCCCAACGCCTTGGCAATTTCGTAGACTCGTTTGGCCTTAGCCAATACTCAGCTCCTTGGAACGACCACGACCGAACTCACCATCCATCCGGTATCCGCGGTGATTACTGGGGCGACTCCTCCTGCGAGTCGTCGGCCTGGGATTCACTGTCACGTTCGTCTTCGACCGGGGCGGCGGCTTCCGCTTCCGCCTCGGGTTCTTGTCCTCGCGAGAGCAGGGAGACGATGTCCTCCTCCTGTCCGTCTTCGCCGCCGGCTTCGCTTTCAGCCGGCGTTGCGGATTCATCGTCATCCCCGCCGATACCCAACAGATCAAGCACCTCCGACTTGGCCGCCTCGGACTCCGCTGCTTCGGCGGCCGCGGCCTCGGCGCGGCGCTGCTCGGCTTCTTCCTTGTCCTTCTGCTGCTGTACAGCCACTTCCTTGCCCTTGGCCGAGCAGATTTCGATGCACTTGTTCGCCAACTCCTCGGTCAGGCCGGCTTCGTTGAGCTGTTCCAGCAGCGCCTCGGCGCCGACTTCCTCGATATCGAACACGCTGATGTAACCCAGCGCGACCATGCGATCGAGGATGTCGTCGACCATGCCCTCGATGCTGCGCAAAGTCTGTTCGAGAATGTCCAGACCCTTGGAGAACTCGTCGGGCGTGAGGATGTCAACATCCCAGCCGGTCAGCCGAGCCGCCAGACGCACATTCTGCCCCCGCTTGCCGATGGCCAGGGAGAGCTGGTCTTCGTTGACGACCACGGTGGCGCGGCCGAGCTCGAAGCAGAGCGAGATTTCAACCACCTCGGCCGGCCGCAACGCGTTGGCGATCAGCACCTGCGAGGATTCGTTCCACCGCACGATGTCGATCTTCTCACCGCCCAGTTCATCGACGATGTTCTTGATCCGGCTGCCGCGCACGCCCACGCACGCGCCCACGGCGTCGACCTTGGAATCGATCGAACTGACGGCAACCTTGGTGCGGTGTCCCGGCTCACGCGCCAGGGCCTTGACCTCGATGATCCGCTCGTTGACCTCGGGCACCTCGACCTCGAACAGACGTCGGATGAACTCCGGCGCGGCGCGGGAGAGGATGATCTTCACCTGGCTTCCGGACTCGCGCACATCGAGAATCAGGCAGCGCACGCGCTCGCCGGGGGAATGCTGTTCGCCGGGAATCTGCTCGGAGCGCGGCATGAAGGCCTCGGCCCGACCGATCTGCACCACCAGCGAGCCGCCTTCGTACCTCTGGGCGGTGCCGGTGACCACCTCGCCGATCCGCTGGCTGAATTCCTCGAAGATGCTGGCGCGCTCGTCTTCGCGGAACTTCTGGATCATCACCTGCTTGGCGGTTTGCGCGGGGATGCGCCCGAGTGTCTCGAGAGGAATCTGCTCGGGGCCGCGGAATATTTTGATCTCGCCGGTCAGGCGATCGACTTCGCTGGTGAACTCGTCTGTATCTTCAGCACCAAAGTGCTTTCGCGCGGCGGACACCATGGCCTGTTCGATATCGTGGAACAGCGATTCCTTTTCGACATTCCGGTCGCGTGCGATGGCATCGATGATGCGTAACATTTCGTTGTTCATGAGCGTTTCCTATTCGGTTGTCGCCGGCGCGGAGCCGGGCCTTATTTGGTTGTGCAAGCTTCAGGCAGTCACCCCGATGGGGGTGTTAAAAAAGTCGAGCCACAACGGCGAGTAAAAACGCCGCGTGGCCCACGTTGACGCCGCGCCCCATCGGGACGGGCCGACCGTGATGGCGCCGTGCCATCAGGCCATGGGCGCCTCCCTTCGCCGCTTCGCGTGCGGGCATCGCCGACGAACGTCGGAACCGCCGTGAGCTTGGAAAAACTCACCGTTCATCGCGTTCGTCCGGATCGTGGGCCATGCGTGGTCATCATCGCATTCACCTGTTCTACTCTTTTCCGTCACGAATCAGCGGCCATCCGCCTAAGTCATTTCAATTACGAATCTTTCATGATAAACACCCTCGTCGGGCTGTCAAGCTGACCGGCCCTCTCGGCTGTGTTATAGTGGTCGCTATGGACGCGGCTGCCCCCTCCAAACCACGCCAGCGCTTCACGGCTACGGTCACCCGGAACACGCGTCTGTGCAACGAACATTATCGGCTGATTCTGCGGATCGCCTGCTCTGCCGACTTTCCCGCCACCTGGCCGGGGCAATTTATACAACTCGGCTGTGGCCCGGAGGTTGGGGACGAATCCAGGGATGACGTGATCGAATGGCCCGTCGGACAAGCCCCGCGTTTGGCGCAGCAGGAACTGACCGAGCCGAGGGCTTTTCTGCGCCGGCCGTTTTCCCTGGCCGGGCGACAGGACACGCCGCAGGGCACGGAGTTGACGATCATCTACCGCGTGGTCGGCCTGGGAACGCAATGGCTGCAATCGCTGAAAGCCGGCGATGCAACCGACCTGATCGGGCCGCTGGGAAACCGATTCACTTTCCCGCAGGACAAATCAATCGGGCTGATGGTGGGCGGCGGCGTGGGGCTGCCCCCGATGCTCTACCTCGCCGAGGCGATGCGCCAAGCCGGGTGGGAGGGCTGTGCGTTCGTCGGAGCCACCACCGCCGACCTGCTGCCGATCACGTGGACCGACACACCACCAGACACCACCGGCCAACCCGCACAATCCATTGAAGAATTTTCCGTACACGCGTATCCCGCCGTGGTAACGACCGACGACGGCTCACTTGGATTGCGGGGACTGATCACCGACGGCCTGACCAGCTACATGGAACGCATGAACGAAGCCGACCGCCGCCGCGCCGTCATCTTCACCTGCGGACCGCACGGCATGATGGCCGCCGTGGCCGCACTGGCACAAAAATACGGAGTCGACTGCCAGGCCTGCCTGGAGCAGGCAATGGCCTGCGGCGTGGGAACCTGCCAGTCCTGCATCGTCAAAATCCGCGAAGAAGATCACCCCCACGACACACTGCCCGACAGCTCCGGCTGGCGGTATCGTCTGACCTGCACCGACGGCCCGGTCTTCGAAGCCCATCAAGTCATCTGGTGAGTTGGCTAACTGGTCTAACCGGTTGATTGGCCAATTGGTTGTTTGGTTGATTGGTAAACAAGCCGGACCTGAGTTGGAGGCGAAGTCGACAACGAAGGTCCGGATCCTGATCGCTCAATCACATCTGCAATAGATTCCCCCGGGCAAGCCCGTGGTTTTCTGAAAGGAACGAAAAAAAGACCTAGCCCGTTTTACCGGGCCAGGCCACTGAAAGAAGTTTGATTGAAACGCGGATCGTCACATACGCATCACAATCATTCTGCCAAATCTTTACGCCCTGCGGCAGCGGATCATCATCAGACCGCCGAGACTCAGCAGCGCCAGCGAGGCGGGTTCGGGAATCACACTGGCACTGGCGTAATCATCGGCAATGATCAGGTTGGCTATCGTCACCTGTCCGTTGTTACGGTTTCGGATATTGTTGAAACCCTCGAACGCGTGAGTCGTGCTGGTGATGCTGGCGTCCGGCGTTCCTTCCGTGGCTTGGTTAACGAACAAATCCAGAACGTCGGGGTCTCCACCATCGATTATGGTGAGTTTGCCAACCAGCCGTACGGTTGATCCGACGACGTAGGCGATGCCGCTTTCATCGGTGGGATTGCCGTTCTTGCCACTGACCGTGTATTCCAGAGATTCCCAGCCGTTGCCGATCAGGGCTCTTTCTTCGCTGTTAGCGAAGAGATTTAAGCCACCAAAAAACCCGCCGGTTCCGGTTTCTGAGTTATTGTTGTTGATCGTCACATCAAACCCGATGTACACCGTTCCGCCGTCATTCACCGTGTCAATCCAGTCACCGGTGTCGTTGGAGGTGTCGATCAGGACGACCTCACCGTTGGTGACCACGGAGGGACCGGGCACGGACTGGATCACTGCGGCCGTGGCGGTGCCGATGCTCAATCCGAGGGCGGCGAGTGTCAGCATGATGATTTTCATTTCGAATCTCCTTTCTGTTGTTTCCTTCTTCTTCAGGACGTGTTGACGTTGCGTCTCTTTGGCTCTCTAAGAGACCTTCTCCAGTTCGTCTCGCCCGGGAACACCCCGAGCATATAGCTTTCTCACTTAACTTCTGACTTCTCACGGCTGACTCTTGTGTTCCAGTGGCATTCCTCCTTTTCTCTCAACCCATATCTTTATTTTTTATTATTTATAAAATACAAAGTTTTTTCCTATGTTTTTATGGCCCCACCTATTTCCTTTGCACCGTTCGTGACACCACTTTTCGCTCAACACGGCCTTGGCTCGCGTCGTTGTGAACTCTCCTCGCGCGGACGGGGCCTCCAGCGCTCTCTTAAACTCCAGCCATCAGCATGATTTTTCTTGCCGGCGACTGACGCTTTCTTCACTTGTCAATAAGTCGGCGACACTTCAAACGACCGGGTCAAGCCGACACTCTTTCTTCTTGTGGTAGCGGCTGGCCGTCAGTTCTCAGCCACCCGTTACTTCTTATCGGAGCTGCCGACTGGCTGGAGGGCCGGGCGGGCTCTTTTCTCTCTCAATATCGTGTCGGGCATTCCATCTTGTCAGAATGCTTTAGCAGTCATACTATACGTCATGGCAGGTGATGATGGGTGCCAAAATAGTGATCTGAGGCGACAGCATTTCTGGGAGGATTCGAACATGGCACCAAGGCGACGCATCGCCATTGCGTTGAACCTGGAAGAAGTGGTCCCGTATCACCACGATGTCTTTGCCGGCACACAGCGCTATGCCGCTGAGCATGCGCAGTGGGAATGTGTCATTGACGAGCATCCCTTTCGAAAAGAGCTGAGCGGCATCGAGCCATACCGGAAATACGATGGGGTGATCGCCCGCGCCACACCGACACTGACCCGGCGGCTCAAACGTCTCGGTGTCCCCCTGGTCAACACGTGGTTTCAGCAGGCCCGGCCGGGCCTGCCCGGCGTGTACAGTGACTTTGCACAGATGGGCCGGCTTGCCGCGGAGCATCTTCTGGAGCGTGGATTCCGAAACCTCAGCTACCTGCTAGTCCCGGAAGAAAAAGGTTCTGAATCGCTCGGCGAGGCCTTCGTGCAATGCATTCAAGAAGAGGGCGGCCACTGCCTGGTCCATGAATGTCCCTCAGGTTTTTACGCTGATCCGGCGTATTGGACATTCCTGGTGAAGCGCTTGAGCCATTGGCTGGATCAATTGTCACGGCCGATGGCCCTGTTCATCAATGTCCCCCTGCTGGCGCGCATTGCGATCAGCTTATGCCGCAATCGCGGTTGGCAGGTGCCCCAGGATCTGGCCATCATGTGTGAAATCGATATCCAGCAGGTGGTGGGATGCACGGCTCCGCAAATCAGCGCCATCGATGTGAACTACGAACGGGTCGGCTACGAGGCGGCGGCGCTGCTGGATCGGTTGATGGACGGAGAGCCACCGCCCACCAAGCCGATCCTCATCCCGCCCAAAGGCGTGATCGCACGGGAATCGACGGATTACTTCGCCGTGGAGGACGAGGTGGTGGCCGAGGCGCTGCGTTACATTGCATCGCGGTTGCGTCGTCCGCTGACCGTGGAACAGATATCGGAGGAGATCGCGGTATCGCCGCGGACTTTGCAAAGGCGGTTCGAGGCGGCCTTGGGGCGACCGGTCAGCGCGGAAATCCGTCGCCTGCGTCTGGAAAAGGCCAAGCGCATGCTCGGGGAACCGGATCGGCAGATCCAGGAAATTGCGCGGCAAACCGGTTTCGGCACACACCACCAGATGAACCATGTGTTTCAGCGCGAACTGAGCACTAGCCCCAGCGCCTACCGCAAGAAGATCCTGGGAGAAAGGGATTTTGGAACGGATCGATGAAGCGGTTGAATGGATAATCCTGCTTTGGGACTTTTCTAGAAATCCCGGACGCAATGCCGGATGCAAAAACACGGCCCGCAGAAACGGACCGTGACGCCGTACAAATGAACGCGTTAGAAGCCCATCCGGACTTTCGTCGTCCTTCGACAAGCTCGGGACTACTCAGGTCCGGCTTGGGAGATAACCAACGGAGTTACCAATTAACCAGTTAAGCCATTAACCGGTCAACCCACTCACGTCGGCGCCTTGATCACTTCGATATCCACGGCTTTGACCTGGCCCTGCTCTTGGCCCTCGGCGACCTGGAACTGGAAGATCAGATTGCGCGAGGGCAGCTTGGGAATGATCGCATCGGGGATTTCCGAATCGTGACAGAAGATGGCGTCGTAGGGCGATTCGGAATCGCGCGTGTCGGTTTTCCAGAGTTCGCCGTCGAGCGTTTTGAGGTAGCGCACCCACCCGAAGCCCTTTTCCTCATCGTGGGAGTAGCAAACGCCGCGCACGTAGGAATCCATCTCCCCCCACTTCTTGCTGCTGGGCGGAGTGCCGTCGATGCGCACGGGGAGCAGGTTGGGAATCAGGTAGCCGGAGACGAAGATGTCGGCTTCGCGGCGCAGGTCGCCGGAGACGTTATCGAAACCGATGACCTCGACGCGGCAGCCGCGGTTCTGCAGCGCGCTGACCACCTGGACGAAATCCCCGTCGCCGGTGGCGAGCACCACGCGATCCAGTTTTTCCGATTGCAGCAGGGCGTCGACGGCAAGGTTCATGTCGATGTTGGCCTTGCCGATCCGTTCCCCGGCTTCGTTGGTGTACCACTTGGTTTCCTTGGTGATGACCTTGAAGCCGACATCGCGCAGGGCCGAGTGGAAGCGGTACTGGCTGGACTTGTATTCCAAGTCGTGTTCCGCACGTTCGGGATCGAAGCTGACGTAGGCGTTGAGGCGCAGGGCCTCGGCGGCGCCACGGCAGGCGAAGGCGCGCAGCACATCGTACCGCATCCCGAAGCCGCCGTTGAGGGTGAGGTTGGATACATCGACGTAGACACCAACGCGCGACTTGGAAGTGGTGTTGGGCATGGGATTTACCTTTCTTAATGGTATGCCGGAACATCATGCGATGGCTCAATAATGGTCATCGCTCACTCGATTGAAGACTGCGAATCATTGCTTCGCCGCAACTCGTTGTCAAATCCATAGCATAAATTGGATGATTCCGGTGGCTTTGCGGCCATTTGTCCCGCCCTCACGCCACCGGATACACTACGGCCCATGCGGCGGCATATTCCCAACGTCTTGACGATCATGCGGCTGGCTCTCGCTGCGGTCTTTTTCGCCGCACTGGCCATGTTTCATTATGCCCAGCCGATCACCCCGGCACAACGCAATTGGCTTCTGTTGGGCCTGGCCCTGTTCGTCATTGCCGCCGTGACCGATGCCCTGGACGGCTACCTGGCGCGGCGGTGGAAGGCCGAATCCAAGTTCGGACGGATCATGGACCCGGTCTGCGACAAGCTGCTGATCATCGGAGCCCTGATCTTTCTGGCCGGACCGAACTTCACCCTGCACACCGTGGAACCGTCGGTCCGCCAGGCCAGCGGCGTCTATCCCTGGATGGTGGCGGTGATGCTGCTGCGCGAACTTCTGGTGACCGGCATCCGAAGTGAAATGGAAAGCAGCGGCATCCAGTTCGGAGCCAACGTCTGGGGCAAGTTGAAGATGATCCTGCAATCGGTGGTGGTGCCGGCGGTGCTGCTGCTGATCCTGTTTCTCGAGCCGGACGGCCGACGGAACTGGGCGGCGTGGGTGCGCGACGGCCTGGTCTACGCCACGGTGATCGTCACGGTGATCAGCGGCATCCCTTACATCACCCGCGCGCGCACCGCCCTGCGGGAAAAAGCGGCCAACAACGCCTGACGTGCCGCATCACACGCAGCCGCGGCCCAAACGATACAATGTGATTTATGAGTAACCATTGGGAGCATCAACTTGCAGGACAGTTCATCGTTTTCGACGGACCGGACGGCTGCGGCAAGACCACGCAGTTGCAACGCCTGGCCGACCATCTGGAAGCGCAGGGCGTGCCAGTCTGTACGGTGCGCGATCCGGGCGGAACGGTGATCGGCGAACAGATCCGCCAGGTGCTGCTCAACCCCACGCACGAGGAAATGGACGTGCGCTGCGAGATGCTGCTCTACATGGCCAGCCGGGCGCAACTGATGAAAGAAAAAATCCGCCCCGCGCTGCAAGCCGGCCAATGCGTCCTGGCCGACCGATTCATCTCCTCAACGCTGGCCTACCAGGGCGCGGCGGGAGGCATTGACCGGCAGCAGATCATCGCCGCGGGCGATTCGGCCCTGGGCGGGCGCTGGCCCGACCTGGTCGTCGTATTCGACATCGACGAGCAATTGGCCGCGCTGCGACTGGCCGGACACGGCGGCAGCCACGCCAAATACCTGCACATCGACGAACCCACGCTCTTTTCCGACCGCATGGAAATCAAGGGGCTGGAATTCCAGGCCCGGGTCCGCAAGGGCTTTCTCGAGCAGGCCCAGACCGACCCGGAGCATTACCTGGTTATTGACGCAAGCCCCGATGCCGACACGGTTTTTGAAAAACTTTTCGTCGCATTGAACGATCGATTGGGTTAGACTGCCGGTACCCCACATCCAGAGGAGCGATCATGCAACTTCCAGCCGCTTCGGTCGTTTCGCTCGCCTTGACATTGGTGTTCTGCGTTCCCACAACCGGCCGGGCAACGTTTTACCGCGTCTGCCAGGAGTCGAAGCCGGGCGCCGAGGATTTCAACTCCAATCCCGTCGGTTTCCATGACTGCGTTTTGTCCATGGGCATGTATGCCAACGATTTCTACAACTACCGGGATGCCGCTTACCACGGAACCGAGTTCAAACTGCTGTCCAATCGCGTACATATGTTCGTATTGGAAACCCCGGACGGCGAGTACCTGACCATCATTCTTGACAGGAAAAAAGATGGCAGCGGCGGTTCGTGCAAGGTGATCGTCGAAGCCCGGGAAATGCAATCCAGCGAACACAGCCCGGAAAGCCCCGATGGGTCGGCGGCGCCGGCCTCAGGGCACGGTTTCAACACCGGACCGGGCTACATAGAGCTGGGCGATGATCCCGGAGAGGCGTACCTGGACAACAAGGACGGCCAGATCAAATGCGTCGGCAACTTCGGTTGGATACCCGACAAGACGGACGGCATGGTCGTCGGTCCGCTCCCGAAAGATCGAACCATCCTCGTCACGTTGCAAGAGATGAACAGCTTGAGCTCCTGGGCGTACTACAACAGCGCCCACCAGGGACGTCCGTTGAAGCTGGCCAACGACGTGCGCGTGTTGATCGAGCAGGTGCCGGACGAGCAGGTCGATCCGAAGGACCTGACCCGTTCGATTCGCCATCGCCTGGTTTCGGTCACGAAGCTGTTGCAAAGCGACCGACCGAAGCAAGGCCTGGCGCTGCTGATGAACCTGAAGCCGGAGCAGGCGAAAGAGCCGGCCGTCAAAAACCAATTGAAAGTGCTGATATCGAATGCCGCCCGCAAGCACGGTCCACATTCCGAACTGGCTCGACAGTTACAGAGGAACAAGGCCTACGGTGAACATTGGAGGCAGTTGGGCAAGTTGGCCGGCTTGGATAAAAAGACCATTGACGCCTTACTCATCAAGCAGGAGACTCCGCAGGAAATGCTCATCCGTGCCGAGCTGCTGGAGCGAAAGGGCGAACTCCTGGAGGCCTACGCGTTGTACAAGCAGGTTGTGGGCCGGCTGGAGGAGGATGAACTGAACCACTGCAAAAACAGAATCAAGATATTGGAATCGAACAAGGAAATGATGGCCGAGCACCGCCGACTGCAAGTCGAGAAAAAGGAAGCGGCGAAGCTCCTGCACAAGGGGCGCGTGCTGACCCAGGCAAAACAGTACGACAAAGCCCGCCGGTGCTACGAGCAGTTGATCGGCCAATACCCCGATCTGCCCGAGGCGAAAACCGCAGCCGAACTGCTCAAGGTTCTGCCCGCTGACGAAGAAGCCCAAGCGGCCGTGCCCTGACCGGCCGGTTGACCCGGCGCGGTGATTGCCGAAAATCCAGTTATGAATCCCACTCTCGGACAGGAAGCGGCGCTGCGGGTGCTGAACCAGGCGCTGGCCGGTGGTCGAATGCACCACGCGTGGTTGTTTCACGGGCCCAAAGGCGTGGGCAAGTTCACCACGGCGCTGCACGTGGCGCAATGCCTGTTGTGCCACGATCGAAGCACCGCCGACAACGGCGACGTACAACCCTGCGGCCGGTGCCCTTCCTGCGGCCAGTTTGAGCGGGATGACGAGGAACACCCCGATCTCCACGTCATCCGCAAGGAGCAGGCCGCCCAAAGCAGCATCACCGCACTGCGCAACCGCAAACTGACGAACATCCCCATCGACCTGATTCGGGAGCACATGACCGGCGGGTGGTGCGGATCGGGCGAAAGCCGCAAGTATTTCGAGCCGATCATCGCACGCAAGCCGCTGCTGGGCCACAACAAGGTGTTCCTCATCGACGAAGCGGAACTGATGGCGCACGGCGCCAATGCCACCCAGAACGCGATGCTCAAGTTCATCGAGGAGCCGCCGGACGATACGTACATCATCCTGGTGACCGACCAGGCCGATCGTTTGCTGCCGACGATCCGCAGTCGCTGCCAGCGTGTGGCGTTCGGTGCGTTGAGCGAGGCGGTCATGCTGGAACGGTTCACGTCGTTACATCGGCGTGTCGAGGCGGACCTGGCCGGGCAGATTGACGCGCTGCAAAACAAATCCCGTCTGAGCAAGGATGACCGGGCGCGCCTGGAATCGATGCAGCAGCATCAAAATGAACTGAATAATCTGGGCGAGGTGCAGCGTGCGGCGGTCCTTCGCTTTGCGCACGGCAGCGCGGGGCTGGCCGAACTGGCCATGCGTTACCAACTGTATCGATGGGTGGAGGTGCTGGAACCGATGGTGGATGCCCTGGGCGCGGGGCGCGCCGATGCGCGGATGGGTGCGAAACTCGGGGAACTGGCCGAGCGCTTCGCCGAGCAGTGGGTGCAAGCCAACGACGGGGTCTCGAAGGACTCGGCGAACAAGGCCGCCGTGCGGTACCTGCTGGCTTTGCTGGGTGAGTTTTGCCGGGCGCGCCTGGTCGCACACGCCAAGACGGCGCCGTCCGACGATGCCGATGCGGTGGAAAAGACGTTGCTGCCCTGGCTGCGCGGCGTGGACCTGCTGCGCCGAGCCGAGGAACAACTGACGGCCAACGTCGCCGCCGCTTTGCTGCTGGATAACCTTGCCGTACAATGGACGGTGCACAATCAATGACCTTATCACGCGGCGACAGCGCTGCGGTTTGCCTACGGAGCCGCGTATTCGGCGTCAGGCCCGATGCGCGGAGTAAAAAAGAATGCCTGACGACAAGCCAACGCCGCCCCACCGTCCCCCGGCGGTGGTTGCGCGTGATGAGGTAATCTTCACATGCCGATCGAACCGCTGCCGGTCATTCTGGAGGAGGAACAGGCCGAGCAGAAAGCCCTGGAGCAACTGACGCCGCCCGAATCGGTGGTGGTGCGTTACGGCCACCTTCGCCAGATCGCCGAGCTGCCCTATGACCTGCCGGAGGTTCCCGGCTGCGGCGCCACGCTGGTGATCCGCAGTCCGCGCGGCATCGAGCTGGCCCGCGTGCTGACCACCACCTGCGACAACGGCGGATGCGGCCACAGCGTCACCCGCAAGCAGATGCTGTCTTACATCGATCAGTCCGGCGGCAAACAGTATCCGTTCATCACCGAGGGAAAGATCCTGCGCCTGGCGACGCCGGAGGACCTGCGCGAGCAGGAGCATCTCGACGCCGGCAAGCTCCGCTACATCCAGACCTGCAAGCAGTACATCAGCGAACTGGACATGCCCATGAAGCTGGTGGACGTGGAACTGCTGCTCGGCGGCGATCGCGTGATCTTCTACTTCATGGCCGAATCGCGCGTCGACTTCCGCGAGCTGGTGCGACAACTGGCCGGGGAGTTCCGCACGCGCATCGAGATGCGCCAGGTGGGCGCGCGGGACGAAGCGCGCCTCACGGCCGACTACGAAAAATGCGGGCAACATTGTTGCTGCCGCCAATTTCTCAAGGTGCTCAAGCCGGTTTCCATGCGTGCGGCCAAGGTGCAGAAGGCCACGCTCGATCCGACGAAAATCTCCGGACGCTGCGGGCGGTTGATGTGCTGCCTGCGCTACGAGGAAAAGACGTACGACCAGCTCCGCCGCAACCTGCCCGAGCGCAACGCGCGCGTCCTGACCGAGGATGGACCGGGCAGCGTGCTGTCGGCGCAGGTGCTGACGCAACTGGTTCTGGTCCGCCTGGATTGGCACACGCACAACGCCGCCTATCCCGTGGAAAACCTCGAACGGCTCACACCCGAGCGGGAAGAACAAATCAAGGCCGAGCGCGAAGCCGAACTCCAGGCCGCCGAGGAGAAAGCACGCTCCCAACGTCAAGCCCGTTCCAGACGGCCTTCCCGGTCGCGTTCAGCCCCAGCCGCTGAGGGTGACGCGCAAAAATCGAAAACGGCCCCCAAACAGGGAAAATCAGACGAAGCCAATTCCGAACAGGCAAAACCGAGCGAAGCAACCAAACAACCCACCCAGGGACAACGTGATTCGGGCAAGCCCAAACGCCGACGACGCCGTCGCAGACGCAGAAAACGCGGCGGGGAAGACGATAGCAACAGCGGCCGCAAGGATGGCGGTGACAGCGGTGGCTCCTCATGATCCGCCCCGCTCCGCATCGGAGAAATAAAGATTCGACATGCCAAGCCCCGCAATGACCGCGTCGATTGCCATTTTCGCTTACCGCCGATGACCGCATTGGGCTTCGTCGTTCGTCATTAACAGGAGCGGCGCTGCGCACTTGCCAAGAGCGGTATTTTCGTTCATTGTGTCGTAGCTCATGGGCCGCATTGGTGTGAAATAGCCCAATCGCCGCCAAGAATCCACCGCAGGACCGCACCTTCTCAAGGAGCTTATGGAATGACCGACCAACCCAACATCACCCGAAGAAATTTCATCCGAACCACGTCCGGCGTTCTGGCGGCCGGCGCGACGCTGAGCCCGTTGGCCTCGCGCGCCTGGGCGCAGGGCAATGACCAGATCAAGATCGCTCTGATCGGTTGCGGCGGACGCGGCAACGGCGCCGTCAACAACAACCTCAAAGCGAGCGAGGGCCGCACGAAGATCGTCGCCGTCGCCGATGCTTTTGAAAGCAACGCCAAGAAGGCCGCGACGCGTCTCAAGGTCTCCGCGGATAAAACCTTCTGGGGCCTGGATGCTTATCGCAAGGCGATCAACGCGGGCGTGGACATGGTGATCCTGGCCACGCCGCCGGGCTTCCGCCCCGTGCACTACAAGGCCGCCATCGAAGCCGGCAAGCACGTGTTCATGGAAAAACCCTGCTGCGTGGACGCCCCGGGTTACCGCATGCTGCAGGAAACGAATGCCCTGGCGGACCAAGCCGGCCTGAAGGTCGGCGTGGGTCTGCAACGCCGCCACGCTTCCGGCTACGTCAACGGCATCAAGAAAATCCACGATGGCAAGTACGGCGATCTGGTCTGCCTGCGGGCCTACTGGAACGGCGCCGGCATCTGGTGGCGCGGCATGGATTCCAGGAAGCCCCTCCTCGAGCAGCAGGTTCACAACTGGTACCACTTCAACTGGATCTGCGGCGATAACATCTGCGAACAGCACGTCCACAACATCGACGTCTGCAATTGGGCCAAGAACGCCCACCCCGTCGAAGCCAACGGCATGGGCGGCGGCGAAGTACGCAAGAAAACCTACAAGATCACCGAAATCTTCGATCACCACTTCGTTGAGTTCACCTACGCCGACGGCTCGAAGATGTACAGCCAGTGCCGTCAGAACAAGGGGACGTTCAGGTCGGTCTCCGAGTACATCCACGGCACCAAGGGACACGGCAAACCGACCGACAGCGGCAACGCGAAGGACCGCGGCGGCGCGGATTTCAAGTTCCGCAGTCCCTACGACCAGGAACACTACGCCCTGCTCCAGGCCATCTGGAACAACAAGTCCTTCAACGAAGGCCACTACGGCGCCACCAGCAGCTTCACCGCCGTGCTCGGCCGCATGGCCACTTACTCCGGCAAGAAGATCACGTGGGACGAAGCCGTGGAAAAAGGCAAGCAGATCTTCCCGTATGACCAACACGATCGGATGACCTGGCGGTCCAAGCCCCCGGTCCTGCCCGACAAGGACGGTCAATACCCCCACCCGATGCCCGGCAAATACAATCCCTTCGCCTGATCGAACATACCCTCCCAAAGAACACCTTCTACCGGGCCGAATGGCCCGGTTTTTTATGCGCCACATCGGCCGCGCTCGGGATGTTTATCCATTTCAATCCTCCCACCTCACCCACCTGATCCACCCCGTCGCCGTGTCGAACTCCAACGATCCGACGGCGGGATGGACCGGTTAGTTGGACGCTCTAAAGAAAAGCCTTTTGTAGTTCGCTTGTCACACCCGCTGAAAATCGGCGTGTTTGGGATCGGCCACAGCGATCACGGCAAGGTCGATGCGCGCGGCGCCGTTGCGCCGTAACAATCGCGCGCACTGGGCGGCGGTCGAGCCGGACGTCTTGACGTCATCCACCAGCAACACGCGGCAGTCGGACAAATCCACCGCATCCATGCCGAATGCGCCGCGCACGTTGGTCAATCGGTCGGCCTGGTTGTGAATCAGCGATTGCGATTTCGTGGAGCGCGTGCGATGCAACAGCGGTGCGTAGGTCCAGCCCGATACGTCGGCCAGGGCTTCGGCGATCAACACGGCCTGGTCGTAGCCGCGCCCGAAGCGCCGGCGCCAGTGTAGCGGAATGGGCGTGACCAGCGTCTGCCTTGAGTCGTCCTTCGCACCATCACACACCGTGACCAATTTCTCGCCGAACCAACAACACCACGACCACAACCGGGCAAACTTCATCTGCACGATCCACCCGGCCAGCGGCGGCTTGTACGCCCCCAATCGGTAACACCCGTCCCACACCAACTTCACCGAGCGGCAATGCGCGCAACCGGCGGCGGTGGCGGCCCCGGGGCCAACGCTCGCCCCGCATCGCCGGCAGTATCGCCCCGGCGCATCGCTCGCCCACCCGGCCTGCGCCGCGGCACGATCGCCGATCGGCGCATCCTGCACCACCAGCGAGCACAATCCGCGGCCCAACTCTCTGACGGAGCGGAAGTTCACGCGTCGTTCCCCGGCTCAGTGGAGCGGCGGCGCTTGATCTCGCCGCGTCGTTTTTTCTGTTTCAGTCGCCTTTCCACCGCCGCGCGGCTGGGACGTGTGGGCTTGCGCTTCTTCGGACGCACCGTCGCGCGCAACACCAACTGCCCAAGCCGGTCGATGCAGGCCTGGCGATTGGTCCGCTGCGAGCGGCTCGACTCGTCGCTGATGATCAGTCGGTCGTCGACCAGGTGATGCCCGGCGATACGCTGCAAACGGCTGAGCACCCCCGGCGGAATAAATTCGGCCAGCTCGGCCAGTTCTACGGTCAACGTGGCCTTGGTGTTCAGCTTGTTCACGTTCTGTCCGCCCGGCCCGGAAGATCGGTCGTAACGAAACCGCAACACCGCCGCGGGCGCCGCGATACCCGGCGCGAGTCGAATCAGGTTGGGCGATGCATCGGTCATGGGGTTCACAGCTTGCCGCAGCACGGCCGATCCCGGACAATCCCCACCATTATGAACCAAACCGCCGAGAACCCAACCCCCCCGACCGGACCGGCCGTCCCGCTGCTGGTGATTCGTTCGTTGATCGGCGGTGTCCTGATGGGCCTGGCGAATCTCGTGCCGGGCATCAGCGGCGGAACGATGCTCGTTGCCGCGGGCATATACCAGCGATTCATCGACGCCATCGCCGACCTCTCCACGTTCAAGTTCCGGTTTCGATCGATGCTGGTGCTGGGGATCGTGGCGATCTCGGTGTTACTGGCGATCGGTCTGCTCGCCGGCCCGGTGAAGAACCTGGTGGTCAACCACCGCTGGATCATGTATTCGATCTTCATCGGCCTGACGCTGGGCGGAGTGCCGGTGATCTGGAAAATGGTCGGTCGCCCCACGCGCGGGCTGTGGATCGGGGCCGTGTTCGGCTTTGCAGGCATGGCGCTGCTGGCGGTGGCGCAGTCGTACATCGCCGCCGGTGGATCGGAAAACACCGGTTTCGCGATGATGCTTCTGGCCGGGGCGGTGGCTGCCGGGGCGATGATCCTCCCGGGCGTCAGCGGCGGGTACCTGTTTCTGGTGATGGGCGTCTACGTGTCCGTCCTCGCGGCGATCGATCAATGCAAACAGGCCGCGGCCGTGTTCAAGGACGAGGGCTTTTCCGCCGCATGGGCTGCCGCGCGGGAACCGGTGATGCAAACCGTTTTGCCAGTGGGCATCGGCGTCGCCCTCGGCATCGTCGTGATTTCAAACCTGCTGAAAATCCTGTTGCACCGCTTCGAAAAACCGACACTCGGCGTGCTGATCGGTTTGCTCTTCGGCGCGGTGGTCGGGCTCTGGCCGTTTCAGCAGGGCGCGGCCCCGCAGATCGGCGACACCTTCCGCGGACAGATCGTCACCGCGGAACTGCTGGAAACCCTCAAGCCGGAGAAGTTTCCAACGGAGTTTTTCACGCCCACGATCGTCCAGGCAGCCGCCGCGCTGGGATTGACCGTTGGCGGCTTTGCGGCCACGGCACTGATCGCTAGACTGGGCCGGGACGATACCCCCGCCCCGAAATCGGAGTAGCACCATGAAGGTCCTCGTAGCCGGTGGAGCCGGTTACATCGGTTCCCATGCCATCAAACAACTGCTCGCATCGGGACACGAACCGATCGCGCTGGATAACCTGTACCGCGGCCACCGCGCCGCCGTACCGCACGAGGTGCCGCTGGTCGAAGCCGACATCAACGACACCGAACTCGTCGCCAAGGCCCTGGAGCAATTCGAGATCGATTGCGTGATGCATTTCTGTGCATTGACGTACGTGGGCGAATCGGTCGAGCGGCCGCTGGACTATTACCACAACAACGTCGCCGGGATGACCTCACTGCTGCGCGCGATGAAAGAAACCGCAGTGCGCCGGCTCGTGTTCAGTTCCACCTGCGCCACCTACGGCGAGCCGGTTCACATGCCGATCACCGAAACCACGCCGCAACAGCCGATCAATCCGTACGGCCGATCGAAGCTGATGTGCGAGCGCATCCTGGCCGATGAACTGGCGACCGATGAGAACTTCGCTTACGTGGCGCTGCGTTATTTCAACGTCGCCGGGTGCGCAGCGGACGGCTCCATTGGCGAAGACCACGACCCGGAAACGCACATCATCCCCGTCATTCTTCAAACCGCGCTGGGCCGGCGCGAAAAGATCACGATCTTCGGCGACGACTACCCCACGCCGGACGGAACCTGCATCCGCGATTACGTCCACGTCGAAGATCTCAGCGACGCCCACATTCTGGTGATGGAGCAGATGCAACCGGGCTGGGGGCGAAAGTACAACCTGGGCATCGGCGCCGGCTACTCGGTGCGGGAAGTGATCGATGCGGCGAAGCGCGTGACCAACACCGACATCCCCGTGGAGACCGGCCCGCGCCGTCCCGGCGACCCGCCCTCGCTCTACGCCGACCCCGCCCTCATCGCCGAGCAACTCGGCTGGAAAGCAAAAATCACCGACCTCGATCGAATCATCGAAACCGCCTGGGCGTGGTTCCAGAACCACCCCGACGGCTATGCCGATTAAGCAAGTAAGAAGCAAGCCCCCCTGTTCGTGCATTGAAGAGCCGGAAGACACCGGCGCTTGGCCCCGAGACACCCCGGGCGTTGAAACAGCTTCGATTAAAAAAACGTTCGATCAGCATGCGCTGACCGAACAAAAATGATCCGACGTGTGTCACGAGATCATCGAAGACTCTCCGCCCCGACTTCACATCACCCGGCCAACCCGTTGAACTGACTCTCTCCCACACCAGCCGCTCACGTTGCGGGTTGAGCCGACGGCACACGCCGAATCATCTGACAGCAAGATTTCCAACCATCGTCGCATGCACAGCCCATGCCAGAACAATATCATCCACAAAAAAACGCCATGAAAGGGGCAAATCGAACCCAAAGTGCGGAATACGAACTCTCAGCTGGGGAATATGGCACAGCACCGGCTGTGCGGGTGGGGCGGATTACGATTTATCCGGCGGACGCATCCCGTATTTTTTCATCCGATATCGCAGGTGATCGCGGGTGATGCCCAGCAGACGAGCGGCAGCGGATTGGTTCCAGTCGGTCTCGTGCAGGGCATTGAGAATCAGGACACGCTCATGCTCGGCAAGACGCGAACCGGAAGACTCACCCTCGACCTGGTGGGTCTGGGAAGCGGGATGGGTGATTTCGGGCGGCAGGTCATTGGGCGTGATCTGCCCCCCCGCCGACAGGAGAATGCAACGCTCGACAATATTGCGCAGTTCACGGATGTTGCCCGGCCAGTGATAGCTGATGAACAGACTCATGGCCGCATCGATCACCGCGGGCGGTTCGAGATCGAGCGTGGGAGCAATCTCGTGCAGGAAATGATCGATCAGCAGCGGAATGTCCTCCACGCGCTGGCGCAGCGGCGGCATGCTGATCGGAAAAACGTTCAGTCGGTAATACAGATCGTCACGGAAGCGACCGGCGGTAATTTCATCGCGCAGGTTACGGTTGGTCGCGGCAATGATGCGGACATCGCAGGCAATCGCTTCGGTCCCGCCGACGCGAACGAACTGCCGCTCCTGGATCACGCGCAGCAGCTTGACCTGCGTGGCCAGAGAGACTTCGCCGATCTCATCGAGAAATACCGTCCCGCCGTCGGCCAGCTCGAACCGTCCGAGCTTACGTCCCGAAGCGCCGGTGAAAGCGCCTTTCTCGTGACCAAACAACTCACTTTCCAGCAGCGTTTCCGGAAGCGCCGCACAATTGATTGCAATAAAGGGCTGGTCCCTCCGGGAAGAACTGGCATGAATCGTCCGCGCGGCCAGTTCCTTGCCCGTGCCCGTCTCTCCCTCCAGAAGCACGGTGGCGTTGGCCAGCGCCACCTTGTGACACAATTCCAGCACACGCTGAATGGCCGGTGACTGCCCCAGCATCTGCTCATCCGGCAGCGCCTGGCGGAACGCCGCGTTCTGACGGGCAACCTGGTCGTAGGCCTTCGCGTTGGCCGCAGCGATGGCGACCAGGTTCGCAAAAACTTTCAGCAATTCCAGGTCACGATTGTTGAAATTCTCATGGCTTTTCGGGTTGAGCACTTCCAGGACACCGAGGACCTGATCCTTGTCGATCAGCGGCGCGGCCATCAGGGATCGCGTGGTCTGGTGGGTTTTGTTGTCGATGCCGGAGAAGAAGTGGCGGTTCTTGCGGACATCATCGACGCGCATGGCCCGGCCGGTCTTGAGCACCTGGCCGGCGATGCCCAGATCGGCGTCGAACTTGACGCCCTTGAGTTGATCGGCCTGGGGTCCGACGGCGGTGCGGAATTCCATCTCGTGCCGGTCGGTGTTGTACATGATGACGCTGGCGCCCTCGGCCTGCATGACCTGGGCCGCCCACTCGGTGCACTTGCGGATCACGTCAGCCAGGCCGACTTCGCTGTTGATGGCGCGGCTGGCATCCACCAAGGCCAGCAGGGCCTTGCGATCCAGTTCCGGACTGTCGAACGTCTCATCCATGGTGCTAACGCCGGACCACGACCGGTCACGGACATGAAAAGACCATTGCAGTGCGCTAAAAAACCCAACACACATGCCGATCTGGGCATGATATGCCTATGGTTTCGTAATTTCACCCAAAAGTGTGAGTTTTTTTTATTTTCCCCCACAAACGTCTATGCCACCGCGCGATGGGCCGTCTTTTTGAACCGCGAAGCAGAATCCCAATGCCTCGATGCCACCCTGCGACAACCCAACCGCAAGGTTCCCGGATTCCCTTGCGCGGGAATGGGGGGGGGGACACATCACCAAATCATCAAGGCGTCACTGCGCCAAATGGTTTCACATATCCACATCGTAATCGACGGTGTAGTTCGGACTTTCCTTGGTGATGGTGATGTCGTGGGGGTGGCTCTCGGCAAGCGAAGCGGCGGAAACGCGGCAGAAGCACGCCTTGCTGCGCAGTGCGTCGATGGTGGGCGTACCGCAGTAACCCATGCCCGCCCGGACACCGCCGACGAGTTGGAACACGTAGTCGCTGAGCGGCCCGCGGTAGGCCACCCGCCCTTCCACGCCTTCCGGAACGAACTTGCCCGGTCGGGTTTCCTTGTTCTGGCCGTAGCGGTCGGCCGAGCCCTTCATCATCGCCCCTTCGCTGCCCATGCCGCGGTAGACTTTGTATCGTCGGCCCTTGTGGATGATTAATTCGCCCGGCGATTCATCGAGACCGGCCAGCAACGAACCGAGCATCACGCACGAGGCCCCCGCCGCCAGCACCTTGGTGATGTCGCCGGAGTGCCGGATGCCGCCGTCGGCAATGACGGGAATGCCCTTCGGCTCCGCCGCCGCCACCGCATTCATCACCGCGGTAATCTGCGGCACACCCACGCCCGAGACCACGCGCGTCGTGCAGATCGAGCCGGGCCCGATGCCGACCTTCACCGCATCCGCCCCCGCATCGATCAGCGCCGCCGCTCCGTCCTGTGTGGCCACGTTCCCTGCCACCACGTCGATGTCGTGCTCGGACTTGATCTTGCGGACCGTCTCGATGACGTTTTTGCTGTGGCCGTGGGCGGTATCGACGACGATCACGTCCACCTCGGCCCCGATCAGCAGGGCAATGCGATCGGCCTGGTGAACCCCCACCGCCGCCCCGACACGGAGCCGGCCGCGATCATCCCGGCAGGCCCGCGGGAACCGGTGCAGCTTGTCGATGTCCCGCATCGTGATCAGGCCGGTCAGGCGGTAGTCGCCATCGACCAGCATCAGTTTTTCGACCTTGTTGCGATTGAGAATGTGCAGGGCTTCGTCGAGCGTGGTCTGGGGGGAGGCGGTGATCAGGTCCTCGCTGGTCATCACCTGTTCGATGAGTTGTTCGCTGTCTTCGAGGAACATCAGATCGCGGCGGGTCAGGATGCCGACAACCTTTCCGTCGCGTGCCCCGCCTTCGGTAATCGGCACACCGGAGATGTTGTGCTCGCGCATCAACCGCTGGGCCTCGGTGACCGGCGCTTCGGGCGGCAGGACCTGCGGATCGATGATGACGCCGTTGGCCGAGCGTTTGACTTTGGTCACCTCGCGGACCTGCTGCTCGACGGTCATGTTTTTGTGGATCACGCCAAGCCCGCCCTCCTGCGCCAGGGCGATCGCCAGCGCCGCTTCGGTGACGGTGTCCATCGGCGAGGAGAGGATGGGAATGTTCAGGGCGATCCGCCGGGTCAGGCGTGTGGAAACATCGGCATCGGATGGCACCAGATCGCTGTAGTCCGGCAGGAGCAGGACATCGTCAAAGGTGATCCCGTCGGTAATGATTTTGGGTCCCATGTAACAGAGATACCCGCAGCGGTGGATTTGGTCAAGCGGACAATGCAACCGTCAAGACCGCGGAAAAGCGCGAAGGACGCAAAGGGAATGCTGAAAATCAAATACGGCATCGCCCATGCACAACACAAAAATTGCTTTTAGAATGAACCCTTAGCGACCTTGGCGCTGCTTGCGCCCTTTGCGATTCAATCGGCCGGGCAGCCAGACACCGGAAACAGAGGTTTTGATATGAAATACCGCACCCTCGGGAAAACAGGCATGAAAGTCTCGGTCGTCGGCGTGGGGACGTGGCAGTTTGGCGGCGAGTGGGGCCGCACCTTTGACGACACGGACGCCGAGGCGATTTTCAACGCCGCCCGGGGTACCGGCATCAACCTCATCGACACCGCTGAATGCTACGGCGACCACCTTTCCGAGTCGCTGATCGGCCAGGCCGTCTTGCGCGACCGGGACCAATGGGTCATCGCCACCAAGTTCGGCCACAAGTTCCACGAGCCGTTCAAACGTGACGACGTGGCCGATCCCGACGCCGTGCGGATCCAGTTGGAGGATTCGCTGCGAGCGCTGCGGACCGATTACGTCGATCTGTACCAATTCCACTCGCTGCCCGATGCACTGTTCGACACGGACGGCCTGTGGGAAATGCTGCTTCAGCAAGTGGACGCGGGCAAGGTGCGACACCTCGGCGTCAGCATCAGCGCCAAAAACAGTCAGTACCAGGTGGATTCGACTTCACGCGTCGGCGGCGAAACGTTGCAGGTGATCTACAATCGCCTCGACCGCCGCCCCGAAGATGCGATCTTCCCTTCCTGTCTGAACCAGAACCTCGGCGTGCTGGCGCGGGTGCCCCTGGCCAGCGGGTATCTGTCGGGCAAGTACGATACGGAATCGAAGTTTTCCGACCGCGATGTGCGCGCGGTCTGGCACAAGGAAGACAAGCGGCGGGAGCAGTTGACCGAGGCAATGCGCATCAAGGCCGAGGAAGTGCCGCCGGGCATGCCCATGGCGCAGTGGGCGCTGGCGTGGTGCCTGCAACACGAAGCGGTGACGTGTGTAATACCCGGCTGCAAAAGCGCCGAGCAGGTGAAAGCCAACGCCGCCGCCGCCGACCTGGAGATGGTCCGGGACGATCATCCTCAGGCGTACGTATAGATTGAACGCCACGGACAGCGCCGCCCCGAGTTTGCGGGTGGCGGAGCCGTCCGTGCGTCATCGAGTAATAATCATGCACTGGTCTGCCTTCGGCCGACCAGTGGTGCCCCGAGTGTTCAACAATGCACGGGCGACTGCGCTCACTCCACTCGCTTCGCTGTCCGCGGCGCCCCAAAATTGCTTTATCGCTGATATCGCCCTACCGTTTTGCTCAACGCACATTCATGGAGACCACACCATGGGCCTGATGGACGGCAAACGGGGCATCGTGTTCGGCGTCGCCAACGACCGCAGCTACGCCTGGTACATCGCGCAGCAACTGCTGGCCGAGGGAGCCGAATGCCGCTTCAGTCACCTGCCCGGTGAGAAAATGGAACGGCGTGTGAGAAACGCCCTGAACGAGCTGGGCCTGAGCGATCCCAAGCTGTACGCCTGCGATGCGTCCAACGATGACGATCTGGATGCGATGTTCGCCAAGCTCAGGGACGATGTGGGCACGATCGATTTCCTCGTCCACTCGATCGCTTTCGCCGATCGGCAGTTTCTCCAGATCGGCAACTTCTACACCACCAGCCGCGCCGCGTGGAACCAGGCCCTGGACATCAGCGCCTATTCGCTGCTGGCGATGGTGCAGCGGGCCGCGCCGATGATGCCCGAGGGCGGATCGGTGATCTCCATGAGCTACTACGGCGGTGAGAAAGTCGTGCCCGGCTACAACGTCATGGGCATCGCCAAGGCGGCCCTGGAACACACCACGCGCTACCTCGCCGCGGAAATGGGAGCCAAAAACATTCGCATCAACTCCATCTCCGGTGGACCGCTGCGGACCCTTGCAGCCATGGCCGTCGGCGGCATCGGCGTCATGTTCGAACACCACGCCAAAAAAGCGCCGCTCAAACGCAACATCGAAGGCGAAGAGGTTGGCGATACCGCCGTCTTTCTGCTGAGCGATCGCGCCAGCGCCATCACCGGCGAAATCATCCACGTCGATTCCGGCTACAACATCGTCGGCGTGTAAAGCCGGCGCCGCATCGCACGCCGAGCGTCCGTTTTATTGGTTCGCCATCAATTCCAGCATCGCTTCACCAGCCGCGCGGCCGATGCGCGTGTACCAGATCGCGCTGCCAAGGTAGTGATACGGGCGGTCCGAACCCACTTTCTGCCACTCGTCAAAGCGCTGCTTCCAGTGCGGATACAATTCTTCCGCGGCCTTATCAACCAGGACATGGGTACGGAACGCCTTGACGTTGCCCTTGAACTGGGGAACCTCATTCATGGACATCTGCGCCAACATGACAGGATGGTCATCGGGGTGCTTCGATCCGCCGGTCCCGATCGCCGCGATCACAAACGGCAGTTTCGGCACGCCGAGGTCCTTGCGCACATCTTCGATGAAGTGCTTCATGTTGGAGGCATACTCGCCCGGAGCCGATCCCTTCTGATCGTTGAAGCCCTGGAACCAGTAAAACCCGGCAATCTCGAGCTTCTTGCCCTTCAGTTGCGGGAACATCTCTTCGTAATTGCCCTGAACATCCTTCACCTCGGTCATCATGTTGCGGTAGGAACTACCGAAGGTCCCTTTAATCTCCTCCATGGTCGGCATCGGCGCCATCGGCCGCTTCTTGTTCTCCGGCAGGTTCGCGTTTCGCTTGGCAATTTTCGAGTTCGTGTTTTGGATTTTTCTCTTCGCCTTTTCCAGCTCTTGCTCGAGCAGCTGTGGCGACGGTGGGTTACTCGGCGAACGGAAGAGACGGAACAGCGAATGGCCACCCCACGCCGCCTTGACCAGCAAGACCGGCTCCTCGAAATGCTCACCCATCAGATATCCGAACTCCAGCTCCGAACCGGTACAATCACGTGAACCGTAACCGATAGTCAGCGGCCCCTTGCGCCCGAGGAACTTGATAAATACGTCGTCGCGCACCGCCCACTTGTCGCCGTCGCGCAGGTGAGCGAAAAAGTTTTTTGTCTTGGCGTCAGTCGCCTGGTGATTAAACAGCTGGTTTTTCGATTTGCCTTCCATGTTGGACTGCCCGGCAAGGATGAACACCTTGACCACGTTGCCATCGGCTTGGGCTTGGCCCGGCGACACCGGCAGCACCGCCATGACCGGCACAAACGCAAGAAGGAATCGGGTGGTGATCGACATGATGAATCTCCTTGTTATTGTCATCAGGGTGAGAATTTATCGCCAGGTTTTTTGTTTACCGACAAGGACGACCCGGGGAAGACCATTATGACAGGAACAGCGAAAGAATGCATTGCTCCCAGGTGAAGGCAAAAGAATTGGCTGATTCGATTCTGTTTTGTTTCAGAAAGCAATTCTCTGGCCATACTTATAAAATCGGCCTGGTTCGGGGACCGGCAGGATCTTTCCTCTCACCAGAAGACTCTATCCGACACGCCTTTACGGCATTTTATGAGTAGATATACTGTATAATGGAAAATAGTGAAAAAGGGCTCCAATGATGCTGTCTTTTTTTGGCGCCCATGATTGAGGCATTTCTTATGGAACGGAAGCGCCGCATTGCCATCGCGCTGGATCTGGAGACTGCGGTCCCGCATCACCACGATGTCTTCGCCGGGACGCAGCGATACGCCTTGGAGCATCCGCAGTGGGAATGCGTCATCGACGAACATCCCTTACACAAGCAACTGAGCGGCATTGAGCCGTTCCGGAAATACGATGGGGTGATCGCTCGCGTCACGTCGAGCTTGATTGGCAAGCTCAAACGTTTTGCCGTGCCTGTGGTCAATACGTGGTTCCAGACGGCCCGTCCCGACCTGCCCGGCGTGTACAGCGACCACATCCAGGCGGGCCAACTTGCCGCGGATCATTTGCTGGATCGCGGCTTTCGAGAATTCCGCATCATTGGCGGCTCCGGAGAAAAAGGATTCAATCTGATTGGCAAATTCTTCGTGCAGCGCGTGCAAGAAAACGGCTGCAACTGCCTGGTCGATGAATGCCCCCGTGGCTCTTATGGCGATCCGGCGTATTGGGCGGTTCTGGTCAAATGTCTGAACAACCGACTGGATCGCTTGACGCTACCGTCGGCCTTGTTTGTCTGTGCGCCTTTGTTTGCACGTTTTCTTGTCAATTTGTGCCGCAACCGTCACTGGCGTGTGCCCCAGGACGTGGCCATCTTATGTCATATCGACGTTAAGCTGATGGTGGAGCATCCCGCCCCGCAAATCAGCAGCATCGACATGAACTACGAGCGGGTCGGCTACGAGGCGGCGGCGCTGCTGGATCGGTTGATGGACGGCGAACCTGCCCCGGAGGAACCGATTCTGGTCCCACCCAAAGGAGTGATCGCACGGGAATCGACGGATTACTTCGCCGTGAAGGACGAGATCGTCGCCGAAGCGCTGAGTTACATCGCCTCGCATTTGCGTGATCGACTGAGCGTCGATCGAATTGCCTGGGAAATTGCCGCCTCCAAACGTTCGTTGCAGAGACGGTTCGAGGCGACTTTAGGACGACCGGTCAGCGATGAAATCCGTCGCCTTCGCCTGGAAAAAGCCAAACGCCTGCTCGGCGACCCGGAGCGGCAGATCAAAGAAATCGCGCGAATGACGGGTTTCGGAGCCGCAGAATACATGACCAAGGTGTTCCGCCGCGAACTGAATATCACGCCCACCGCCTATCGCAAGCAAGTCATGGGTAAAAAAGAGAACCTCGTGGAGCATTAACGGACACGGCCGTCCGCAATCTCTTGACGCGGTGTGGATCCCTTCTTAACATCGTCGGCTTATGCGGGTCGTGGTGAGCGGCCCGTTTTCTCGATCACAAGGAGACCGCCTTGCCTTATCACTGCGTGGTCTGTGTGAAACAGGTCCCGGATACGAAAAACGTCACCGGAGACGCCATGAAGGAAGACGGCACGGTGAACCGCGCTGCCCTTCCGGCCGTGTTCAATCCCGAAGATCTCAACGCCCTGGAAACCGCCCTGCAAATCCGCGATCAGCACGGCGGGAGCGTGACGGCGGTGACAATGGGCCTGCCCAAGGCGTGCGATGTACTGCGCGAGGCGATATTCCGCGGGGCCGATCGGGTGGTGCTAATCACCGACCGCCGGGCCGCCGGATCCGACACCCTCGCCACCAGCTACATTCTCAGTTGCGCCGTGCGCAAGCTCGATCCGGACATCGTGCTCTGCGGCCGGCAGGCCATCGACGGCGACACCGCTCAAGTCGGTCCGCAACTGGCCGAGAAACTCAATGTCACGCTGATCACTTACCTCGAAGCGCTGGAAGCATTGGAAAACGGCACAATCACGATCCGCCGCAACGTCGGCAACGGCCACGAAACCGTCCGTGCCCCCTTGCCGGTGGTGACCACGGTGGTCGGTTCGGCGAACGTCCCCCGCCCCGCCGCGGCCAAACGCATGATGAAGTACAAGAAAGCACGCTGTGCCAGCGAGATCGAGCAGCAGGTGAAAAAGCAAATGCCGGACGCCGACCAATCGGCCCGCACCCAAGAGGCGGCCAAACGTTGCAGCGCCCTGGCTGAACGCGGACTGACCATCGAGCAGTGGAACCTGGATGACATCGAAGCCGATCTGACCTGGTGCGGACTGGCCGGAAGCCCGACGAAGGTCCACCGCATTCAATCGATCGTCCTGGCCGGCGGCGAGTACAAACAGTTTGAGCCGAACGAAGCATCGGTGACCGAGCTCGTGCATGAGCTGATCGCCGATCACACCATTGGATAACGAGGCGCAAGCAAATGATCGAAGTGAATCGCAACGGCGAAGTCTGGGTCTTCGCGGAGCAGGAATACGGCAAGCTCTCGGATGTGCCGCTCGAACTGATGAGCAAGGGCCGGGAGTTGGCTGACAAACTGGACGTGCCGCTGGGTGCGGTGTTGCTGGGCGATAACGTGGAGGGTCTGGTTCCGCGTCTTTCGTCGTACGGCCCGGACAAGGTGTACCTCGTCGAGCACGCCCTGCTCGGTCATTACCAGAGCGAGACCTACCACCGCGCGCTGTGTACATTGCTCAAGCAACACCAGCCGCAAATCGTCTTGTACGGGGCGACGGCGATCGGGCGCGACCTGGCCCCCACCGTCGCCAGCTCGTTGCGATGCGGCCTCACCGCCGATTGCACCGATTTGCAGATCGGCGACCACGAAACCAAAGACGGCGCCGTTCATGAAAAACTGCTGTTGCAAATCCGTCCGGCGTTCGGCGGGTCCATCATCGCCACCATCATCAACTACGACCGCTGGCCCCAGATGGCCACGGTGCGCGAAGGCGTGATGGTCATGCCCGAACCCGACGAGCAGCACCAGGCCGAACTGATCCGCGTCCAGGCGGGACTGGACGACTTCGCACCGCCGGTGCAAATCCTCGAATCGCAACGCCACGAAAAAGCGGTGGACCTGAAAGGCGCGCGGGTGATCGTGGCCGGGGGGGCGGGCGTCGGCAGCAAAGACAACTTCAAGCTGCTGTGGGACTTGGCCAACGCACTGGGCGGAACGGTGGGCTGCACCCGCGCCGCCATCGACCTCGGCTACATCGGCAAGGACCACCAGATCGGCCAGACGGGCACCACCGTGCGCCCGGCGCTGTACATCGCCGCGGGAATCAGCGGAGCCGTGCAACACCGCGCCGGCATGGAGGAATCGGCGAAAATTCTTGCCATCAACACCGATCCCGACGCCCCGATCTTCAGCTTCGCCCACTACGGCATCGTCGGCGACCTCAAGCAGGTCCTGCCCATGATTACCCGGGCGGTGCGCAGCGGAGCAAAGGTGGAGGAGATCGTTAACCGTTAATCCGTTCATCCGTTGATCCGAACAGGGGACTTGGATCATGCCGGAAGAATTTGAACAATTGGACGTTTACCGAAAAGCCCGAGCTTTAAGAAACCGTTTTATGAGTTTGGCGGAGAAGCTGCCCGATAAGGAGCGATTTGTACTGGTCCCACAGATTCGCAGAGCAGCATTATCCATCACAAACAACTTCGCAGAAGGCCATGGCAGCCGCAGTTACAAACACAATGTCAGCTACCTGTATAGATCGCGTGGAAGCATTAACGAACTTATCGATGACTTGAATACTTGCGAGGACCTGAGCTACTTCAATCCCGATCATCTGGCTGACCTGAAAGAAGATGCTCGCGATGTCATTCGTGTATTGAATGGCTACATCCGCCACCTGAAGAACAGACTCAAGAATTGCGACACGGATTAACGGATCAACTGATTAACGGACTAACGATATGCCCAACTTCTTCACCGACAACCCGGACATCCAGTTTCTCTTCGATCGCATGCCGATGGGCAAGCTGGCCGAGATCATGGAAGGCGATTTCCAGAACCACATCGACCACGATTTCGCGCCGGAAGATCCCGACGACGCCGTGGACAATTACCGGCGTATTCTCACGACACTGGGAGAACTGGCCGGCAACGTGATCGCCCCCACCGCCGAGGAAACCGACCGCGTCGGCAATACGCTCAACGAAGACGGCACGGTCACCTACGCCCCGGGTATCCGCAAGGCGCTGGAAGGACTTGCCCAGGCCGACCTGATGGGCTTCACCCTGCCGTACAAGTACGGCGGCCTGAACTGCCCGCAACTTCTGTACACGATGAGCAACGACATCGTCAGCCGGGCCGACGCTTCGCTGATGAACATTTACGGCTTGCAGGGCATCGCCGAGACGATCAACGCCTTCGCCAGCGAGGAATTGAAGCAGGAATACCTGCCGCCGATGGCCGATGGACGATGGACGGGCGCGATGGTGCTGACCGAACCGGACGCCGGCAGCGACTTGCAGGCCGTCAAATGCCGGGCCTACCGGGATGACCGGGGCAACTGGTTCGTGCACGGCGTCAAGCGTTTCATCACCAACGGCTGCGGCGAAGTGCTGCTGGTGCTGGCGCGCACCGAGGAAGGCAGCAGCGACGGACGCGGCCTGAGTCTTCTGTTGGTCGAGCGCGGTCCGAAGGTCCAGGTTCGCCGGCTGGAGGAAAAACTGGGCATCCACGGCAGTCCCACCTGCGAACTGTTTTTCGATGACGCTCCGGCCAAACTGATCGGCGAGCGCCAGCGCGGCCTGGTGACTTACGTGATGAGTCTGATGAACGGCGCGCGGATCGGCATCGCCGCCCAGTCGCTGGGTATCGGTGAAGCGGCCTACCGCGTGGCGCGCAATTACGCCCATTCGCGCAAACAGTTCGGCATGGCCATCGACAACCTGCCCGCCGTGCGCGAGTTGCTGGTCAACATGTCGCTCGATCTCCAGGCCGCCCGCACGCTGACGTACTATTCCGCGATGTGCGTGGATATCGAATTCGGCGCCTTGAAGAAGATGGAAACCGGGGAACCGGCCGCGGACGAGAAGAAAGCGTTGAAACAGCAATCCCGTAAATACAAACGTTACAACGGCATGCTCACGCCCATGAGCAAGTACTACGCATCGGAGATGTCGATGCGCGTGGCCAACGACGCCGTGGCCGTACTCGGCGGTTCGGGTTACATGAAGGACTACGCCAGCGAACGCCACCTGCGCGACAGCCGCATCACCACCATCTACGAAGGCACGACGCAGTTACAAGTCGTCGCGGCGGTGCGCGGGGTCTGCTCCGGCACAACCGACGCCCTGCTCGGCGAATTACTGGAGCGCAACTGGCCGGCCGACCTGCAACCGGCCATCGACACCCTCCAAGCCGGGCGCACCACGCTAGGCGAGGCGGTCGCCTTCGTCAAGGAACAGGGCGGCGATTACATGGACCTCTACGGCCGGCGCATCGTCGATTCAGCCATTACGCTGATCGTCGGCGCGCTGCTGGCCGATCACGCTACCGCCCGTGAAGAAAAACGGGCGGCGCTGGACCGCTGGATGACGATAAAAATGCCCGAACTGAGGATGAATGCGGAGTTGATCCGCTCCGGCAACCGGGCCGTGATGGAGCAGTTCGAGCCGCTGGCCGGCCCGGTGCCTGCGCTGGCGTGATCCCGCGCAGCAATTGCAGTCGGCTCGTATCGCAGGGCCTATACTGCGTCAACCCTTACCGAGGCCGCACCATGAAGTTGACGCCATTGCTTTGTGCCATCCTGTTGCTGACGTGTGTGTTGTCCCTCGCGGCAAAGAACAAACCCCGGACGCCCCCCGCCAAACCCTACACGCAGGTTGAGGATTTCGTCGAGCAAGAGATCGAGGGTTGGACCGTCCTGATCGAGAAGGCGCTGCTCGATGATCACGCCGACCTCGCCGAGCAAGGACTGCGCATCATCGCCAACCAGCTCCATCGCATGCGCCGCGTTGTTCCCGAGCACGTGTTGGAGGTCATGCAGGACACGAAAATCTGGGTTCAGTACGACCATCCCCGCAAGGGCGCAGCGCAATATCACCCTTCCAAGGACTGGCTGAAGGAAAACGGATACAACGTCGCCAAGGCACAAAGCGTCGACATCCCCAACGTCAAACGCCTGATCCACGCATCGATCCGCCAGCCGTGCATCATGCTGCACGAGTTGAGCCACGCCTACCACAACAAGGTGATGGGCTTCGACGACCCGGAAATCAAGCGGTTGTATGAGAAGGCCAAGGCCAGTGGAAAATACGAGAAGGTGCTGAACTGGTGGGGCCGTTACGGTCGGCATTACGCCATGAAAGACCAGATGGAATATTTTGCCGAGAGTTGCGAGGCCTATTTCGGCACCAACGATTTCTATCCCTTCGTGCGCGTCGAACTGAAAGAGTTCGATCCGGCGATGCACGATCACCTGGCCAAACTTTTCGCCCCGCGCCGGGACAAAACTGACAACGCCGCCTCCTCGCGTTAGCATCGGGGCATGGCCCAGACGCTCAGCCAGATCAAGGCCCTGTTGGCCGCGCACGGCTTGCGCCCGCGACGATCGTGGGGCCAGAACTTTCTGCACGACCACAACAAACTCGCCGCAATTCTCGACGCCGCCGCGGTGCAAACGGGCGATCGCGTTCTCGAAGTCGGCCCGGGCACCGGCACACTCACCGCCGCGCTGCTCGAAGCGGGGGCCCGCGTCACCGCCGTCGAGATCGATCCCGGCCTGTACGACATCCTCCGTGATCAGTTCGGCGAAGACAACGACCGCTGGTGCCTGATCCACGGCGACGTCCTGGACGGAAAGCATTGTCTGAATCCGCAAATGGTTTCAGCCCTGAGCCCCGAACCCGGCACCCCGTATCCGTTCAAGCTCATCGCCAACCTGCCGTACCAGATCGCCAGCCCGTTGCTGATCAACCTGTGCGCGGATTGGCCAACGATGAAGCTGGCGGTGGTGATGATTCAGCGCGAGGTGGCCGACCGCATCACCGCCACGGGTGGCAAGGAATACGGCCCGCTCTCGGTGATGGTGCAGGCGATGTGCACGGCCGAGCGGATTGCCGCGCTGCCGCCGAGCTGCTTCTGGCCGAAACCGAAAGTCGATTCGGCGGTGATTCGCCTGGTTCGCAGGCCCCGGCCGCTGACCGACGATCCCCAGCGCCTGGCCCGGTTCTGTCAGACGCTGTTCAGCAAACGTCGCAAACAGTTGGGTACGATCCTCGGGCGCCATTTTGCTTTTCCCGCGGACATCGATCCAACCCTCCGCCCCGAGCAGTTGAGCGTCCTGCAGATCATGGCGTTGATGGATGCAACACGGGAAACTTCGGAGGGCCGCTGAGCCAAATACAAATTTTTCAGTTATCCTCTCCCTGTCTTCTCTGAGTCCTCTGTGAACTCCGTGGTGAAAAAAGGAACGCGTCATATGCCGGACATCAAAATCGGACTGATCGGCGGGTCGGGGCTCGGCGAGGCGCTGAGAGAGGAGAAAGGGGTGGCGATCGAAGTCGACACGCCCTTCGGCCAGCCCTCTTCACCGATCCTCTCCACGCGCCAAGGCGATGTGGAGGTCGAAATCCTGATGCGGCACGGCCCGGGACATCTGCTCAATCCCTCACGCGTGCCCTACCGGGCAAACATTTACGCGCTCAAATCGCTGGGCGTGACGCACATCATCGCCAGCGGCGCCACCGGCTCCCTGCGCCAGGACATCCATCCCGGCGAATTGGTGATCCCCGACCAACTGATCGACAAAACCACGCAACGCGACAGCACGTTCTACGAGCACGCGGCGGTGCACGTGGAGTTCGCCGAGCCGTTCTGCCCGGTGATGCGCCAGTGGCTGGGGGAGGCGGCGAAACAGATCGACGGCGTCAACGTGCACGATGGCGGCGCCTACGTCTGCATGGAAGGTCCGGCCTTCAGCACCCGCGCCGAGTCCCACATGCACCGCGCCTGGGGCGGCGACCTGATCGGCATGACCGCCTGCCCCGAGGCCAAACTGGCGCGCGAGGCCGAAATGGCCTACGCCCTGCTCGCCCTGCCCACCGATTACGACTGCTGGAAACCGCACGAGCCGGGCACGGATTCCCAAAAACTATTGGCGGAAATCATGGAGAACCTGAACCACGCCACGGAAATCAGTATCAAATTGATCAAGCAGGCGCTCGGCGACGTGACGATGCTCCGCCAAACGCCCAGTCCCGCACGCGAGGCGCTGAAGCTGGCGATCTGGTCGAACCGCAAGTCAATCAGTGCGAAGGAAGTTCGCCGACTGAAAGTGCTCTGGGGCAAGTATTTCGCGTGAGAGTGTGTGTGAGAAGTGAAAAACGAGCCGCGACGGTGAGGGAGCGGTCGTCGGGCCGTTGATCCGCGTCCGACTTTCCGCTCTCCCGCAGGTCAATGACCGCACCTGCCCCGCCGG
>JANQHK010000108.1 GCA_028282685.1 Phycisphaeraceae bacterium
GGCCGTGCAATACGCCCGCTGGCGCGACGTCAGCGGCTCGGTGATCATCCAGCGCACCGGCTTCTATTCGGTGGAGTACCACCTGACCGAGCTGGAGGAGATCGCCGGCAAGACCCGCCACATGCCCGACGAGTTCATCGACGAGGCCGGCACCAACGTCACCGAGAAGTTCCTGCTGTACCTGCGCCCGCTGCTCGGCAAGGGCATGCCGGACGTCTTCCGCCTGCGCAACTACCCGGTGGACAAGATCCTCAACCAGGATTAGCCGAACCGACTGCGTTGATTTCGCCCGGACCGTCGATTATGTCAGGACGGCCCGGGCGTTGCCCGGCCGCCGACCCCTTCGTCTAGAGGCCTAGGACACCGCCCTTTCACGGCGGCAACACGGGTTCGAATCCCGTAGGGGTCGCCAGCTTGAGAGAATCCCAGTAAACATTTGAAATATATATAGAAACCGGATTGCTCGTAACTGCTGCGCCAACGTTTGTACCAAACATTTTGCCCCAATGCTCGGTGCCGATCCTGGGTAGCGTCCGTGCGTGATCCGGGACGAGCCGCTGAGCTGGTTGGATGTCAGGCTGATTCACCCGCTGCGATAGTGCCTGGCGCGGGTTGTTGGTTGTGTCCCGATGCGTGGTGTAGCTGTGGGTAGCCGGCTTGCCGTAGCGACCGCCGACAATAGTCTTTTCGTATATGAGATATCTCGTCGTGAGATGGGCCGCCGAGTCGGAGACATGCCCCAAAAGAGTCACAGTCTTATTTCTTGCTATTCTTCTCAAATATTTCAGTTAATCGGGTCAGAGCCCGATCAGTTTGTGGCGGCAGTTGGGCGGACCGAGTTCGGCAGATCTCCCGGGCTGCGGCATGTCGTCGCCAATGGGGTCGTATACGAGATTATTCTCTTATTCTGGCCAGTTCTGCCACTTGGCGCGCTGAGTTCCCTAGACACAGTATTAGATATCGCAACACACTGCGATCTCTCCTTATTGGTCGAGATGCTAACCCTTTCCCATGAAGGGCAGATGATGTAGTGATTTACCTGAGCGTGTCGGGACCGGCAGGCCTATCCCGGCTGCGGTCTGTTTGCCTGGGCAGCGAAGTTCTGCGCGCCGGATCGGCTCTTGAGGCTTTGCCCGACCGGCTGTACCGCGAGATTTCTCCATCTGGAGGGGATCTCCATCTGAGGGAATGATGTCTCGGTGTCGTGTCTAGTTGTGCGTCCGAACTCTTATGGCCGGCGCGGTGTTGATTAGGTGGTCGGACGGGCATGGATACGATTGCTAAACTCTTGCTTGGCGTCGTCACGGGATACGACGACCGTCGACACGCCGGTCGAGCGGGCGCCGGCGGACTTCGGATCCAACACACGAAACGTGGCAGCGCGTCGGGGCGGGGTGCCGCGTGAGGTCAAGGGGGCGCAATGTGATGCGGGATGATACCTGGTCCGAGACGCCGGCGCGGCGGGCGCGCCTGGCGTGGCTGGCGGCGCTGCCGGTGGCGCTGGGCGCCTGTTCCGTGCAGACCGAGCGGCTGACGCTGGAAGAGCATGTGCAGGGCGCGCAAGCGGACCTTGCCGAGCTGTTCGCCGAGCAGGAGCCGGTGACGGCGCCGATCGGCCTCTACGAGGCCATGGCGCGGGCGATCCGCCACAATCTGGACAGCCGCCTGCGCGCCATGGAAGAGGCGCTGGCGCAGGATCAGGTCGATGTGGCCCAGTTCGATCTGTTGCCGCAGATCGGCGGGTCCTTCGGGGACGAGGCGTCGGTGTTGCTGCGCCCCTCGACCCCGAA
>JANQHK010000061.1 GCA_028282685.1 Phycisphaeraceae bacterium
TCCGGAAGTTTCAACGCGATCCCAAGCCGGTTCTGAGACGCGCAGCGTCGAAGGTCCGGATCAAGCCACGGAAGCGCCGCCGCCCGATCCCCGCCCTTCCATGCAACCGGCGATCAAGGCCTGTTCGGCGCGGGGATCGGGCGGCGGCGCTTCCGTGGCTTGATCCGGACCTTCGACGCTGCGCGTCTCAGAACCGGCTTGGGATCGCGTTGAAACTTCCGGACTGACATTGCGTTGCGTCTCAGGGCCGGCTTGGGGCGCACCGCGATCCGATTGATCGCTGCATCCGGGGAAATACAACAGGAAAACCAACAGCAGCGCGAGCCAACCGGCAGGGCGTGGGGTGATCATCATTCGCTTTCGACGTGGTGGAGGGCGAGGAACTGCGCAGCGTTTTCCTTGCCCATGTAGCGGTTGAGGATGGTGCGGTCGACCTTGGTCAGATCGACCAGCATCAGGCCGTCCAGCACATCGCCGAAGTCCGGATCGACGTTGAAGCCGAGCAGCTTGGCGTTGAGCTTGAGATACTGGCGAAGCAGGACGGGCATGGAGCGGCGGTCGGCCTCGATCTCGCGCACCAGTTCGTCCACTTCCTCGGCGTTGCGCACCAGCGTGCCGGCGGTGCGCTGGTCCCATTCCTTGATGGGGCCGAGGCGCGGCGGATTGCGCGGTTCGAGCAGCTTGCCGAGGTTGGGCAGGTAGCGGTTGTATTTGAGGAACCAGACCAGCAGCCGCTTGGACAGGGAGTTGTACTCATTGTTGATCGAGACCGGCCCGAACAGGCACTTGTATTGCGGGAACTTGCAGACAAAATGCCCGATCCCGCGCCACAGCAGCATCAGCGGCGCGAACTCTTTCTGGTACTCCGGCCGGACGAACGAGCGCCCCATCTCCAGCGCCGGTCCGATCTGCCGCAGCAGTTTCTCGCGGAACCGGAAGAGCGTGGCGGTGTAAAGCCCGTCGACGCCGTGCTCGACGAGAATCCGATCGACAAATCCCATCCGGTACGCCCCGACGATTTCCTTCTTCGATTCCTGCCAGACGAACAAGTGGTAGTAGTAGTCATCGAAGCGGTCGAGGTCGATTTCCTTGCCGGTGCCTTCGTCGGCGTTGCGGAAGGTGACTTCACGCAGACGGCCGACCTCGCGCAACATCGGACCCATCTGCTCGGCGGAGGCGTAGTAGACATTGACGTCGCGGTGCCCGGCCAGACGCTGCTCGGGCGGAAGCGCCGCCACCCGGGCAGCCAATTGTTCGGCGGGAACCGGATCGACAATCGGTTTCATCCGATTGATCACGCGCGCCGGATGGCGCTCGTCGTGGCTGATCGGTTCGTCGATGCGCGCGCGGAGGATGTAGGTCCGGGCGCGCAGGTAGGTGATCAACTCGCCGGGGTCGTCAAAGGTTTTCAGTCGGCTGACGGGAATGACGTTTCCGGCGCGCACGCGCACTGTGGAGCGGCGTTTTTTGAGCAACTCGCGCGGGAGCATGACCGTCCGCAGGCGCGGGTGAATCAACCCCAGCGCCTGGAACAGCGCGGAGTTGCGGCCCTCGAAAAACAGCGGCAGGACCGGCGCGCGGGTCTGCTGGATGATGCGACCGATCGTGTCGGACCAGGCCGGATCGGTCACGCGGCGGTGGTGCAGATTGACCTGGCTGACCTCGCCGGAGGGGAACGCGGCCAGGCAACCGCCATCGCGCACGAACCGCAGCGCCGCCTTCACCGAGGTGAAGTTGCGGCGGTGCGATTCGGGACCGCCGAACGGATCGACGAAGAAGAACTTATCGCGCAGGTCGGGAATCTGTTTCAGGAAGAAGTTGGCCAGCAGCTTGGCGTCGGGTCGTATCTTGGACATCAGGGCGAGCATGACCAGCCCGTCGATCCCGCCGAAGGGATGGTTGGCCACGACGACCAGCGGTCCCTCGCGCGGCACGTCCTTCAATTGTTCCAGGGATCGGCTGTAATCGATGTCGAGATAGTCGAGCACCTTTTCGGTGAACGAACGGTCATCGGGCAACTGCCGGACCTGATCGTAAATGCGATTGAGCGCGGGCAGGGCGAGCATGCGTTCAATGCCCGGGCGGGCAAATGCCATCAATCCCCGCCCCAGCGGATTGCGTACCCGGTTAGCGACGTGGAAGGGTCCGGGAGATTTAAGTTGACCGGCCTTGGCCACGGTACGATTCTCCTGCCGCCGACGGAGCGGGAACAGCGAAACACGACGGTCTATTGTACCCTATTGGTCAGAAACGAACAGGAAAAACAGCCGGCCGCGGCGGGAATCGGGGCGGCTTGCTAAAACACCTGTTCTGTGTGGAAGATACGCACCGCCGACGAGGAACCGCCCATGGCCCCCATCCCCGACCAAGCCGACGCACCAACCCGACACCTGCAACAGGCATTGAAGGGACTGCGCGCGGTGATCGAACAGGTGCGCCGGGTCATCGGCGCGCTCGGCGATGACCAATACACGCACCGTCCGGTCGGCGTGTACGATTCGAGCATCGGCGGTCACGTGCGCCACTGCGTGGACCACCTGGCGGCGCTGATTAACGCAGCGGGTGAAGGACGCATCGACTACGAACACCGGCAGCGCGGCACACCGGTCGAAACCGATCGTCAAACCGCCCTGAACGCGCTGGACCACGGGCTGGGCGGGCTCGATCAACTGGCCGAATACCCGCCCGACCACCGGTTGCGCACGGTGGCAATCATCAGCGGCGACGGAGCGGAAGTCGAGGCCGAATCCACGTTGTTGCGCGAGGTGGTGTTTGTCCTCAGCCACACCGTCCACCACAACGCCATCATCGGCGCGATGATCAAGACACTCGGCGGCGAACCGCCCGAGCGCTTCGGCTACGCCCCGGCAACCCTCAGTCACCTGAACGGTTGATTCGGCGCTTCACTGGAAAAACCCCCGCCAAGGCACGACACTATCGGGCATGTGCACCGTGACGATTGTGCCCGTGGATGCGCCCGAGGGCGCGGCGGGGGGGGAGTTTCTTCTGGCCTGCAACCGCGATGAGCAGCGCCGCCGCGCCCCGGCCGAGCCGCCGCAGGAACATTGCATCGGCGAACGGCGCGTGCTGATGCCGGTTGATCCGGCCGGCGGCGGGACGTGGATCGCCGTCAACGAGGCGGGCGTGGTGATGACCTTGTTGAACGTCAATCCGAAAAACCCAACGCCCCGGCGTGACGATCAACTCAGCCGCGGCTTGGTCATTATGAGTCTGATCGGCGAATGCGACCGGGCCGACGATGCCCAGCGACGACTGGAGCGTTTCGATCCCAATCAATACATGCCCTTTCGGCTTGTGGCGGCGGACATCGAACAAACCATGACCTGCACCAGCGACAGCCGGCGCATCGCATTCGATTCTCAGCCGAACGATCGGCCGCGCCTGTGGACCAGTTCCGGACTGGGCGATCACTTGGTTGAGCCGCCACGCCGCGCGTTGTTTGATGACATGTTCGATGATACCGAGCCGAGCGTTTGGCCGGCGGTGCAGGAGCAGTTTCACCGCCACCGCTGGGCGGATCGGCCCCAGTTGAGTGTCTGCATGAATCGTCCCGATGCGCGTACGGTGAGCTGGACGGTGGTGCGCGTGGTTCCCAGCACCCCTCTCCCCCGAGTGGGGGAGAGGTTGGGTGAGGGGGTTGATCCGGGGAATGCCACTTCGCCTGAAGATTCACCCTTCCCTGATCCCTGCCATCAAGGGAGGGGGAATGATACTCGATGCAAGATCGAGATGACCTACCGCGGCGATGCGCCCGACCGGAATGCCGAGCCGGTGCACCGGACATTGGGGGAGGGGTGATGATTCGATGGGCCGGTCTATCCTGCGCCGTGTTGCTTGTCGGCTCGATGGAGCTGCACCTCGGCGAAGCGTGGTGGTGGCAGATGCTGGCCATCGTCGCCGGCACGTGCGTCAGCGAAGACCTGACGTGCATCACCGTCGGCCTGTACGTTCACGACGGTCGCATGACCTGGGCGGTGGCGCTGGTCGGCACGTTCATCGGCCTGTTCGGAGGGGATGTGGGGCTTTGGCTGTTCGGACGCTTGGCGGGCCCGCGGCTGTTGAGATGGAAGCGCGTGGCGCGGTACGTGCCGACGCGGCGGCTGGAAGCCCTGGCCGGATGGTTCGAGAAGTACGGCTTCATCGCGGTGTTCGCCAGTCGCTTCATGCCGGGCACGCGCTTTCCGTTGTACGCCACGGCGGGGCTGTTGGGCAGCCGGGCGCGCAAGTTTGTGATCTGGGCGCTGATCAGCGATTTGATTTACACGCCGCTGATCATCACGGTGGTGGCGGTGGGTGGGGGACTGATCGCCGGACCGCTGGAGCGCTTCTTCGGCTGCGGCTGGTGGATCGCACCGCTGGGCGCGCTGGTGATTTTTTTCGTGTTGCGGCTGGCGTTCATGCTTTGGCGCCCGATCGGCCGCGCGCGGTTGGCGGCGCGCATCGAAAAAATCTGGCGGTGGGAGTTCTGGCCCGGGTGGATCTTCTACGCCCCGATGACGCCTTACCACGCCTGGCTGATGCTGCGCCATCGCGGTTACACCGTCTGGACCTGTTGCAATCCCGCGATCGAACCGGGCGGCGGCATCGTCAAAGAATCCAAATGGAAAATCCTCAAGCACCTGCCGGACGATTGGATCGTACCCACCGCGCTCATCGAACCGGGCGATCTGGATCACCGTTGCGATCTGCTGCTCTACACCATCACCGAGCGCGGCTGGAACTGGCCCGTCATCGCCAAGCCGGACGTCGGCTACCGCGGCAAGGGCCTGAAGCGCCTCGACCACCCGCGCGACATCCGCCCCGCCCTGAACCGCAATCGTGAGGCGGTGGTGGTGCAGACCTACCATCCCGGCCCGTACGAAGCCGGCATCTTCTATTACCGCATGCCCGGCGAATCACGCGGACGAATTTTCTCCATCACCGACAAGGAATTTCCCGAGTTGATCGGCGACGGCCGCAACACCGTCGAACAACGGATATGGAAACATCCCCGCTACCGCATGCAGGCCCGTCTCTTTCTCCAACGCCACCACGCGCAGCGACGGCGCGTGCTGCGCGAAGGCGAGCGGTTCCGACTGGCCACCGCCGGCAACCACGCCCAGGGCACGCTCTTCAAGGACGGCGCGCACCTGATCACCGAAGCTCTGACACAACGGCTCGACGAAATCGTCGCCGACTTTCCCGGCTTCGACATCGGCCGATTCGATGTCCGCTACACCGATCCCGAAAAACTGAAGCGCGGCGAGGACTTCCAGATCGTCGAACTGAACGGAACCACCAGCGAATCGACAAACTTCTACGATCCGGCCGGTTCGCTATGGGCGGCGTACCGCACGCTGATGAAACAGTGGGCGCTGCTGTTCGAGATCGGCGCGCGACGCCGGGCGATGGGCGTCAAGGCGATGGGCAACTGCAACCTGATCGCCCTGCTGTGGACCTACGCCCGCGAGCAGAATCTCGAACGCGTGGGAGATTAGTGGGGCTTGAGTCCTGAGACCTGGGGCTTGAGTTTTAATGCTCAGAACTATGCGTGTCATTCCCGCGCAGGCGGGAATCCAGTAAGTGCTTGATGTGGCTATTTACGTGATATACTGCTTGGCTGGAATACCAGAAATCTTTTTAATCCACTGTTAGAGCATTCTCAATCCAACCGCAGCGGGCATTGACGAGCCGCGCCCGTAAGGACTTTATGCACGTGTCTTGTCTGACCATATTGTGGGCTCGGAATTGCGACGAAAAGAGCATCCATACTTACTTTGTGAGCAGAGTTCGACACCAACAGAGGTAAGTCTCGAAATGCGTGTCGTTACACAAGACAAGAAGCGCCTATCAAAAACCCAGAGCATATTTAATCCAATCGTAGCGGGTGCCACACGTTGTCGGTTTCGTCCTCGAAACCGCAACGTGTGTTTCGCGAGGTTCTCCGGTGTTCGACAAAGCACGCTTTGCCCTTCGGCTCCGCCTGCGGGACAAAACGTGGCGCCCCAGGGCGATACGATTGGATTGTGAATGCTCTAACGGCGCATAAAGTCCGTAAGGAAGCGGTCGGCCCAACGTCCAAACACATCGGAATGTGTGCGGTCTGACACGCTTTCAGGAGAGCGGAAAGTCGGACGCGGATCAACGGCCCGACGACCGCTCCCTCACCGTCGCGGCTCGTTTAATGCACGAACACCCTGCGATTGGATCAGGAATGCTCTAGACCCAGACGAGGATTGGGAAACGCTTGCAGAATAGAGTAAGACGCAGCGTGTCTGCTGGATTCCCGCCTACGCGGGAATGACGTGCATGGTTCTGCACTCAGGACGCAGGACTTTCACCTCTCCCGTCGTCCTGGTGGCTGCGGTGCACGGGGACTTGCGCCGGGGGATTGCCCACCTGCTGGAACTGCGCCGGCTGGTCGGCGACGAGGTTTCCGACTTGCACCACCTCCACCGCCGTGGCGTTCTGCACCGGGATGGTCACTTCGAATTCGTGCAAATCGCCCGGGCCCAGCAGTGGTGTCTGAATGCGCCACTTGCCCATGATCGTTGAGCCGCCCCGGAACGGATCGATCCCTTCTCCCCCCAGGCGAATCTCGAAGGTATATCGCCAGGGCGCCTCGGAGCGGTTGAGGACGGTGCCTTTGACTTTCACGTTACGGCGGTCGATGGTGTCGAACCGACGCTGCGTGTAGACACGTCCGTCGCTGACGTTGTAGTAGCGGATTTCATCGGTGTCGGTGCGGATGTAGCCGAGCATGTACTGGATCGACCAGTTGGGTTTGACGGCCTTGGCCAGTTCGTGTTTTTCTTTTTCGAGGGCTTCGCGTTCGCGCTGGTTGTTGAGCTGGACGTTTTGTCCGAGCTTGCGATTGAGCCGTTCGATCCGCGCTCGTTCCAGTTGCAGGCGCGTGCGCTCCTGCTGGAGCAGGCGCCGTTCCTGGCGCCATTCTTCGAGGCGCTGGTCCAGGTCTTTTTCCGCGAGGAACGCTTTGAGTTTTTCCAGTTCGGCCAGGGCCGTCTCCAGCTTCAGCCGCGTGGTGGCCAGTTCCTGGCGCAGTTCGGTGAGCTGCTGGTTGAGCGCGTTCTGTTCGGGTTGTACACCGATGACGGCCTGCTGTGCCCGTGATACACCACCGATGCACAGTACCGCAATCAAACCCAGCCACAGTGAACGATGGAATCGGGCGCGTTGCATATTGGCCTCCCCTTCGAGTTCAGTTTTTCGGTTCGATCGGATGCCTACCACCCGAGACCGAAACAGACGTTGCCGGTGCGCACCTTCAGGCCGCCGTAGAATCCACTGCGGTAGCGCGGCCAGTAGTGGTAGCCGCCGTACCAGCCGCAGTGCCCTCGCCAGTAGGGATAGTAGTGGCGGCGATGCACCACATGCGCTCTGCCGTGCCAGACCTGCGGATAGACGTAACGGTTGGTGTACACCACGTTGTGGCCGGTCGGCTGAACCGCCGTGGTGTACGTCGTGGCGTACGTGACCGGCGCCGAAACCACGGTGGGCTGAGCCGTCGTGTGTACGGTGGTCTGCGGAACGGAGTGCGCCGTCTGCGCGGGCGCTTCATTACGACGGTATTCGTACGGATCGTTGAGCCGGTTGTCCACTTCCTGCGCCACGCGCAGGGTGGTGAACTGGCCCTGCAAGTCGCGCTGGCGCGCTTCGACCACACCCAGCTTCACGTCCAACTTCCGCTGGCGCTCGGCCATGTCTTCCAGCAGCGCCGCGATGCGCTGCATCGGATCCGAATCGTCCGCGGTTTGCGATTCGGCCGGTGGCGCCGGTTCCTGCGCCGCCTCGGCCTGACTGCGCAGGCGCTGGGTCTCGGCGATCAGCGTGTCCAGCCGGTCCTGCATCTGCTGCATCGCCTGGCGCATGGCCTGCAACTCGGCCTGCGCCTCGGCTGAGGGTTCGGCCGGACCACCCGATGCACCCTGCGCCAGCGCGGGAATCGCCGTCAATATCACGATAAGAAAAAGCGTTCGGATCATGACCGCACCTCGTAATCGAAACGGGACGGAACTTGCGCGGACAACATTTCAATTATACGCTTAATTGGCCGCGGCGCTGCATGAAAATACGAAAAAAAGCGAGCCGTCATTCACCCGGTTCCGTTTGAAACAGGGCGGATGCGTCGATTCGCCCGTCGCGGTGGAACGTCACCGTCGCCATGCCGGTGCGCGGCGTGGCCAGACGCTCAATGCCGGTAAGATGCCCGGCCCAGCGGTCGTGTTTCAAACGCCTTTGCCCGGTCGATTGCAGCACGATACGCGGCCCGATGCGCCCCAGCCAGACCGGGGCCGCCTCACAGAAACTGCCGTGATGGGGCAGATCGCAGACGTCGGCTTTGAGGTCGATCCCGCGCGCCAGCATCGCGCTCATCGCCTCCTGCTGCACATCGCCGCACAACATCAGCCGCCGCCCCGCCGCCTCGAAACGCAATATCAACGATTGGTCGTTGTGCAATTCCAGTTGCAGATCGTCGGGCGGCCAAAGGACGCGCACGTGCACCGCGCCGAACGCATCCGTCCAGCCGCGCTCCACGCATGCGATGGCGATGTTCTGCTTGCGCAGCGTTTCGATCAGATACCCCGCCGCCGACCAGGGCTTCTGCTCCGCTTCGTCGAGCACGTGACGATGGGTAACGATGCGCACCACGTCCAACTCGCGCGCCACGTCGATCACGCCGTTGAAATGATCCACATCGGCGTGCGAGATCACCAGCGTGTCGATATCCATCACGCCGAGTTTGCGCAGCGCGGGAACCACGGTGCGTCGGCCGACGGCGGTGTAAAACGACGAGCCGCAATCGAACATCCACGTTTCGCCCTCGCTGCGCAGTACGTAGCAGGAACCGTCGCCGACATCGAGCATGTGCAATTGCATGGCGGGGCGCGGGACGCCGGGCAGGTCGATGCGCTGGCCCACCGCAGGCCAGACCAGCCAGGCCGCCAGCAGCAGCGCCGCGGCGCCCATCGCCAGACGACGCCGGGAAAAAACTCCCCCCAACAGCGCCACGACGAATGCCATGGCGCATATCGTCCACAGCGCCCCGGGCAGAGGGACATCGAACCACGCGCCCGGCAGCAGCGCAACCCCTTTGATCAGCCCGGCCATCAAACCGGCGATGTGCCCCAGCAGCCATCCAATCAGTTCGCCCAAAGGCGGCCAGATCAGCGTGCAGGCGATCGTCGCAAAGCCGGTCCACAACGCCGCCATCACCAGCGGCAGCATCAGCAGCGCCACCAGCGGAGCGTAGGGACTGACCAACCCGAAGTGATGGATCACCAACGGCAGCGCCACGGCAAAGGCGACGAGATTGACGGACAGGTAATCGCCCACCACACGCCGCCAACCGCCGCGCACCGGAACCGGTGGATGACGCGGGCGACGATCAATCCAGGCGGACACCGGACCAACAAACAACAACAATCCGGCAACGATCGAGAAACTGAGTTGAAAGCCCGGCTCAAACAGATCCCACGGACGCCAGATCAACACACCCACACCGACCAGCGCCAGCGCACTGACGGCCGAGTATTTTCGACCGCGCCACAGCGCCGCAAAACAGACCGCCGTCATCACGCCGGCGCGAATCAACGGCACGCGAACCGGCACCACCATCACGTACAGCGCCACGGCCGCCAGCGCCGCCGCCGCCGCGCCGCTCGGCCTACCGGCGATCACCAGAACCGCCGACCATGCCCCCAGCGCGATGATGCCCACGTGCAAGCCGCTGATCGAAAGCAGATGCGCCTGGCCCGTGCGACGAAAAGCGCGATCAAGATCGTCGGCGGTGCGATCGCGCCGGCCCAGCAACAACGCTTCCAGCAGCGCCGCGTGCGCCGGCTCGGCCTGTTCGTTCAATCCGCGTCGCAACGAACGCGCCGCCAGGTCCGACACGCGCTGCCGCCAATCCGTCCACCATGCGCCGTGTTGGTCGGCTGTCGCCAGCAGTTGCCAGTTGCCGCGGTTCTTGCAGAACACCTGTCCCGCGATGCCCTGCTTGGTCAGCATCCAGCGCCGATCGCGCTCGCCGGGATTTGACGGACCGTGCAGCGGGTTCAGCCAGCCCTGCACGCGCACACGATCGCCGTTGCGCACGCGCCAGTCGGCCCCGGGAACCTTCACCGCCACGCGCCCGCTCATCACGCACGAATTCTCCGATCCGTGCCAACGCCGCACTTGCAGGACAAACCGCGTGCTCGGCTCGGCATATCCGAACCGCCCCATCGCGTCACTCGGGGCGCGCTGCACGTACGGATCGCCGATCACCCGACCTTCCAAATCGACCAGGCGCGGCTCGTTGGTGACGGCGCCACTGATGTGACTGTCCGCCATACGGCGGTCGCGCACCTGCCACCACCCGCCGGCGATCAACGCCATGGCAATCAGCATCAGCGCCACCGCCGCGGCGCGCCGGCAGCGATGCAACATCCCCAGGGAGCAAACCCCGGTCACCGCAGCCGCCGCAGGCCAGACCCACCACTCCGCCTCGACCCAGCGCCCCAGCAACGTGCCGATCACCCACGCGCCCAACAGCCAGACCGCCGGCCGGCGCAGCGCATCGCGGATCGGATGGGTGGTGTCGATGTCCCCCATGGCCATTCGCTTTCAAGTGGGACGAAGAGCAAGTTGACAAACGCAGTGTACCCGCCCGCCCAAGCAGCTCAATCGCTCAGCATGGCGCAGTGGTTGAGCAGACGGGCCGGACTGCCACCAGATATGGGGCGTCTCAAACGTAATGCCCGATAAGACAAACAGTTATTGGGAACATTGGGCGCGTATCTCCGGGACGGGAAATTCGTAAGCTCATTGTTGACAGCATGTTGAAAACCACATTGACGGAAGGTTCCTGATAGGGTAACATATGCCGAACAAAATATCGAAAGAAAGTTCAAGCCGCCGGCGGCGGATGGTCGAAGCTAACATCGCGACGCGAATAGCAACGCACGAGATGATGTAGAGCAGACGACTTCGACCCCAAGAGGATGAGCCCTATGTCCCTGCCACTGGTAATGCTTGGACCCGGAAGTGATTACCGAACCACCCTTCAGCCGCACGGTTTGCGGCTGCTGAGGCAGGTCGGACAGACGCAAGGCCACCCGGACCACGCCGACAGCGAGTCCGCCGGTTCACAGGCCGGTTATTACCGGCTGCCCCGCCGGGCCAAGCAACAGGCGGAGCAGCCGTTGGCGGCAGCGCGACAGGCCGACCGGTTCGAGTCCGCCGACGAAGGCGAACGGCTCGCCGAGCAGAACACCCCGCGGAACCGCAAGTGGGTGAAGCTGGGTACGCTGGCCGCGGCCTCGCAGGCGATGGAGGCCTGGCTGGTGCAGCAGGGGGCTTCGCTGGACGACGCCGCCGGTCACCTGAGGCAGATGATCGACCTGGCCGCACAGCAGGCGGCCGGTCACGAGCCGGCCCTGCGTCTGGCCGGGGCGCTGGAAAACCAAACCACCTCGGCGCCGGTGGAGCCGGCCGAGTTCAACACCGCGGAGCAGCACCATGAACCTCACGCCCAAGCAGCGCCAGATCCTGTTGCTTATCCGAGACTCTCGCATCAGAAGCGGCTATTCCCCGACGATGCAGGAACTGGCCGACGAACTGAACGTCAGCAAGGTGACCGTCTTCGAACACGTCGAGGCGCTCATCAAAAAAGGCGCGCTGCGCAGGCAGTCCAACAAAGCACGCTCTTTGGAAATTACCGACCGCTGCCAGCTACCGGATGAGTACCGCCCCACGCGATTGCCCCTGATCGGCACCATCGCCGCCGGCTCGCCCATCGAGGCCGTCGAAGACACCGAATCGCTCGATCTCGATGAACTGTTCAACCCCACCTCCCGACGCAGCACCGGCGACGTGTTCGTCCTGAAGGTGCGCGGCGACAGCATGATCGACGAACACATCCGCGATGGCGATTACGTCATCTGCCGAAAAGCCAACACCGCCCGCGGCGGACAGACCGTCGTCGCCTTGCTCGACACCGGCGAAGCCACGCTCAAAAAGTTCTACCGCGAACGCGGCCGATTCCGACTCCAGCCGGCCAACGACGCCTACGAACCGATCTGGGTCGACGACCTGGTCATCCAGGGTATCGTCATCGGCGTCGTCCGTGCATACGGGTGAGAACCGCTAATCCGTCAGAAGCACGCTTTGCGGTCGATCGCCGATCGACGCATCTTTGAGACAGCAGGGCTTCGGCCGATTAACTTGAAACCATCGCATCGCCCGGCTATCTATGGCGGGCATGAAAGTCGACCTCCAAAACAGGGTACTGGTGGTGACCGGCGCCTCGGCGGGAATCGGCAAGGCCACCGCGCTCGAAGCCGCCCGACGAGGCATGCATGTCGTGCTCGCGGCCCGTCGAGAGGACAAACTCAACGCCGTCGCGGAGCAGATTCGCCGGCTCGACCGCCAGGCCCTGGTCGTGCCGACCGACGTGGCGAAAAATGAAGACGTGGCCGCGCTGGTCGAGAAGACCGTGGAACAATTCGGTCGGCTGGACGTGATGTGCGCCAACGCGGGGTACGGGTTTCGCGAGTCCGTGGCCGAACTCGATGAGCAGATGCACCGTGAAATTTTTGAAACCAACTACTTCGGCACGGTGCGCTGCGTGCAGCATGCCATGCCCGTCATGAAAAAACAGGGATCGGGACAGATGATGGTCGTCTCGAGTATTGTGGGGCGGATCGGCCTGCCGATGTACGCGGCCTACTCGGCCACGAAGTCCGCTCAGGCCGTGCTGGCGATGGCGCTGCGCGTGGAGTTGCAGCGCTTCGGGATTGAAATCACGTGCGTCTATCCGATCGGCACGCGCACCGAGTTCTTTGAAGTCAGCGCCAAGCTGAACGGCCAGGACACCATCCGCCAGAACACGCCGAACATGTTCATGCAGACGCCCGAACACGTGGCGCGGAAGATGGTGGACGCGATGCGCAAGCCCAGGCCCGAGGTTTGGCCGGGCCGATTCATGGGCATCGCTTCGGCAATCGGGCTGATGCTGCCGCGCATGACGCAGCACTCACTCCGCCGCCACGTGGAAGACGAGCAGCGCCGGGGCTTTTCGGGAACGTGAGGAAGAAGGCACGGAGGGACGAAGGGAAGTGTTTAGCGGTCGATCGCAGATCGACGCGGACATTTATTCGGCAACGCGCTTGACCGCGTTTTCATCCGGCTCACCCATCCATCGACCAACCAGCCCGAGCAACGGCCGATTCACCGCCGCGAGGATCAGCACGGCGAAAAGCAGCGAAGCGCAGCCCACCGGACCGATCATGCCCCGCCCGATCAGGAGGACCGCAATCACCAGGACCGGTCCCCCCGCCGACATCGCCACACCGAACCGCAATGCGTCTTTCCAGGAGCGGTTGCCGAACCAGCGCAACGCCAGCATCGTGCCGATCGCTTTGCCGTCGCCCAGGACAATCAGGAACACCACCACCATCAGCGGATCAACTTGTCGCCAGACATCGAAGTCCAGAAAGGCGATTACCGCGATGAGTATGCCCGGCAGCGGCAGCGCATCGCTTGGCGTGACGGCTTGATCTTCTTCGCCGGCTGTATCGGCAGTCCAGCTCAACGCCATCGCCGCCGCCAACGTCGCCCAGAAAGCCGCGAAATCCAAACCGATACTCAGCAGCGCGACCAGGACCGACCCCACAGCCACGCGCCAAACGCCGTTCCGATCCACGATGCCAAAGCGGACAAACACCCAGCGCAGGCCCGGCCCCACGGCCGCGATCATAACCGCAGTCAGTCCGACTACCCACGCAGCGCCGAGGGCATAATCCTGGGCCGACGGCAGGCCGACATCGACACGGTGCCGAGCGAAGCCGACCACGGCCAACGCTCCGAATCCCAGCAGCGTCAGCAGCGCGGCGGTGGCCGTAGCCAGCGCGGGCAGGTCATCAATCGGCGTCCGGTTTTGAGTCAACCGCCCGATCGCCGGATTACCCAGCGGAAGCGCGCAACAGACGGCGACGATAATCACGGCCAATACGGTGGGTGTATCGAAATCCAGCATGTGGCGCTCGAGCTGCTTTGGAAATGCGATATCAAGCAGCCAGAGCAAGCCCATACCGAACACGACAACCAGGGCCGCGGCAAGGAGGGTCGGCGGCAATGCATCAATGAGATACAGACGCAGCCGCCCCAACCGCACGCCATAGCCGGCGAAGATCATCCACGCAATCGCAGCGATAAAAAACAGGTCAAACCGCGCCTGGCTGTATTGGCCTTCCCGGAATTCGAGGTTGAACTTCAAATGGTCCCGGTATTTGTTTGTGGACTGATCAAACTCGACGATCGCCGCTTCACTGACGCCGGTCTCGGCGAGCTTGCGACGTTCCTCGGTCTGCCTGGATTTGTATTCCTCGAATTCCCTTTCGATCTGCAGCGCCCGCGGCCCGCCGTTGAAAGCCAGTCGGTAGAGGTCCGGCGCCAAGCGGCCCAACACGGAAGGTCCCAGCAGCAGACCGGCGATCATCGCCCCGGCGAACGCCCCGATACCCATCCGTCGGCCGATCGCGCAAAACAGCCCTCCCGCCGTGACGATCACGGCGAACTGGACGAGCACGATTGGAAGAAGGTCTGAGGACATGGTGGAATTAGCGTAACGCGCCGCGGGATCGCTGGAAAACCCTGCAGGGCTGGTCAAGGTCGGGGGCAAGGTTTACGATGGTCGGCGGTTTCGCCCGCTGTCAAAGGAGCCCGCCCGATGAATCCACGCCTGATATCCGTGCTGCTGGCCGCCGCGTTCCTGTTGCCGGGCGGTTGCCAGATGTTCCGCCTGCCGAAGCTGCCGAAGTCGATCAAGGACCCGGCGACGCGCGTGGTGGCGGTGGAATCGGTGGAGGTCGGGCCGGACGCGATGCGCGCCGAGGTGGTGGTGGCGCTGACCAATCCCAACGACGAGCCGCTGCCGCTGACCGAGGCGCGTTACACGCTGGAGATCGCCGGGCTGGGCACGTACAAGGGCCAGACCACGCCCAACGCGGTGGTGCCGGCCGAGGGCGAAATCACGCTGCGTCTGCCCGCGGCCATCGCCGGGTCCGGCCCATCGATCGGCATGGGCTACAACGTCGGCGGTTCGATCCAGTACTTCCCGCCCGGTGAGCTGCGCCACATCACCTACGATGTCGGCGTGCCGCTGCCCTCGGCGACGTTTTCCGGGAAAGGCGCGGTGATCGCTTCCACCCGACCGGCGATTGCGCCGCAGTCCGCTGAGAATGAACCGGCGTCCGAGGCGCGCGACGAAACCGATCAGGCCGACACCTCCAACGAACCGGCGCCATGACCGCCCGCTCGGCGATCCAACTGGTCTGCTTCGATCTGGGCGGCGTGGTGGTGCGCATCTGTCCCGATCTCCCCGCTGCGCTGGCCAACGTGGATGTGCCCGTGGATGTGGATTGGGCAAGTCTGCTGAGTGAGCAGGAACAGGCCCGCCGGGTGGTGCGCGATGTCGAAACCGGACGGATCGACATGCCCACGGTCTGCCGGGCCGTGGGACCGCTGCTGAATGTGACGGCCGAGCAGGTGATGGAGGCGGTGGACCATTGGATTCTCGAGGTGTATCCGGGCATCGGCGAGCTGATCGATGCGCTGCGGGCAAACGGCATCACCACCTGCTGCCTGAGCAACACCAACGCGCACCACTGGGCGCAGATGATGGCCGATCCGCAATACCGTAACGTGCTGGACAAGCTCGACCACCGCTTCGCCAGCCATCTGCTGGGGCTGGTCAAGCCCGAGGCGGCGATCTTCGAGCACGTCGAGCAGACGTTGAACCTGCCCGGCGAAGCAATCGCCTACTTCGACGACACCCCCGGGCACATCACTGCCGCCCGCCAGCGCGGTTGGTGCGGACATGCGATCGATCCCGACAACGACCCCCCGGCACAAATCATCACCGCGCTGCGGAAATACGGGGTGGATATCTAAATCCGAAACCCGAAACCAGAAATCCGAATCAAATCACAAGTC
>JANQHK010000102.1 GCA_028282685.1 Phycisphaeraceae bacterium
GAGCAGTTCCCCCACCACCGCCGTCCGCTTGTGACCGACTGCCAGGTGCAACGGCGTGCGCCCCATTCGATCCGCCGCATGCACACCGTCTCCCGTCAGCAGGGGAATCGCCCCCGCCGTCCCGTGTTGTGCCGCATCGTGCATCGGCGTTCGCCCGGCGTGGTCCTTCGCAGTTGTTGACGCACCGCTGGAAAGCAACCGCGAGATCACCGCTTCGGTCTTGTAAGCAGCCGCCCAGTGCAACGGGGTGCGCCCGCGTCGGTCGGCCGTGTTGGCGTTGGCGCCGCGTTGCAGCAGCAGCGCCACGGCCGCTTCGTTTTGCGTTGCATAATGCAACGGTGTCGCGCCCGCGTTGTTGGCCCGGTCCATCTGCGCCCCCGCGTCGAGCAGGGCCGCCATCACCTCCACGTGCCCATCCCGCACCGCAAAGTGCAGCGGCGTGTTGCCCCAGTCGCTGCTGAACGGTTCGTCGGAACGCACCGCCGCATTCACATCCCACCGCGAAGCAATCAACTGCCGCACCACACCGATCTGCCCGTTCATCGCCGCCTGGTGCAGCCGGTTGAAACCCAGATGATCGCGCCGGTCCTGCGCCGCATCGTTCGGCAGATTGGCGTAACACGTGGCATGAATGGTGATGCGGTCTTCCAGGGTGCCGCGGTGGGCGTAATCGATACCGTAGTACCGGGTCAGCGATCGCGTTTTCTCAAGGAACCACCTCCGCGACCGCCGCACACCGTTGGCATCGCGATACCGATCGAGAATGCCCGTCGACCGTTCGTGAATCGCCTTGCGCACCGCCTTGCGCATGCCCGATTCGTAATGGCTGGGATTGAGCGCTTCGTCCCAGTGGTCGCTGAGGAACCAGCGCATGAAGTCGGAATCCGGCCGAACGTGCGGCGCCGGCTTCCAGAACGCCCCGTCGCGCACCAGCAACGGCGGACGCCGATGCCCGTTGAGCACGAGCGGCTGGGTCAGGTTCCGGTAGAAGAGCATGCCGACGTAGTTGGAGATCATGTCGCCGTTGGAATAGGCCCCGGCCGACAGGTACCCCAACACGCCGGTCTCGGAAAAGATCAGGCCCTTGCGTCCCACGTCGAGCGCTGCTTCGTGGCATTGCGCTGCGCTGCGACCGCGCGCCCTGGATGCTTCGTAATCGTTGAAGTAATTCTTACCCATGTCGGTGAAATGGCCGACTTTGTCCGACCCGAGGTAATGGCCGTACATCTTCATGTTCGAGCCGAGCCAGATCCGGAAAAACTGGCGCGGATCGATCGGCAGGTGGATGTTCTGCAGCGCGTTGCCGAGCATGCGTTTGTATCCCACCACGCGCCCGGGATAATCCCGCCACGCCTGCTTGGAGGTGACCTTCCGCTCCAGTCCTTCGATCACTTCCATCGCCCACGGAAACGACATGTTCACCGCTCGCGCCACCTCGCGCGGATCGTAATGCCTGGCCGTCCCCTCCTTGGCGCCGGTCGATTGCATATGACGGCGGATGCGGCCGTTCAGCTTCTCGCAGCCCCGGTCGATCGCGCCGTAACACCAGCGCGTGAAATACGGGCCCAGATCGGCGAACGCGCGACCGACGGGAATCGTGTAATGATCGGTTTCGTGAGCCCCGGCCCGCCCCACGACGCACAGCAGAACCAGCGCCGCCGCGGCGGGCGCAAACATCACGCACCGCATCCCGGCCCTCGGATGAAACATGCGAAGATTCATCACCTTGGCTTCCAACCAGAATGTCCAATAATCCACAGTGTAGAGAAACGATTGACGTCGCCCATGGTAACGGCTGACGACAGTGTGGCAAGTAAAAAATCAGACCTTCGCAGCCGCTTCCATGATGGCCGCCGACGCCGAGCAACCCAGCCGATGGGCTCCGGCGTCGATCATCCGCCGGGCATCGTCGTACGTGCGAATCCCCCCCGACGCCTTGACCTGCAATCCAAAGCTGTGCTTACGCATCAGACGAACCGCCGCCGCGCTCGCACCGCCCGCCGGATGAAAGCCCGTACTGGTCTTTACGAAATCACAACCCGCCTCGTAGGCCGCTCGGCAGGCCAGGTTGATCCGGCGCTCGGCCAGTCGCGTTTTCCGTTCATCGCACTCCGCCATCAGCAGCGCCGATTCGATGATGACCTTGATCGTTACGTTTTCATCGACGGCACGAACCGCCTGCACCACCCGGGCAAACTCCCCCGCCGCCGCGTCCTTATCGCAAGCCAGCAGCGCTGGCAGGTGGGCCACAAAATCCACCTCCTGCGCGCCGCGTTCCACGGCCTCTGCGGCCTCCATGGCCTTCATCGCCGCGGTCGATGCCCCCAACGGAAAACCCGCCACAGTGCACGCCTTCACCCCGCTGCCTTGCAACTGCTCGCGTACCCAGCCGATGTACACCGGACTGACGCACACCGCCGCGAAGCCGAACCGCCGGGCCTCCTCCACCACCTGTCGCAATTGCTCCTCCCCCGCCTCCGGCCGCAGTTGCGTGTGATCGATCATCCCGGCCAGTTGTTTTCCATGCATCATCGTATGAAATCCGTTTCGCGGGCTGTCGCAAATCGTCGCGATTCCCCGGTTGGTTTCCCATCGTTTGCCGCTATACTGTTGGGCTTTGTACCGAACGTCAAACCACGGAGTCGCCATGACCCAGCCCTACGAATCGGAACTGACCGTCGCCATCAGCGCCGTCCGCACCGCGGCGCGCCTGTGCCAGGCCGTGGCCGGGCAGATCACACCCCATGTGCTGGAAAAGAAAGACCGAAGCCCCGTGACCGTGGCCGATTTCGGTTCCCAGGCGCTGGTTTGCAAAGCGCTCGCTGAGCCGTTCCCCGACGACCCCATGATTGCCGAGGAAGATTCCCACGCCCTGCGCGAGCCGGACCACGTCGATCTGCTCGGGCGCGTGATCGAACACGTCAGCGCGATCACCGGTCCGATCGAGGCCGACACCGTCTGCCAGTGGATCGACCGCGGCAACCGGTCCGACTACGGCGATCGGTTCTGGACGCTCGATCCGATCGACGGCACCAAGGGCTTCCTTCGCCGCGAACAATACGCCATCGCGCTGGCGCTGATTGAAAAGGGCGAGATCGTCGTGGCGGCGCTGGGCTGTCCGAACCTGCCGCTCGATCCGGCGCGCGACGAGCCGACCGGCGCGCTGTTCACCGCCGTCAAGGGGCAAGGCGCGCAGACCCGCTCCCTGTTTACCGAAGACGAACCGACGTCCATCTCCGTCACCGACACCGGCGAAACTTCCGAAGCGCGTTTCTGCGAGTCGGTGGAATCGGCGCACAGCGCGCACGGCGATGCGGAAAAAATCGCCGAATTGCTGAACATCACCGCCGAGCCGTTTCGCATCGACAGCCAGTGCAAATACGCCGCCGTGGCGCGCGGCCAGGCCGACATCTACCTCCGCCTGCCCACCGGCAAGGATTACGTGGAGAAAATCTGGGATCACGCCGCCGGGGCGCTGGTCGTCACCGAGGCCGGGGGAACCGTCACGGACGTCGCCGGCAACCCGCTCGACTTCACGCACGGCGCGCGACTGGAAACCAACCGCGGCGCCATCGTCACCAACGGCACGCTGCAAGAGGCGGTGATCCACGCCGTACGGCAAATCGGGGTGAAATAAGCGCCCTGGTCTTAACACAATTCCAACTGTACAGACCGCCCCGAATGTGGCATTTTGCGTATTCGCTGCAACTGCTTAATTGCTGAGCGGCTCTAACAGACCCACTGCCCAGCACCCACCAAACAACCCCGCCCCGCTGTTCACGCGGCCGACATACTTTTCCACGCCCCGCCGTTTACGGCGGGGTTACGGTACCCCGGGCTTGACCGGGGGAATCTGTTCTGTTCCCCCGGTTATTCTGTCACCCTCCCGTCATTCCCGTGCGCACCGCGGGGTTATCCGGTCACCCTCCCGTCATTCCCGTGCGCACGACGGGGTTACAATCCCGCCGCACCCCCCGCCGTAACCTCCCCGCGCCCCGCCGTTTACGGCGGGGTTACGGTACCGCGGGGTTACGGTACAGGTACAGCAGGGTTAT
>JANQHK010000082.1 GCA_028282685.1 Phycisphaeraceae bacterium
ATGTGCAGGTGATTCTGCTGGCCGACGTGGCTTGGACGTATGTCCGGATTCGCACATTGCAGCAACGGCTCGCCCACGCCGCGGACAACATTCGCCGCCAACGGGCAACGCTCCAACTCACCCAAGACCGCTTCAAGACGAAGCTGTCACCCGAGCTGGATGTCGAACAGGCCCGGGCCAACCTCGCGCAAACCGAGGCGCGGGTTCCCGAGCTGGGCGCGCAATTGGCCGGGGCGATCAACCGGCTGGCCACGCTGCTGGGCGAATACCCCAGTCGCTTGCGGGGTGAACTGGCTGAGCGCGGATCGATTCCCGCAACACCGGATGCCGTGGCGGTGGGGATCCCGGCCAATGTGATCCGCCAGCGCCCGGACATTCGCCGCGTCGAACGGCAACTGGCCGCCCAGACGGCGCGGATCGGCGTGGCGACCGGCGACTTGTTCCCCCGTCTTTCGCTCACCGGCTCGTTCGCCCTGGAAGCGACGGAATTCAATCAGCAATTCAACGCCGGGGCCAGTACCTACGGCTTCGGCCCGGCGCTGCGATGGAACCTCTTCGATGGCGGGCGCATCCGCAGCAATATCCGGATCCAGGAACAGCGCACACAACAACTGCTGCTGGCCTACGAGCAGGCGGTCTTGCTTGCGGTGGAGGAGGTGGAGACGGCGATGGTCGGTTACGCCCGGGAGCAGGACCGCCGAGCCGCGCTGCAGCGCGCCGTCACCGCCACCGAGAAAGCCGTGACACTGGTCCGGCAGCGCTATGTCAACGGCCTGACGGATTTTCAGAACGTGCTCGATTCCGAACGCGCGCTGGCCGAACTTCAGGATCGGTTGGCGTTGAGCCAGGGCAATGTGGTGATCAACCTGATCGGTGTCTATCGCGCCCTGGGCGGGGGGTGGCGGGAATCGCCGTGATGCGGGGGCGCCATCAATCCGCCCCTTGCGCTACGGGGTCTTGCCCTCCAATGAAAAACCCGGCCCTTGCATGGACAAGAGCCGGGATGATGATTTTGTCGCGGGGATATTGGTTTAAGCCCGACGCCGCTTCCGCAACGCGATCAGACCGCCCATCCCCAGCAGGACCAACGTGGCCGGTTCGGGCACGATTTCGATGTTGTAGCTCGTTCCGGAAGTCACGTTCACGATACCGCCTAGCGGATCAACGAATGCCGTATCGAAAGACCCGGCCACGTTTGAGAGAATCAGATCGAAGTCATCGCCGGGCGTCAAAGCCGAGGTGTCGAGCGTCACGAATGCCACGATGCCTGACGCAGCAACGGAAGACGTGACATCGACGGTGCTTTGTCTGGCCAGGGGGAAGGTCACCGGATCGGCCTGGGTGGGGCTGTTCGGAGCGAAGATCGTTCCGGTGTCCAGGACGATGCCCGTGATGGTGGGATTGGTATCTGTGCCTCCCAAGTCCGACCCGCCATCGCCGATCTGGATGTTGAACTCCATGCCATCGACGAGGGTGCCGCCGGTGACGCTGAAAATCAACTGCTCGGAGGCGCTGGAATTCAACGTGGTGGTGTTAACCGAAAGGCCCAAGGCGTAGGTTGTCTGGGCAGTCGAAAGAACCAATCCGGCCGCCACCAATCCAACCCAAACCAGACAACGCGCTTTTTCACTGACTTTCATCTTTTTGTTCCCAAAGTATGTAGTGGACCGGGATTTTGCATAGTGGACGAGAATGCCCAAAACGGACATCCTGTCCATATACACGATCCATCTTGCATAGTGGATATTGTTTCACGCACCCTCTTCCTTTATTCACAGCGATATCAGTACCACACGATCGACGCAGAGTCAAGAAAATTCCGGGCGTTCCGGTGCTTCCGCGTCGAAAATTTGAGTCATTTTGCGGAAATTCGCAATGCCCTCAACTACAGGGTCAACAGGTCGACCATAAGCAAATCGCTCGGCTCGTCCGCGCTGTCGTCATCGGCTGTATCGAACAAGCCGGGACGCGTGGTATGGGTAAGCCCCGCCGTCCAAATGGCGGGCCCGGAGGCCGGCTCCACCGATTGCACCGGCGCCAACGGCGCCGAGCTGCTCAAATCGATCAGGTTCAGCGGCGTGAAGCCCGACAGATGGTTGCGACAGCGAATCACGTCCCACAGATTCACCAGGCCATCGCGGTTGTTGTCATACACGTTATCGATATCGGCGCTGCCGAAGCCCGTCTGGTTGTTGCGTGTCCGGATCACATCCGCCAGGTTCACCAGCGCATCCGAAGCCGAGTTGCCCGATTCAGCGATTGCATTGCCGAAGTAGAACACCTCATCGGTCGCCAGACCCAGGCCGCCGCCGTTAGCATCCGACAACACCGTCACTTCCAGCCAGGTTTTGGTGATCTGGCCGTCGGGGAAGATCAGCGTGACGCGATCGGTTCCATCGACGCCCGCACCTGCACGCACACTCACCTGCACGCCACCGGTGTAGTCGGTCCAACTCGACGGATCGTCGGTGTTGCCGGTCTTGAAGGCGAAGTCCGCAGCGGTCGGCGTTCCGGACAATCCGGCGATATCGAGCATGATGCCGTTGATGCCCTTGTCGTAACTGGTGTAATTGGCGAAAGTCGCCGTACCGCCCGGCAGCAGGGCCGATTTATCCGGGGCGATGGCGCTGTCGTCGTCGGCATTGGCCGCGGGGTCGTTGTCATCGAACTTGCTGTTGTTGTAGAAGACGTGGCGACCAACCACAGCGGTGGACCCTTCGGACAGCACCGTGATCGTCACCGTATCGGTATCGGTGACGCCCAGGTCGTCGGTGACGGTCAGCGTGAGGATATGGACCCCCTCATCGAGGGACAGCTGCGGGCTGACGCCGGTGGCGATCTCTTCGCCGTTTTCGGTCCAGACGTAGCTGACGATGGCGCCGTCCGGATCGAAAGAGCCCGAACCATCCAGCGAAATCAAGCCATTGGCGGCCGTATCGGTAAACGCCACCTCAGCAAAGCCGACGCGGCCATTGTCGCCGTAGTTGCTATTGATATCGAATGCGATGTAGCGTGCGCCGGCAGCGCCCGACACATCAAACACCGCACCCGAATCGCCGTTGCCGGTTCCCTGGGGCAGCACGAAGGAATCGAGGAAAGTCCAACTGGTGGGATTGGCGTTGAAGTCGTAGGCCGTCTGCGTGTTGCTGTCGGTGGCGGGCACCGCCGGATTCAGACTGCTCATGCCCACGTCCGTGGCGGCGAAGTAGACATCAAAGTTCTGCATGCCGCGGTCGGTCTGCCCACCTTCCTGCACGTTCCACAGGTACATCGATTTCAGCTCCGCACGGGGGCTGCCGAGATCGATCACCACCCAGGTCGTTTGGGTGGCGTCCGGGGTATCCTGGCCCTGCCAATCGTTTTGCCAGGCGGTGGAGTTGATCGTCCAGGTGGACGGATCGTTCGCATCGGGTTGGCTCATGCCCGAGCCGTCGATGGCCTTCAAAATCGAACCGCTGCCCGTAAGGTTATCGCCTTGATGGAAGGCCTCGATCGCACTGACGGAAAGCAGCGTCGGGTTGGTGTTGGAGGCGGTGACCACCTGGTCCGGCCCGGCATCCGCCACCGGCGCATCGGTCTGGAAGACAGTGATCTCGACCACATCCGTATCCGTTTTGCCTTCGTCGTCGGTCACTTCCAGAACGATCGTATGGTCGCCCACCGCCAGGTCGATGGTGGGATTGGCGCGCGTGGCAATCTCAACGCCGCCTTCGGTCCAGATGTAGCTGACGATCGGACTGTCCGGATCGCTGGAGCCCGTGCCGTCGAGCGTGACCGGTTCGGCGCCGCTGTTGTCCGCATCGTGTACCGACCGGTTCGGTCCGGCGTCGGCCTGGGGCGGATCGTTGAAATCGGGATCGACGAAGCGGCCGAGGAATCCGCCGCCGCCCTTCATCTGAATCGTGAGTTGATCGCTCTGCTGCGCCGTGCCGCCGTTTTCGACCGTGAACTGGTACGTCGTGCTCATGTTGTCGCGAACCAGCGTGGAATCGTAGGTGATATTGTCGCCAAGGAACGACAAATCCACGGTGATCTCTTTCTGCAGATCTTTGTTACCGTTGATCACGCCCAGATACCAATTCGCCCCGCTGCGTTTGGCCATAACGACCAACTCGCCGATGTCGCTTTGCGGCAGCACGATCGTTTCGTCCCAGATGAACGGCATGTTCTTGACCAGGTCCACCGCGGAACTGTTCAGATACTGGTCGGGGTGGTCGGCCCAGACCAGCAACGGCGAGTCGTACAACATCGCCGAGGACAATTGCAGCGCATGCGTGGTGCCTCTACGCCAACGGTTGTCTCCCTTGAACGTCGTGGGCGTGAAATCACCGTGTCCGGCCAGGTAGCGCGTAAAAGGCAGGGCGGCGTAATGATCGACTTGCACACCGCCAAACTTGTTGTGCTCGAGCCCCCGGATCCCCTCGCGCGTCATTTCATGAGGCCAGAAGCGTGCTTCCCCGGCCGGCTTGTTCGAGCCGTGCCAGTTGAGCATGATCTGGTGTTGCGCCGCAGCCAGAGCATTCGCTTCATAGAACTCGAGCATCTGCTGACTTTCCGAGTTCATATGATCGATCTTCACGCCCTTGACGCCGGCGGCCTGGATGTGGCCGTAGAACTCCGTCCGCTTTTCGGGGGTATCAAGGAAATCCCAGTCGCGCCAGACCCAGATTCCGACGTTCTGTGCCTCGGCGTATGCGGTCAATTCAGCCAGTTTCGCCCACGGATCGCCGTTCTCATCCATCCAGCCCCAGACGGGATCTTCCCAGCCGGCGTCGACCAGGTAGTACTGGAAATTCAGTTCCGCAGCGTCATCGACAAAACCTTTCTGCAAACTCCATTCCGCACCCCCTCTTCCCAAATCCCACCACGTCCACAGCGTGCGGCCGGGTTCGATCCAGTCGGTATCGAAACCGTCAGGGAACAGCGTCGGATCGGGCGGCGGAGCGACGTTGTGAACGATATCGCTGTTGACCAGAGTATTCAGGTCCCCGGTCATGGTGATGCGCCAGGCCGAACTGATTTCACCGGTCATGTCCCAACCCCCGGCATTGTCGGCGAAAACACCTTGCAACTGGCGGTTGCCGCTGCTGGTCAACGACATTCCGCTGTAACCGAGCAGGTCGCTTTCCATGATGGCCGCGTAGGCGCCACCCGCCAACTCGATCGTCACGGGCATGCCGATCTCCGGCTCGTTCAACGCCGTGATCGCGCTTTGCTGATAATGACCTTCGTAAGCTTGGATATCCGTCTGGTACCAGACGTCGCTGCCGTCGGGAATCACCCATGCGGTGGCCTCGCCGTTGACCCGGCGCGTACCCGTGCCCGGAACGACATAACGAAAAGCAAAACCATCGTCGTACGCACGGGTTTCCAGAGTCCACGTCGTACCCGAGGCGGCGTGGGTGATCGAAATCAGCGTGACGGTGGCGTGGTTGACCGCCACACTCTTCTGCCCGCGCCACGGGTAAGTCTCGTTGATCGTACTGGTTTGCGTGGCACCCACCGTGACGCCCTGGCCCAGGTCGGCGCCGTCCACGCTAATGCCCAGGGGCGACGGTTCGAGGACGCTCGTACTGCCGTTGGCCAAGGTGTAAACCAGGCGGCCGGTCTCGTCGACGTACACGTTCGCTTCGACCTGGCCGTTGGGACTTAGAATCACCACCGGGTCCGCCGCCGTCGCATTGATCGCCGGGCTGTGGGACGCCAGGACGGACGATTCGATGACCGTCAACACAATGCCGTCGGTATTCACCTCATCCAATGCCGCACCTTCCACCGTTCCGCTCAACAAGACGCGCGGCTCAAGTGACTCCAGTGCCTGCCAGGGTTTTTCCGGGTGATCACAGACGTCTGGGCGGCCTGCTCCATCGGTTTGTCTGATCTGACGCAGTGGCTGATTCGGAATCCGAGCCCGTCCACGCAGCAGTGCTCTAAACGACATCTCAACTCCTTCAAACTATATCAATGGGAGAACAAGGGGTGAGGAACTACGACGCCGACTGTACCCATCCATACCGGTCTGCATCGAAGCAAACCATTGCAGCAAACAAAAAACAATCCGCTTCGATAACATCTCAGGCCGATCCCGAACAACTTTTCCCCTGCTGTCAGTCATGTTATCCGGATTCAGTGACCGATGGAAGAAAATAATGTATTACGCGCAAAAAAATGGCGCACGGGGCAAGAACTTACCCCAAATCAATCCGCGGTTTTCCGAATGGAACGCAAAAAACCCGCCGTTTTCTGGCGGGCAATACCCCCTAGGGGAGTCGAACCCCTGTTCCCGGACTGAGAACCCGGTGTCCTGGGCCACTAGACGAAGGGGGCGTATGCGGGGAATTATTGTATCGGCACGCGGTAGACGGTCAACATGAAACGGCAAGCGGTCACGGACAGGTCCGCCCGGGATCAGGGTTGAAAGCGCAGTGCGGTTTCGGTGCGCAGCGTCTGGCCGTGCAGCAGGTCTTTCAATTCGATACTGACACTCAGCGTGGTGACATCGACGGGGACCTCGCCGGTGATGAGAATCTGCAACGTGTAATGCGTACCCGCCAGACCGGATCGGTACGCGGCGTCGAGTTGTGCGGCGTCAACGGTCTGCGTGGCGACGGTGACGGCATCGCTGCCGGGTGGTAGCGCCGCGGCGGTGATGCTGACGCGCCCGATCACCTGAATGAATCGCTCTTGTTGATCGCGTGTACGGAGGTAGAGGCGCAGCGCATCATCGTGGCCGTCGCCATCGGTGTCGATCCCGCCGGAGATGGAACCGATTTCCAGGCGCGCCGGGACGGGACGCTGCACGCCATCGGGCGGCGGGGGCAGACCTTCTTTTCGGGCCAGTTGTTTTTGCTGCGCAGCGATCACCCGGTTCTGCGATGCGACCCGCTGTTCGAGTTGCACCGCTTTTTCGTTGAGGGCGAGATTTTCGCGGCGGAGACGATCGTTCTCATTGAGATAATTACGCGGCCCGGAGTGGCAGGCGGAGAGCATCGCGAGGATGAACATCGTCAATACGACATACCCACGCGCTGCCCTGCGGGTCGCGGCTAAACCATTTGTGCGTGGCTGGGTTGTGTTCGATGTTGACGGCATACCCTCGCGCTCCGCGGAGCGCCCCTTCGGGGCGGCCGCTAAACGTTATTCATCGTCGCTTTGATGTTTGCGGGCCATGTCATCGGGAATGGTTTTCAGCACGTGATCGACGATGCCGTATTCCACCGCTTCCTGGGCGTCGAGCCACTTGTCGCGATCGCAGTCTTTTTCGATGCGATCGAGCGGCTGGCCGGTGTGCTCTTTCATGATGTCGTACATGCGCTTGCGGATGTTGATCATTTCCCGGGCCTGGATGCCGAGGTCGGTGGCGGTGCCTTCCATGCCGCCGATCAGCGGCTGGTGCAGCAGGACGCGGCTGTTGGGCAGGGAGTGGCGTTTGCCGGCGGCGCCGGCGGCGAGCAGCCAGGCGCCCATCGACGCAGCGGTGCCCACGCAATACGTCGCCACGTCGGGGCGGATGAACTGCATCGTATCGTAGATGGCCAGGCCGGAGCCGATCGAGCCGCCGGGCGAGTTGATGTAGAAGTGGATATCGCTCTTGGTGTCCTCGTTGGACAGGAAGAGCAACTGCGCGATGATCAGGTTGGCCGAGTCGTCGTTGACCGGCCCGCCGAGAAAGATCACGCGATCCTTGAGCAGGCGGGAGTAGATGTCGTAGGCGCGTTCGCCTCGGCCGGACTTTTCAATCACCATCGGGATCAGGTTGGACATATTCGTATTCCTTGAACGCGCCCCTTCGGGGCAGCCGCTAAACGAAACGTTGTGTTGGATCAGTTTTTCTTATCTCGCTCCGGCGATTCTTCGAGCACCTCGTCGACGATGCCGTACTCCTTGGCGTCGGCGGCGTTGAAGTACTTGTCGCGCTCGGCGTCTTCGCTGATGCGGTCGATGGACTGGCCGGTCAACTCGGCCATCAGATCGTTGAGCAGCTTCTTGGTTCGCAGGATTTCCTCGGCCTGGATCTGGACATCGGAAGTTTGGCCGTAGAGCCCGCCGTAGGGCTGGTGGATCATGACCTTGGCGTGGGGCAGGATGTGGCGTTTGCCCTTGGTGCCGGCCGCGAGGACCAGCGCCCCGCCGCTCATCGCCTGCCCGATGCAGAACGTGGCCACATCGCAGGGCAGGTAGCGGATGGTGTCGTAGATGGCCAGGGTGTCGTCGACCGACCCGCCGGGCGAGTTGATGTAGAGATTGATGTCCTGGTCTTTCTTCTGGTTGGCCAGGTAGAGCAGGCGCATGATGATGCCGGTCGCCGAGGCGTAATTGATGGCCCCGACGAGGAAGATGATCCGATTCTCGAGCAGCAGCTCGTCGATGGTCATCTCGCGGTAGCGCTGGAGGCCGCCGCCCTGCATGGGGGGCATGTTCCTGATCGGGGTGTTCAGCAGTGGATCAAACGGTGCATTCATGTTCGGTTATCCGCATCGTGGGATGAAAACAGCGTGGCAGAGCGTCATCATAAGCAGCCGGCGCGGCGATGCCAACCGAGCGGAGACCGCTTGCCCGATACCGCCCATCCAAGCATAATCGACCGGCATTGAACTTCCCCTTTAACCTTCCGCAGACACCGATCATGAACGACCAACCCCTGATCAAAGACCTTCTGAACGATCGCTGCCGTGCCGATTCGCCGGTGACCTTGCGCGGCTGGGTGCGGACCCGCCGCGATTCCAAGGCCGGGCTCTCCTTCATCCACCTGCACGATGGGTCGTGTTTCGATCCGATCCAGGTGGTGGCCCCGAACGATCTGCCGAATTACGAATCGCAGATCCTGCACATCACCACGGGCTGCTCGCTGGTGGTCCAGGGCAAGCTGGTGGCATCGCAGGGCCAGGGCCAGAAGTACGAGGTGCAGGCCGAGTCGATCGAGGTGGTGGGCAAGGTGGACGATCCGGACAGCTATCCCGTCGCGGCCAAGCGTCACAGCTTCGAGTATCTGCGCGAGGTGGCGCACCTGCGACCGCGGACCAACACCTTCGGAGCGATGGCGCGGGTGCGACACACGCTCAGCCAGGCGATCCACCGGTTTTTCCATGAGAACGGATTTCTCTGGGTGCACACGCCGATCATCACCGCCAGCGACTGCGAGGGGGCGGGCGAGATGTTCCGCGTCTCCACGCTCGATGCGCTGAACCCGGCACGCAACGAAGAAGGCGGGGTCGACTGGAACCAGGACTTTTTCGGCAAGGAGGCCCGGCTGACCGTCTCGGGGCAGTTGGCGGTGGAGTCGTACTGCTGCGCGCTGAGCCGGGTGTACACGTTCGGCCCGACGTTCCGCGCGGAAAACTCGAACACCAGCCGGCACCTCTCGGAGTTCTGGATGATCGAGCCGGAGATCGCCTTCGCCGACCTGAGCGACGATGCCGACCTGGCCGAGGCGATGCTGAAATATATTTTCCGTGCGTTACTCCAAGAGCGGCCGGACGACATGGCATTCTTCCAGCAGCGCATCGACGAAACCTGCATCCAGCGACTGGAAGATTTCGTCAACGCCGAATTCGAGCGGATGGATTACACCGAAGCAATCAACATCCTCAAAAACTCCAAGCCCAACAAGAAGGGCAAGTTCGAGTTTCCCGTCGAATGGGGCATCGACCTGCAATCCGAGCACGAGCGGTACCTGACGGAGAAGCACGTGGGCCGACCGGTCGTCGTGATGAACTACCCCAAGGAGATCAAGGCGTTCTACATGCGGATGAACGACGATGGAAAGACCGTCGCGGCGATGGACGTGCTGGCGCCGGGCATCGGGGAGATCATCGGCGGCGCGCAGCGCGAAGAGCGACTCGACGTGCTCGACCAACGCCTCGACGCCATGGGCCTGGTCAAAGACGATTACTGGTGGTACCGCGATCTGCGCAAGTACGGCTCGGCGCCGCATGCGGGCTTCGGGCTGGGGTTCGAACGGACGCTGATCTACGCCACCGGCATGGCCAACGTGCGGGATGTGATTCCGTTTCCCAGGACGCCGGGCAATGCGGAGTTTTAATTCTGGTTGACTGGTTAACTGGGAACTGTCAACTGGCAACCGGTAACTGGAATGCCCAGATCATCGGCACCAGCCAGACGGTCAGGACCAGCAGCAGGATGCTCAGGGGGATCCCGATTTTCAGATAATCGGTGAAGCGGTAGCCGCCGGGGCCGTAGACCATCAGGTTGGTCTGGAAGCCGATGGGCGTGGCGAAGGTATAGACCGCGCCGAGCAGCGTGGCGATCACGTACGGCATGGCGCTGACGTTCAAATCGGCCGCGGCGGCGACGGCCACGGGAAACATCAGTACGGCGGCGGCCTTGGCGTTGGAAATGTTGGCGAAGAACATCGTCAGCGCGCACAGCACCACCAGCACGCCGTAACGACTGGCCCCGACCGTCCCGAGCAGAAACTGGGACATGTGATGCGCCAGACCGCTGGTATCCATGGCTTTGCCGATGCCGATGGCCGCGGCGATGACCAGCAACACCTGCCAATCGATGCTGCGGCGCGCCGCCGAAGCCGAGCAGCAGCGCGTCAGGATCATCAGTCCCGCGCAGATCAGCGCCGCGTTGAGCATGCTCAGCCAACCCCCCGCCACCACCGCCACCAGCGCCGCCAGCAGCACCACCGCGATCCCCGCCTTGTCGTGGCGCGGCGGCGTGGAATCGGCGATCTGACTGACGAGGTAGAAATCGCGACTGTCGCGCATGCTGACGGCGAAGTCCCGGGTGGTTTCCAACAGCAGCGTATCCCCCGAGCGCAATACGATATCACCGATCTTCTTGTGAATGCGCTGCCCCGAACGCGCCACGGCAATCACCACCGCGTTGTAGCGCGTGCGAAACTGGCCCTCCCGTATGGATCGACCCACCAGCGGGCACGTATCGCTGACCACCGCCTCCACCAAGCACCGCTGCGAGCGCGGCGATTCCAGTTTGAACACCTGGTCCGTCGCCGGCAGAAGTCCGCGAATCTTCTGCAAATCCACCACCGATTCGACGACTCCGGCAAACACCAGGCGGTCCGAGGACTGGAGTCTTTCGGTCGGTCCGGCGGCGGGGATGATCGTGTTGCCCCGATCGATTTCCATGAGGAACAACCCCGGCAACTGGCGCAGGCCGGCCTGTTCGATCGTCTGGCCGACCAGGGGGCCGTCCGGATCGACCAGCATTTCCACGGTGTAGCGGCGCGGATCGTCCTGGAGGGTGATGGCGGGCTTGCGATCGGGCAGCAGACGACGCCCGCAGACCAGAATGAAACCCATTCCCGCCACCGCGCACGGCAAACCGATCACCGCAATGGTGAACATGCCCAACCCCTCGGCAGGCAGCGTGGAAGCCACGGCGGCATCGGCGCGTTCGGTTTCCTGAATAATCAATCCGTTGTAGACCAGCGTGGTGCTGGTGCCGATCAGCGTGCACGCCCCGCCGAGGATCGAAGCGAAACTGAGCGGAATCATCAGGCGGGAGTTGGCAAAGCCCAGCCGGCGGGCCCAGTCGTTGATGACCGGCATCATCATCGCGACCAGCGGCGTATTGTTCATGAAAGCGCTCAACCCGGCAACGGGCAGCATGATGCGGCCCTGCGCCAACGTTTCGGAGCGCGGCCGCCCGAGAATCCGCCCGGCCAGCCAGCCGATCCCGCCGGTCTGTTTCAAACCCTCGGCCACAACGAAGAGCACGCCCACCGTCACCACGCCGGGGTTGGCGATACCGGACAGCATCTCGTGGCCGTCGATCACGCCGAGGGTCAACAGCAGTGTCAACCCGCCCAGCATGATGACCTCGGGCCCGTAGCGCGTGGCAACCAGCAGGCCCATGACCAGCGCCACCACGCCCAACGTGATCCATGCATCGGGTCCCATAGGCAATCAATCACTCAATTTCCGCTTCACTTCCCTAAGAAGTGACTCCAGTTTGTCTTCGACGATCGACCAGACGATGGTGTGATCGATGATATCGTAGCCATGAATCAGCAAGTTTCGAAAAGCAATGATTTGCTCAAAGTCGGTGATTCGATCAAGACTTCCCGAATCGGTCTTGGACAAACGGTTCAGCGCCTCCCCAACGATCTCAAACGGCCGTTCAACGGCCGATCGCAGCAGAGCGTCCTTCTGGTAATCCTCAAACGATTTTCCGCTGGTGAATTGAATGATTTTTTCAGCGGCCAACCGTACATCTTCAAGGAACTTGCGGGAATCATGCCGCATAAAGTTGCCTCCGACTTTGGTTAACCGATTCAATGAAATATCGATTCTCCAAAGCACCGACCATAACCAAGTCCACCGGCCGCCCCAGCAACTGCTCCAAGTCACTTTTCATGGTGAAATAACGATCCGCCGCATTCATATCCGGCGCCGGGTGAAAATCCACCAGCAGATCGATATCACTCGCGGCGGCGTCAAACGAATCATTGCTCGCTGAACCAAAGACCTCCAGAGTCCGAACACGATACTGCCTGCACAGACGAACGATATCGTCATGATGTTGTTCGAGGATGCGATTCATACCGTTATTGTATCGGCGTTAAAGCAGGCCGAAAACCATTTATCCCTCCCACGTGTTGGCAGGACGGTTGGTAGGCAATCCGCCCGCTGCTAGAATCCGGATGTACCATGCCGAATCGCATCGCGGAGAATGTGCCATGCACCATCGCTTCCAGCGTCCACCGCTCATGATCCTGTGTTCCGTGGCCCTGGCCTGCCTGGCTGCGACCGAAGCACGGGCGGAGAAGAAGGTCCACCTGTTCATTCTGTCGGGCCAGTCGAACATGAGGAACCTGGACCCGAGCGCGTCGTTCACGCCGACCGTCACCGAAGCGTTGGCCCCGGGCGAGGTGATCGTGGTCAAGGACGCCCACGGCGGGCAGCCAATCCACCGGTGGTACAAACAGTGGAAACTTCCCGCGGGCAGCGAGTCGCCCAAAAACAAGTACGGCGATCTGTACGACAAGCTGATGAGGAAGGTCCGGCGGGCGATTGAGGGTAAGAAACCGGACACCATCACTTTCATCTGGATGCAGGGCGAGAGCGACGCCGCCGAACTGTTCGGCGAAATCTACGCTGAATCGATGAGCGGGCTCATCGAACAACTGCGCAACGATCTGAAACGGCGCGACATCAACGTCGTCATCGGGCGGATTAGCGATGCCGGCAACGGCAACACCCGGTTCAAGCATTGGGACCAGGTGCGCGCGGCGCAGGTGAAGGTAGCCGAGTCCGATCCGCGCACGGTGTGGATCGACACCGACGACCTGAACGGAAAGAAAAACGGCGTGCATTACAACAAGCCCGGTTACGTGGAACTGGGCAAACGCTTTGCCGAAGCGGCGCTGAAATTACTGAATCACAAGTTGCCGGCCAAAACGCCCGATCCCCGAACCGCGCAAAGAACGGCGAAGGACATCCACCTGTTCATCCTGTCGGGCCAGTCGAACATGGCGGGAATGAATCCGGACCTGTCCTTCACGCCCACGGTCGCCGAGGCGCTGGGGCCGGACGAGGTGATCGTAGTCAAGGACGCCCAGGGCGGCCAGCCGATCCGCCGGTGGTACAAGCAGTGGAAACCGCCCGCAGGGCTGGAAGCGCCCAAAGGACCCAACGGCGATCTGTACGATCGACTGATGAAAAAGGTCCGCCCCGCCATCAAAGGCAAGAAACTTCAGACCATCACGTTCCTTTGGATGCAGGGCGAGCGCGACGCCAGAGAGCGATACGGCCAGGTGTACGCCGCCTCGATGAGCGGACTCATCGAGCAACTGCGCACCGACCTGAAGCGGCCCGACATGAACGTCGTCATCGGACGACTGAGCGATTTCAGCAACGGCAACACCCGGTACGAACATTGGGACCAGGTGCGCGCGGCGCAGATGAAGGCGGCCGAGGCCGACCCGCGAGCGACGTGGATCGACACCGACGATCTGAACGGTGAGAAAAACGACCTGCACTACGACAACCCCGGCTACGTGGAACTGGGCAAACGCTTTGCCGAAGCGGCGCTGGAATTGTTGAAGGGCAAGTCGCCGGCCCTCACCCCCGAGCCCCAGACCGCGCGCTGGGCGCAGCGGTGGTGGATGCCGCGCCACAAGCAGAAACTCGACCAGATCAACAAGGCCGAGCGGATCGACCTGGTTTTCATCGGCGACTCGATCACGCATGGCTGGGAAAAATCAGGCGGCAAGCCGACTTGGGACCAATACTATGCCAAGCGTCACGCGTTGAACCTCGGCTACGGCGGCGACCGCACCGAGCAGGTGATCTGGCGTATGCAAAACGGCGAGGCGGACGGGTACAAGGCCAAATTGGCGGTCATCATGATCGGCACCAACAACGCCGGGCATCGTCAGGACCCTCCCGCAGCCGTCGCGGAGGGCATCCGGGCCATTCTCGATGAATGGCAGATTCGCCAGCCGCAATCGAAGGTGCTGTTGCTGGGCATCTTTCCCCGCGGCGCAAAGCCCGATGATGATTTGCGGAAGATCAACGAGAAGGTCAACAAGTTGATCAGCCAATTCGACGACGGCGAAAGGGTGTTCTACCTCGACATCGGCGCCAGGTTCCTCTCCGACGACGGCGCCCTGCCGCAGGAAATCATGCGCGATCGACTCCATCCCGACGCAAAGGGCTACCGCATCTGGGCCGAGGCGATCGAACCGACGGTGAGGAAACTGCTGGGCGAGGACTGATCGCCACCGCGGCCGGGCTCAATCGAGAACCAGGTTATCCTTGTACCAGTCGACGGTCTGCGCCAGGCCCTGCTCGAAACTGACCAGTGGCTCGTAACCGAGGATTTCCCTGCATTTGGAGATGTCAGCCAGGGAATGGCGCACATCGCCGGCGCGCGGCGGATCGTACTGCGGTTGCACGTCGCCCATGCCGTATTGCTCGGCCATCGACTTGAACAGCGTGTTCACCGAGACGCGATCACCGCAGGCGACATTGAATACTTCGCCGCCGAGTTTTTCCCGGCAACGCGCGGCCAGCAGGTTGGCGTGCACGGCGTTGTGCACGAAGGTGAAGTCGCGGCTCTGCTCGCCGTCACCGAAAATCAGCGGCGCCTGTCCGCCCATCATCGCCTTGGCGAAGGCGGCGATCACCGCCGCGTAAGCGCTGTTGGCGTTCTGACGCGGGCCGAAAATATTGAAGTAACGCGTGATCGCCGTATCCAGACCGTAGCAATGGCTCCAGGCGCGCATGTCGTATTCGCCGGCCAGCTTGGTCACCGCGTAGGGACTGAGCGGGCGCGCGATCATCGTTTCCACCTTGGGACCGTCCACCGGCGGGTCGCCGTAGGCGCTGGACGAGCCGGCATACACCACCCGTTCGACGCCGGCGGCGCGCGCCGCTTCGAGCACGTTCACCGTGCCCATCACGTTCACCCGGTGATAGAGCACCGGTTCCTTGACGCTGCGCGGCACCGAGCCCAGCGCCGCCTGGTGGAAGACGAACCGCCGACCCGCCGTCGCCGTCGCCAGCGCATCGGTGTTGAGAATCGAATCGGTCACCTGCTCGACACCGTCGCCGAAGCCGTCGAGATTGGCCCAGTCGCCGCCGGACAGGTCGTCGATGGCGGTCACCTCGGCGCCCAGTTGCACCAGGGCTTCGACGATATGCGAACCGATGAATCCCGCTCCGCCGGTCACCAGGCATGGCGCGCCCTTGAAAAAATCACCGTGATGAGTGGTCCAGTCCATGTGTACCTCCGTTGAGTACGATATCGGTCGCCGGGCGGTGCACATTAAACCGCAAGTGCCCTCGTGTGACAAAGTCCCGGGCCGCCGATGGCGGGGCTTGTGCCGCAGACCCGGTCACGTCTCGATATCGAGAATCCCGCCATACATTTCGATTTCACGGATGACCCGATGCCAACGATCCAGGTCCCGATACCAGCGGAGCGTGTGGCTTCGGGGAGAACCGTCGATTTTGCCGGCCTCGCAGAGTTTCCATAACTCGGTCACGCCATCGGCAATGCTGCGCTGCGCCCGCCAGCCGAGTTGTTCGATCCGGTCGCAGTTGATGTGATAGGAACGGTTGTCGGGATCGCCGATCCATTCCAGTTCGACCCGGCGCGGGAGCAGTTCCACCAGATGCTCCGCCAGCCCCAATGCGGAGTAGTTCAGGTGATTGGCGCCGACGTTGTAGATGCGGCCGTTGATGGCGGAGCGGTCGGCCTGCTCCAGCATGAACAACTGCGCCGCCACCGCATCGTCCATGTGAATGAACGGACGCCATTGCGAGCCGTCGCGCACGACGGGCAGTTTGCCGGTGTGATGGGCGCGGTGCACCATGAAGTTGATCGCCAGGTCCAGCCGCAGACGCGGCGACGGGCCGAACACCGTCGCCTGGCGCAACACCACCACGGAAAAACGTTCGTCGGCCAGGGCGAGCGTTTGTTCCTCGGCATCGCGGGTGGCCTTGGCATATTCGGTCTGCGGATTGATGGCGCTTTGCTCGGTGCAGATGGTATCGCGGTCCTGCTCACCGTACACGCTGCATGTGCTGGGCAGAATGTACAACGCTGCCCCGGCCGCTTTGGCCAGCCCGGCGGTGCGAATACGCGAATCGCAATTGATCTGGCGCGTGGCCTGCACGAACTGCTGACCGCTGGTTTCGTTGGAAATGGCCACCAGGTCGATCACCGCATCCACCGATTCAAAATGCGCCGCATCCAAACGGCGGGTGTCCTCGCGAATCGTCCGGAGATGTTCATGCGCCTCCAGCACATCCGCTCCGAAAAAGAAGCGATCGACCGCACGCACATGCCAGCCCCGCTCCAGAAGCGCCGGCACCAGGCGACTGCCGATGTAGCCGCCCGCTCCAGTCACCAGTACGCATCGTTGGCTCATGATGAAACTCTAAGGCGAAACGGAATGGGTCGGAATGTTCATGAACGGGGTGCCACGGTTTGGGGCTTCAGCCCAAACCGTGTCTGCCCGATACACTGTTTGCCGCCGCTCCACGTCGGTCAAACAGTGGCGCCCATCACTGGTTATCAATCCGGCGGCATCGGTTCGTTCAGTCGCCGTCGCACCTTCACGCGGAACCCGCCGGGGATATCCTTCTCCGTCGCCATGACAATGTACCCTCCGCCGCAGCCGCTGGTCACCCGGCCGAAGCATTCGTACTCGGCCATGCGCGACTCGATTTCGTCGTTGGTGGTCAACGGCAGAATTTCAGCCCAGGCGTTGTGTGTGCCGGTCAACCCTTCGCCGAACTTTTTGATGTCTTTGTTGACGATTCCCTGCCAGCAGGTCTCGGCGGCAGCGGCGAGCATCTTCACCCCGTCCACCGTGATGTTCTGTTGAGTCAGCGGGTTGTAACCGTCCGGCCGCTCGAACAACTCCACCATCACGATCGACTGCTCCAGCCAGTCGCAGGTATCGTCATCGAGAATCGAATCGATTTTGCCGGGCCAGTACGCGCCTTTGTCGTAGTAAAGGCAATTGGCGCCGGGCAGCGTCAGGCCCAGGTGATCCTGCGAACCGGAAACGTACTTCGAGCCGGGCGGATTCTCGTAGCCGAACAGCAGCTTGGCCAGTTCGACCGGATCGTCGGCGAACAGACCGGACGGAGCGACTTTTTTCCAGCATTCGCGCGTGCTGGTGGCCATGCCCGAGCGGAAGCTGAACTGCCGCGTGGGATGGATGTTCACCGTGACGACCGGACCCGGACAATACTCGGAGACAAACGGCTGATCCAGCCAGCCCCCGGCCAAACAGATGCGATACGGCAGCGTGGTTTCCAGATCGTCGGTCACGGTTTGCTCCTTTCCGGATTTCAGTGCCGTGGAGGAGCGGGCCGGAAGGCCCTCGGCGGGGGTGCGCGGCAGGACCTTCAGTTCCACGCCATATTTTTCGCACAGCGCTTTCTTTCCGTCGGTCACGCCGTCTTCATTGACGACGAAGTAATCGGGCTTGAGCTCGGCCATGTCCGGCTCGAAATCGAGCATGCCGGTTCCGGAACTGATGCGGGCATGGTGGACGTAGCGGATCGACTGCACGATGAACAGTCGCTCTTTCTCGTTGAACATGGTCCGGTGGTGCTTGAGGGCCTGGATGTTGGCATCGGACCCGACGCAGACGTGGAGGTCGCCGAACCGGGCGGCGGTGCGAAAAAACTCCACGTGCCCGCCATGCAGCAGGTCATAACAGCCGCTGACAAGCACCTTTTTCCCGTTACGCATGGCAAGCCGCTCCTGCGGGATCGAACGAGGGATTCCAACGCCGTTAGGGAAACGAAAGAGTATGCCAAGGCCCCCGCCGACGCAAGACATCACGGACCAACTTTTAACGCAATACGGGTGGAGAAAATCGGAATTTCAGCTTCCGTAGGCGTGACATATCTTCGCGTTGACGCTATGGTATTTCGGTTTCACGGCAGCCGAACCGATCGCCACGCCCGCCGTAAAGCCAAGACACACCGAAAGGAAGACCTCCGATGAAGAAGGACGATCTGATTGTCATCACCGGCGCCGGTGGATTCATCGCCGGATCCCTGGTGCGTTACTTCACCGACAAGGGTTTCACCAACATCCGCGCCGTCGACATCAAGCCGATCGACCGGTGGTATCAGACCACCGAAGGCGTGGAGAACGTGGCCGACTGCGATCTGGACCTCCGCGAAAACTGCTACCGGGTCGCCGAAGGCGCCAGGGAAATTTACAACCTCGCGGCCAACATGGGCGGCATGGGTTTCATCGAGAACAACAAGGCCGAGTGCATGATCACCGTTCTGATCAACACGCACATGCTCATGGCCGCACGCGACACCGCGCCCGATCTCGAGCGCTTCTTCTACTCCTCCTCCGCCTGCGCCTACAACCTGAAGATGCAGGAGCAATCGGACGTCACCGCCCTGAAGGAATCCGACGCCTACCCCGCCTACGCCGAGGACGGCTACGGCTGGGAAAAATTGTTCAGCGAACGCATGTGCCGCCACTTCATGGAAGACTACGGCATCCAGACGCGCGTCGCACGATTCCATAACGTCTACGGTCCGTACGGCACGTGGGACGGCGGCCGGGAAAAAGCTCCCGCCGCCATCTGCCGCAAGGTCATCGACGCCATCGAAACCGGCTCCGGTGAAATCGAAATCTGGGGCGACGGAGAACAGACCCGTTCGTTCATGTACATCGACGATTGCGTCAAGGGGATCGACATGATCACCCACAGCGACAACATCCTCGAACCGATCAACCTCGGCTCCAGCGAATTGATCTCCATCAACAAGCTGACCAAACTGGCCGAGGGCTACGGCGGCGTCACGCTGAAACGCAACTACAAGCTCGATGCCCCCCAGGGCGTGAAGGGCCGAAACTCCGACAACACACTCATCAAGCAGAAGCTCAACTGGGAACCCGATACCCCGTTCGCCGAAGGCCTGGAAAAAACCTACCACTGGATCAGAGAACAGTACCTGGCCCGAAAGGCCGGTCAGGTCGTCGTCGAATAATCACCCATATAGCCGGTTTAGAATAAACCGGAGTGAATGGCGGTCTTGAATCAACCCGAGTGCACAGCGGTTTAGCGATAGCCGGATCACATTGAATCCAAGCCCCCGCCTTCAGGCGGGGGTTTTTCTCGCGCCGATGTTAAAATGCCCGCATGCCGAATCCCACCCAACCGCTGGATTTCGTTGAACTGTCACCCGATCGGATGATCGAAACATCGCGCGCGTTTTACCAGACGATGAAACGTCGGCGGACCGTGCGCGATTTCGACAGCCGCCCCGTCCCCGCCGAGGTGATCGAAAACGCCATCCGTGCCGCCGGCACCGCACCCAACGGAGCGAACATTCAGCCGTGGCATTTCGTGGTTGTCACCGATACGCAAACGAAACGGCGCATTCGCACCGCCGCGGAGCAGATCGAGAAAGCGTTCTACGAAAAGCGCGCATCCGAGGAATGGCTCAACGATCTCGAACCGCTGGGAACCGATCACCGCAAGCCCTTTCTCGAAACGGCCCCCTGCCTGATCGCCGTGTTCGCCCAAAAATACACCGTCGACGAACGGGGAGAGAAACACAACACCTACTTTCCGATTGAATCGACGGGACTTGCCACGGGCGTCCTCATCACCGCCCTGCACACCGCCGGGCTGGCCACACTGACCTACACGCCCAGTCCGATGAAATTCCTCGGCGAACTGCTCGACCGCCCCGCCGAGGATCGGCCGTACATGTTGATCGTCACGGGGTACCCTGCGCCCGATGCGACCGTTCCGGTGATCGAGAAGAAGCCGCTTGACCGGATCGCCACGTTCATCGATTGAAAATGCAGGACCGCGTCAGGTCGCAGGTTCTCGGACGCTGAGCCATCCGTTCAATGCGGCAGCGGCAATTTGGTCGAAGATCATGACGTGCCATGACTGCCATTTCCACGCCCATTCCGGATACCGTCGCCGAGCCCGACACCGCGACCGAGGTCGACGCCGCCGCTCTCGCCCAGCCGCCCTGCCTGGTCAGTTTCGATGTCGAGACCTACTTCCAGGTTGAAAACGCCAACGGGATCGTCGACAAAGCGCAGTGGGATCGGATGGATCCGCGCCTCGACGCCGTGACCGATCGCCTGCTGGCACTGCTCGATGAACATCGGTCGTCGGCGACGTTTTTCACGCTCGGCTGGGTGGCGCGGAAGCTGCCGCAGATCGTCCGACGCATCCACGCCGCCGGCCATGAAATCGCCTGCCACGGCGATATGCACGATCGCCTGCACCGACTCGGCCCGGACGGTTTCCGCAAAGACCTGGCCAACGCGAAGAAAACACTGGAAGACCTGGTCGGCTCGCCGGTGCGCGGCTACCGCGCGCCGGTCTTCAGTATCGACCGCACAACGAGCTGGGCCATCGACATCCTTGCCGAGGCCGGCTTCTCGTACGACTCATCGATCCAGCCGATCCGTCGCAGAGCATACGGCGTACCCGATGCGCCCGACACGCCCTTCCGCATCGTCGGCCCCGGCGGCAGCCAACTCATCGAACTGCCCCTGCTCACGTGGAACGTGCTGGGCTATCGGATGCCCGTGGCCGGGGGAGGGTACTTTCGGTTGCTCCCCCTGCGTTTGATGCTCAACGGCATCGCGCAGATGAACCGCCGCGGCCTGCCGGCTGCGACCTACTTCCATCCCTGGGAGTTTGATCCGGATCAGCCCCGCCTGCCGATCAACGGCGTCAAACGTTTTCGTCATTACGTGGGTTTGAAAAAGACAACCCCCCGCCTGGCCGCACTGCTCGACCGCCACCGCTCCACCGCCTTCGCCGCCTGGCTGCAAACCCAGAAGACGCAAACCTGGCCGGCGTTTGCGTTGTGAAAACGCGATCAGTCGCATCGCTAAATAACTCAACTGTGAACTGGCAACGGGCAACGGGTTAACTTGTCTTCGCGAACCGATGCGCCACCTGCCAGACCGGCCCCGCGCCCATGACCACAAGCAAGTCGCCGGGCTGCGCGATCGTGCGCAGGTGTTCAACGATATCGTCGAAATCGTCGATGTGCTCGGCTTCGACATCGCGCGCCCGCAACCGGGCCACCAGGTCGGCGGCATTCACCGCCCGGCAGTCCTCTTCGCTGTCGCGCACGAAATAAATGTGCGGCACGATCACGCGGTCGGCCTCGGTGAAACTGGCGGCAAACTGATCCAATAAAAAACGCGTGCGCGAATGCTGGTGCGGTTGAAACACACAGATCAACCGGCCGGCTTTGCCTTCGTGCAGGTAATGCCGACGCAAGGCGCGCAGGGTGGTGTGGATTTCGGTGGGGTGGTGGCCGTAGTCGTCGATCACCTCCACGCCGCGGACGTTGCCCAGCCGTTGCATGCGCCGGTCGAGCCCCCGGAAGGTTTGTAACGCATCACCAACGGCGTCCCATGCCGCGCCGAGCCGATGGGCGGTGACCGCAGCGACGGCGGTGTTGTACGCCATGTGCTCGCCCGGCATCGGAGAAGCGAATCGGCACACCGTTTCGCCGGCGCGCGAGATGGTAATCACATCCGCTTCACCGGGTTGACGCTCGGCATCCAGCGACCAGTCCGCATCCGGCGCATAGCCGATCGTTTGGACTTCGCACGCCACTCCCGCGGCCACGGCGGTGCGATGCGTCGAATCGTGTCCGACCAGCAACGAACCGCCCGGCGCGGTCAACTGCGCAAAACGATTGAAGGCCTCGACCACCGCGTCGAGCGAGCCGTAGATATCCAGATGGTCGGCCTCGAGGTTGAGCACGACCGCATGCGTGGGATGGAAGTTGTGAAAGGAGCGGTCGTACTCGCAGGCCTCAGCGATGAGCAGGTCATCGCGGCCGACCCGGCTGCCCCCGCCGATCTGCTCGCAGGTCGCCCCAACGATGAACGAAGGATCGAGCCCGGCTTGAATCAGCACGTGTGCGAGCATGGCGGTGGTGGTGGACTTGCCGTGGGTGCCGGCGATGGCCACGCCGGTCCGCCCCAGCATGAGCCGGCCGATCATGGCGGCGTACTTGACGGTCTCGATCCCCCGCCGCCGGGCTTCGGCCAGTTCCGGATGGTCGCCCTTCACGGCCGCGGAGTAGACCAACAGATCGCAGGGATCGGGCACGGTGTCGGCGGCCTGATGCAGCACGACGGGAATGCCATCGGCAATGAGCGCATCGGTAACGGGCGAAGCGGTCATATCCGAGCCGGTGCATTGCGCGCCGCGCGCACCGACGATGCGCGCCAGCCCGCTCATCCCGCAGCCGCCGATACCGACAAAGTGCACGCGTTTGTTGATCGGATCGATTGGTGAAGATGCATGTTCTGTCATACCCGGCCTATCGGCGAAGTGGATGGCGGGGTACCAGTTTAACGCATGACGCCGGGGCCGGCTGGCTTCATTGGCCGTTATTCCACGCCTCGGCCATGGCATCGGCGGTGATGTCGAAATGGCTGGCGTGCCAGAGGACCCGGCCGTCGCGCACCAGCATCAACTGCGGGCTCTGGTGGGTGATTTGGGTCCGCTCGGCGACGTGGTTGGAGACCGGTCGGTGGGTCTGCACGACCACCATGGCCGCCGGTTGATCGGGGTGTTGTTCGAGATGATCCCGTACCTGATCCAAGGCCTGCGCGGAAACCGGGCAGGTGGCCGAATGCTTGAAAACCCACGCCGGCATGCCGCCGCTGAGCAGGGCGTCGGCTTCGGTACAATCTTCCAGGGCTTGCATGGGCATGAGCAAAGTGTAGGCGGGCAGTGCATGCAGGTCGAACGCAAACCGTTGTATCGCCCTGAAAGATTGACCGTTATGTCCGAAATGGTCGTGTGGAAATGTTTCATCCTTGGCCTATACTAACCGACCTTGCCACCCTTAACGGATTCATAGAAAGGCCATCGACATGCACGAGCTGATCGCCCCGCACGGCGGAAAATTGATTGACCGTTTCACCAAGCAGCCCGATGCACTGCGCCAGAAGGCCGCGGCGCTGCCGAAGATTACCCTCTCGGCGAAGCAGGCCTGCGACCTGGAGATGATCGCCATCGGCGCGTTCAGCCCGCTGACCGGTTTTGTCAACCGGGCCGACTTTGAATCGATCTGCAAAACGATGCACCTGGCCGACGGCGCGGTCTGGCCGATCCCGATCACCCTGGCGGTCGACGAGGAGACGAAATCGCAATTGTCCGAAGGCGGACAGGCCGCGTTGCACCACACCGACGGAACCCTGCTGGCCGTGATTCAGATCGAGCAGATCTATCCGCACGATAAGAAACTGGAGATTCCAAACGTCTTCGGCACCGAGGATCCGGAGCACCCGGGAGTCAAGGCGGTGCTGGAGGAAGGCGACTGGTGCGTCGGCGGGCCGATCGAGGTCATCACCGTCACTCCGGGCAAAGAACCGGGCGAGCAGTTCACCGAATATCGGCTCACCCCGGCGCAGACGCGCGCCGCTTTCCAGGAAAAGGGCTGGAAAACCGTCAGCGCGTTCCAGACGCGTAACCCGATCCACCGGGCTCACGAATACCTGTGCAAATGCGCCCAGGAGATTACGGACGGCCTGCTGATTCACCCGTTGGTCGGCGAGACCAAACCGGGCGACATCCCCGCCGAGGTGCGGATGGAATGCTACCGGACAATCATCGAACATTACTTCCACCCGGATCATACGCTGCTGACGGTGATGCCGGCGGCGATGCGTTACGCCGGACCGCGCGAAGCGATCCAGCACGCCCTGACGCGTCAGAACTACGGCATCAGCCACTTCATCGTGGGCCGGGATCACGCCGGGGTCGGCGATTACTACGGCACTTACGATGCCCAGAACATCTTCGATGAATTCGACGACGGAGAAATCCAGGTCGAAATTCTCAAGTTCGAGCACGCCGCGTGGAGCCACCGGGCCCAGGGCATGGTCTCGGGCAAGACGTTCCCGAAGATCAAGGGCGATCAGGTGTTCCTCTCGGGCACGAAGGTGCGCGAGTTGCTCAGTCAGGGCAAGCGTCCGCCGGCGGAGTTCAGTCGCCCCGAGGTGGCCGACGTGTTGATCCAGTGGGCGCAGAGCGCCTGAGTCCCTTCAGCCATTTCATGAAAAACCACAAGGCCCGCCGCGAAGCGCCGGGCCTTGTTTGATGCATTGGGATCGTGGCGTCAGGGCTCAGGTGCCGCCCTTATAGGTAACGTCATCGAATTCAACCAGATCTGCATGGGAAGGGATTGTCGTCGAATCGGTGCGGTTTTGGGCTTTATGGAAGTAAATCCCGTCATTTCCCGGATGGATGAACAAGTAGCCGGCGCCAACGATGTTATCGACATGGTTGGGGGTGCTCGGATTCTCGCTGAGCTTGTGATTGATGGCGATCGTGGCCAAGTTGTGCAAGACATTGGCCGTCCCGCTCGCAGCGGTGATTGATAAGAGCGAGTTCCTTCGCTGGTCGTAGAGTTGGCCTTTTGAGGAGACTAAATCCAACGAAAAAACATACATGTTGTGCATACGGCGCAGGAAGACGGGATTCTCGCCGGCCCCACTTCCCACGGGCAAAGTTCCCCCCCTGCGGGCGCGGTAATAGAGCAACGGAACGCCGGTGGAGCGATCGAGTAACTCAGGAATCTTGTTGTCGCCGCTAAACGATCCACTGTCGATCGAGAGGAGCTCGCCTTCCTGCGGCGAATAGAACGGAGCATACAACTTACCCGATTCGCTCAAGGGGCCGGCGCCCACCCGTTCCGGCTCAACGTATTTGTTGGGATCGCCTGATTTCCACTTCGGCAACTGAACCGAACCACTGCCCACCTGTCCCATCAGGCTCAAAACCAGGTTTTCATTGCCGCTGAGCCTTTTCTCGTTGGCGGACGACTCCCACACCCCATCCGCAAGGTAGCCCGGGTAAGCCGACATCTGTGAGTGATATGCCTCGCAGGCACTGGACAGATTATTGAGTTGGGTCTTAGCCGCCACCCTCTTGGCCTCATTGCGGGCTGCGATCGCGGCGGGGAACAGGACGCTCAACAGAATGACCAGAATACCGATGACGACCAGCAACTCCACGAGCGTGAAACCGCCCGGTCTCCGATGAGAAAGCAACCCGCCGCGCTGTGTGGTTTTTGTGTTCACGGTGACGACTCCACGACTTTTCCGTTGTAGCGGTTGAAAATCAACACCGCACCGTTCTCCATGATCCACTCCGACGCGGCATCGTTGACCTGGGACCATCCGCTTTTTGTAGCGTGCTGCAAATCGTGCCCCGCTTCGCGCAGGGCCATGTTGTCGAAAACCACCACACCGATCACCGTCTCGTAAACGGCAAAGTCCATCACGTACTTGCCGTTGACCTGAGCCACCTGGTTCGTGGCGGTTTCCGGATCCCAGTTGTCGGGATTGTAACTGCCCGGTCGGACCGGGCCGGTGGGGTAAGTTTCATTCAGGGCGTAATCGTAATAAATCAGGCGACGGAGTTTGGAACTGCTGGCGGCTGAAAAGAGCACACCGTACTTATTGAAGCGCACCCCGAACGGCGCTCCCAGCAACTTCAATCCCTTGCTGCCCCGTGCGATTCCCACGGCTCGAATCCCGGAGGGCAATTGCAGGGAGCTGGAGTTGGGATAGTCCTCGTAGTACGCGCGCGACTTGCCGGACGAGTGACCGCCTGTTTCAAACAGGGCACTGGGCGCTTTGGGAGCGTAGACGATGCGGATTTCGCCGGAGGGTGTGAACAGCGCGGCGGCGCCGTGGTAATCGTTGCGCGGATAGCTGTGGGGCTGGGTGGCGACGGCGCGTGCGGCCACCACCGCCGAAGCCGCCGTGTCGACACCCGTACGGAAGCGCGCCTGGCTGGTAATGGCGCCCACCGAAGGAATCATCGCCGCCATAAGCAGAATGATGATGCCCATGACCGCCAACAATTCCACAAGCGTTAAACCGCATGAGCGTTTTTCAGGGGGACGCATGGCGTACAACTCCGGGAGGGTTTCTGGCACATTCATTATATCGTGTCAATGGCGCGTGGGGCAAATAAAAAATCACAGGATAACCCCGGCGGAACGATTGATCCGTGCGAATTCACGCACCCGAACTCCATTGCGGCTTTTTGACGCTTATTTGAGCAGTTGTATAATCCCTAGGTCTGGAGCCGACGCATGAGCCAGTTAAACGAACCGAATTGCTTCACCCCAGAAGAGCTGACGCGCCTGGGATTCGCCGAGATCGGGCGGGACGTTCAGATCGATCGGACCTGCCGCTTTTTCGGCAACGAGCGCATTCGTATCGGCTCCAACGTGCGCATCGATTCGTTCTGTACGTTCAGCGCCGGGGCGGGGGGAATCCGCATCGGAAATCACGTGCACCTGTCCACGGCGGTGGGACTGGCCGGAGCCGCCGAGATCGTCATCGACGATTTCTGCGGTTTGTCCAGCCGGGTCGCCGTCTTCTCCACGAACGAGGATTACGCCGGCGGTACGCTGACCAATCCCACCGTTCCCGACACGTGGCGAAACAATATCAGCAAGCCGGTACACTTGAAAAAGCATGTGCTGATCGGCAGCGGAAGCGTCATCCTGCCGGGTGTGACGGTGGGTATCGCCGCCTCGGTGGGAGCGCTGAGTCTGGTCAATAAATCCATACCCGATTTCGTCGTTGCCGGCGGCAATCCCATGCGCAAGGTCGGCATGAGAAATCGGAACATTCTCCAGCAGGAAGCCGCCTTCCTCGCCCGACCCGAACACCCCACGGAATAGACTGCATGAAACAAGCCGACGCCATCAAAACCTATTTGGCCCAACAGATCGAAGAGATCAAACTGGGCGCGGTCACGGCCGGACAGGTTTCCGGCGACCAGCGATTGATCCAGGACCTGGGTCTGGACTCGCTGGATTACGCGACCTGCCTGCTGGGTTGCGAGAAGTGGCTGGGAATCAAGGTGCGCGAAGAAGGGGTGGACTGGAGCCAGATACAAACCGTCGATCAACTCGCCCAATTCCTCGAAGCGCAACAACCCGACGCCTGATGATCCTGCTCGACGATCATCAACCGATTCCCGATGCCTATACGCCCGGCGGGATGTACCGCGTTCGCGTCGGTACGGATGAGCGACTGGTCGACCAGGCCCGCACTCTGTGGGGCTTCGCCCGTCGCGCCCTGCGCGATCCGCTGGAGCTGGCTCTCGACCCCCTGGCCGAGCCGGACATACCGCCGCTGGCCGATCTCGAATCGACCCGCCCGGCCCAAACCGGCTGCACGCGCAGCACACTGACGCTATTCAGCTCCGGCACCACGGGCACACCCAAGCCCCTGCAACATGACCTGGCATCGGTGATGCAGCGCAAGCGCGCCGGCGAGACCGGTGCCCGTTGGCTGTTGACCTATGCGCCCTGGCGCTGGGCGGGGTTGTCGGTCATGCTGCACGTGTTGAAATCGCAGGCAATACTGATTGTGCCCGACGGACTCGGTCCGGAAACGCTGGTCCGCGCCGCCGAGCAGGCCGGGGCAACGCACGTTTCCCTCACGCCCAGCTTCCTGCGGCGGATGGAATTGACCTGCGGAGAGCAGGCCCTGCGCACGCTACCCCTGCAACAGGTGACGTTCGGGGGCGAGGCGGCAACACAACCGGTGCTCGACACCGCCGGTCGGCTCTGGCCGACCGCGCGCATCAGCCACGTTTACGCCAGCACCGAAGCCGGGGATGTCTGCGCCGTCTCCGATGGGAAGGCCGGGATCCCCCAATCCAAATTGACCGGCGAGCGGTTCGGCTTCACCGAGGATGGCGAGCTGACCATCGACGGCCGGGCCACCGGCGACCTGTGGGAACTGAGGGACGGACGCTACCTGTTCCTTGGCCGACGGCAGGAAATGATCAACGTCGGCGGAGCAAAGGTTTCACCTTACGAGGTGGAGTCGGCGGCGCTGGCGATTGCCGGTATCATCGAGTGCCGGGCCTACGCCGTACCCAGCCCGCTGCTGGGGCAAGTCGTGGCTCTGGATTATCGCGGCGAGGCGGATGAAAAAACAGCGCTGCGCACGCTGCGGGAAAAATTACCGAAGATCGCCTGGCCGGCCCAGATCAATCGGGTTGACACCATCGCCATGACCGACGCCGGCAAGACCCAACGCATCGAAAGGCAAAACCCATGACCGAAGAGCGTTCGACCGTCCTGGTCACCGGCGCCAGTCGCGGACTGGGTCTGGCAATCGCGCGCGATTTCGCCGCCGACCATCGGGTGATCGGCGTCGCTCGCGGTGAACTGGAGAATCCCGAGAACGATCCCGCCCTCACCGCCATCGATCATCGCAGCGGCATCGACCTGGGCCGGGAACAGGACATCGATCAGCTCGCCCGTGACCTGGCCCGATGCGATAAGCTGGTGAACAACGTCGGCATGGCTCACGATGGCATCCTCGCCACGCAAAGCCCGGAAAACATCCAGCAGATGCTCCAGGTTAATCTTTACTCCGTGCTCTACCTGACCAAGCTGTACCTGCGCGAAAGATTGGCCCAGCGCAAAGCCGGGGCGGTGGTGACCATCGGCTCGATCGTCTCGCAGCGCGGATACCGCGGCCTGGCCGTCTACAGCGCCACCAAATCCGCCCTGAACGGCATGACGCGCTCGCTGGCGCGCGAGATGGGCGCCAAGGGCTTCCGCTTCAACTGCGTGCTGCCCGGCTTCATCCAGACCGACATGTCCGATGCGCTGGAAGACGAACAGCGCCAGCAGATCATCCGACGCACTGCGCTGGGGCGACTGGGCAGGGTGGAAGACGTGGCGCCGGTCGTCCGTTTTCTGCTGGGCGACGAATCCCGGTTCATCACCGGGCAGGAGTTCATCGTGGACGGCGGACTGACCGCGTGATCGTTCAGGCGTTTATTTCTTGACGATACGTGCGGGAACCCCCACCGCCGTCACGCCATCGGGCAAATCGTCAATCACCACCGCCCCGGCCCCGATGACCGCGCCCGAGCCGATCGTGGTGTTCTGAATCACCGACGAGCCGGTCCCCACGTGGCCGGCCGGCCCGATGCGCACCGTGCCGCTGAGCGTGGCGCCCGGAGCGATGTGGCAATGGGAGCCGATGCGGCAATCGTGATCGACCGAAGCCCGTGTATTGATCAGCACGTTGTCCTCGATCACCGCATCGGGCTGAATCACCGCCCCGGCCATCACCTGCACGCCCTCTCCCAACCGGGCGGATTCGGCAATCACGGCCGAGGGGTGAATCAACGTTTCAAAACGATATCCGCGCTCGGTGAAACGCGTGAACAGCTTTCTTCGGCAGTCCGCCCTGGCAACCGAGCCCACGCCGTTGATCAATCGGACCTGCGAAGGGTCTTCCTGCAACACCAGGTCGTCCCCGCCGCGTATGGTCACGCCGTAATAGACTTCCTCATGCCTGGCCGGATCATTGTCCACGGCAAACGCAACCTTTCGGCCGTGCAGGCGCAGGATGTCGAGCAGCATCTTGGCATGCGTTCCGGCGCCAACGAGGATGAAAGACTGGACCATCGTACGTTACAGTATACACCGATCAGAGCAGATGCGGGCTGCTGGGCAAATTGATGATCCGCTGCGCCAGCGATTCGGTGATCGGCAGTTCCATGCGCGGGCAATCGGCATGCATCGGCAGCGTGTGCATCGGATTCCAGACCGGCCGAACCAGCAGCTTGGCCTCGTTCATCGCGTTGATCAGATCGTCGCGGCGGCCGGCATGCTCGGGATCGAGCATCAGGATGTTCAGCCAATAGTTGCTGCGGGCGAAGGGCTGCTCCCGGTAGATCGTCACCCCTTCGATGTCGGCAAAGGCCTGGATGTAACGCTCGGCAATGGCGCGCTTGGCCTGGATGACTTGATCCAGCCGCTCCATCTCAGCGCAGCCCAGCGCGGCGTTGAGATTCGGCAGACGATGATTGTACGCGGTCACATCGTGGTAATACTCCCACGCCGCCTTGCCGCACTTGGCGGTGGTGGTCACGTGCTTTGCGGTTTGAGCCAGGTCGGGATCGGCGGTGAGGATCGCCCCCCCGCCGCCGCAGGTGATCGTCTTGTTGCCGTTGAAACTGAGGATGCCCAGCTTGCCGAAGGTTCCGGTGTGTTGCTTTTTGTAGAACGTGCCGAGTGATTCCGCCGCATCTTCCACCATCGTCAGTCTAAACCGTTCACACACCACCGCCAGCGCCTCCATATCGCAGGGTTGGCCGAACGTGTGCATCGGCACCAGCGCCGCAAGGCGCCGACCGGTTTGGCGATTGACTGGTCCGTCCCCGCTCTGTTCGGCGATTTGCTTGAGGTAATCGCCGAGCCGTTCGGCATCCACACCCAGCGTGCGTTCATCAATGTCCACGAAGTGGGGAATCGCCCGGCAGTAACGGGCCGCGTTGGCCGTGGCCACGAAGGTCAGCGCGGGCATGAGCACTTCGTCGCCGTCGCGCACGCCCGCCAGTTCCAGCGCCACGTGCAAGGCCGCGGTGCCGTTGACCACCGCCACCGCATGCGGCGAGCCGGTGTACTCGGCCAGCATCTGCTCGAACCGATCGACGAACGCCCCGGCGCTGGAGACCCACCCGGTATCGATGCATTGCTTGACGTACGACCAGGCGGCGGGATTGGCCGAATAATCCGGGGTATGTAAAGGCACGACGCCGGTGTATCCCGGCAGGGACGCACGCGTCGTTTCGATGACGGTTTCGATACCGAACGGGCGGGTTCCGCTGTGTTCGCTCATGGCCGCTCCTGACAGTGGCAAAGAAAGTTCTAGCGTAATCCTGAGTTATCGGTCCGGCAAGTAAGCATCCGGCCTGCTCACGAACATCCCATACGCCATGCACCGTTCCCTCATTTGGATTCCCGTGGCAAGTTGCTACGATATCGACCCGATACAAGAATCGATTCGAGTCCGATTCACGCTTCCACGCGCCGTTGCCGCGTTAGCCAGCGATCGGTTGAACATGAAACGATTGATGGACATCGTGCTCGCGTTGATCGCCCTGGCCTTCCTGGCGGTCCCTTTCCTGATCGTCATGCTGGTGCTGCGTTGCACGGGCGAGGGGAACGTGTGGTACCGGCAGGATCGGATCGGCTACCGGGGCAAAACCTTTCAGGTATTCAAGTTCGTCACGATGCGCGTGGGCAGCGAGTTCAAGGGGTCTAAGGACATCACCGTCCGCAACGATCCCCGCGTCCTGCCGGTCGGCCGATTCCTCCGAAAAACCAAACTCAACGAATTGCCCCAGATCATCAATGTCCTGCTGGGCGATATGAGCGTGGTCGGGTGGCGTCCGCTGGTGCCGCGTGGTTTTTACGATTACCCCGAACACATTCAGGAGAACATCGTCAAGGCCCGGCCCGGCTTGACCGGCATCGGCTCGGTCGTCTTTCGCGATGAAGAAGCCATCGTCACCGAAGGCGCCAAACGGGGCAAGGAACTGCTGCAGTGCTACAAGGAAGACATCCTTCCTTACAAGGGTGCGCTGGAATTGTGGTATGCAGAACATCAGAGTTTTCTGCTGGACAGCAAGCTGATTTTCGCGACCGTGTGGGCGATTCTTTCACCCGGCGGCGATTTCTACTACAAGTGGTTCAAGGGCCTGCCGAAACCCGAATCCGAACTGGTGCGATTGCACATCGGTCACGAATCCGACACGTCGGTCGGCGCCACCTGAAACCGATTGGGTGGGCTTGTGGGATGTGGTATAGTAATCGCCCCATCGGGGGTGGTGTTGGCGAAAGACCACTACTAAGCAGGTATTCCGCAAGTCATGTCAAAAACTGCACCGTTCACGCAATACACCGATCTACTCCAAGCCCCGGGACGCGACGCGGTGAACGTGCCTCAGCGCCCGGTCGTCTGCGTGCAGGGCCTGGGACACGTGGGTTCGGCGATGGCCGCGGCCGTGGCTTCGGCGACCGATCCCGACGGCGAGCCCTGGTACAACGTGATCGGCATCGAACTGGACAACGCCCCCGGTCAAGCCAAGATCGATGCGATCAACCGCGGTGAGTTGCCGGTCAAGTGCACCGATGAGAAGTTCGCCGCCGCGCTGAAGCAGTGCCACGATCGCGGCAATTTGCTGGCCACCAGCGACCCGCAGGCCTACGCCCTGGCCGAGGTCATCGTGGTCGACGTGCCGTTCGACGTGGCCGACATCTACGGCGAACCGCATCTGCCGTGGGACGGTTTCCGCGCCGCCATCCGGACCATCGGCCAACACGCCCGGCCCGGCGCGCTGGTGCTGGTGGAAACCACCGTACCGCCCGGCACCTGTCAACACATGGTCGCCGCAGAACTGGCCGACTGCATGACCGAGCGCGGCTTGCCCGCCGACGGGCTGCTGTTGGCCCATTCCTACGAGCGCGTCATGCCCGGCCCGGACTATTTTGAATCGATTACCCGTTTCTGGCGCGTTTTCGCCGGACACACCGCCGAAGCCGGCGACACGGCGGAGAAGTTCCTCGAGCGCGTCATCGATACCGAGAACTACCCCATGACGCGCCTGGCCAGCACCACCGCTTCGGAGACGGCCAAAGTCCTGGAAAACAGTTACCGCGCCGTCACCATCGCCTTCGCCGAGGAATGGGGCCGATTCGCCGAGTCGGTCGGCATCGACTTGTTTGAAATCATCAATGCCATCCGCGTCCGCCCCACGCATTCCAACATCCGCCAGCCGGGCTTCGGCGTGGGCGGTTACTGCCTGACCAAAGACCCGCTCATGGCCAAACTGGCCTCCAAAGACCTGTTCAAACTCGAGGGACTGGATTTCCCGTTCTGCACACAAGCGGTGCATTACAACCACATCATGCCCCTGGTCACGCTCGACAAGCTCGACACGGCCCTGGGCGGCATGAGCGGAAAAAAAGTGCTGCTGCTCGGCGTCAGCTACCGATCCGACGTCGGCGACACGCGTTACAGCCCTTCCGAAGTTTTTCTCCGTGAGGCCGAGCAGCGCGGCGCGACGGTGGATTGCCATGATCCGCTGGTCAGCCACTGGATGGAAATGCAGCGCGATCTGCCCGAAACGATTCCCGGCCCCGCGGGCTACGACGCGGTCGTCTTCGCCGTGGGCCATAAAGAATACACCACACTGGACCTGGCCGACTGGCTCAACGGCGCGGCGCCGATCGTCTTCGACGCCAACGCCGTCCTCACACCGCCGCAGCGCCAAGCAGCGCGCGATGCGGGGTGCCAGGTCCTTTCCATCGGACGCGGAGCGGATTGCCCATGAAAGTGCTGATCACCGGCGGAGCAGGATTCATCGGCGGACATTTGGCCAAGCGGCTGCTCCAGGAAGCCGACACCCAAGTCGATCTGCTCGACAATTACATGCGCGGCGTGGCCGACGACTTCCTCAAGGAACTGACGGATCGGCCCAACGTAGCGATCATCGAGTGCGACATGCTCGCCCACGGCGCCCTGGATGCCCTCGGCGACGATTACGATTACATCGTGCATCTGGCCGCGATCATCGGCGTCAAACACGTGCTCGAACGGCCCTTCGACGTGCTGCGCAGCAACGAAATCATGATGCTCGCCGCGATGGACCTGGCCAGGCGACAGAAAGACCTCAAACGTTTTGTCTTCGCTTCCACCAGCGAAATCGTCGCCGGCACGCTCAAGCAGTACGGCCTGGACATCCCCACGCCCGAAACCACGCCCATCTGCATGCCCGACCCTTCCGACCGACGCCATACCTACCTGCTGTCCAAGTTGTACGGTGAAGCGCTGTGCCATCATTGCGGCATGCCGTTTACCACCTTCCGCCCGCACAACTTCTACGGCCCGCGCATGGGGCTGGTCCACGTGGTGCCGGAACTGGCCAAAAAAATCAACGCCCTGCCCGAAAGCGGCGAACTGGAAGTCTTCAGTTGCGAGCACCAGCGCACCTTCTGTTACATCGAAGACGCGGTGGAGATGGTCGCGCGGCTGATGCTGCGCCAAAGCGGCGCCAACGGCGTGTTCAACATCGGCGTCGAAAAACCCGAGGTGACCATCCGGCAGGTGGCCGAGGCCGTCATCCAGGCCATGGGCAAACCGATCGTCATCAAGGAAGGCCCAACCACCGAAGGGTCTCCGGCGCGACGCTGCCCCGATATGAGCAAGACCATCGCCGCAACCGAATACGAACCGCAGGTCTCACTGGAACAGGGTGTCCAACACACCCTCGACTGGTACCGCAAAAACGTCTTCGAATCCGGCGGCGTGTCCGCTGTCTGAACGCCCGCTTCGACCATTAAAAAAACCGGCCGACCGGCCGGTTTTTTATTGTCATCCTGCCGGCCGCTTACGCCGGGACGATTTTCTCGTCGCAACCGGTGATGTGCTTCTTGACGCCCCGGCTGTCGATCAGCAATTGGGCCTGCTCAGCGATCTCCTGCCAGTCGTACGCCGCATGATGCGTCGAGACGACCACGGCGTCGTACTCGCCGATGCGATCCAGGGGAACGCTCTGCATCGCCAGATCGCCGTAGTGGCGCATGTCGTGTGTTTTGGGCACGTGCGGATCGTTGTAGTCGACCTTGGCGCCCAGTTCTGCGAAGCGCGTGATCAACTCGAAACTCGGGCTTTCGCGCACGTCGTCCACGTCCGGCTTGTACGCCAGACCCAGCACCAGCACCTTGGCGTCTTTGATGGCCTTGCCGCGCTGGCCCAGGGCCCAGACGGTCCGGCCGACCACAAAATCGGGCATGGCGTGATTCACTTCGCCGGCCAGTTCGATGAACCGCGTGGGCAGGCCCACCTCGCGCGCCTTCCACGTCAGGTAGAACGGATCGATGGGGATGCAGTGCCCGCCCAGTCCCGGGCCGGGGTAGAACGCTTGGAAACCGAACGGTTTGGTCGCCGCCGCCTCGATCACCTCCCACACGTCGATGTCCATCTTCGTCAGCAACACCTTCATCTCGTTGACCATGGCGATGTTGACCGCGCGGTAGATGTTCTCCAGCAGCTTGGCCGACTCCGCCACCTCCGCCGTGCTGACCGAGACCACCTCGGCGATGGCGTGGCGATAGAGCGCGGTGGCCAGTTCGCCGGAGATCGGATCGATCCCGCCGACCAGCTTGGGAATGGATTGGGTGTTGTGGCTTTTGCGTCCGGGGTCTTCCCGTTCGGGGCTGTAGGCCAGAAAGAAATCTTCGCCGCACTTCAGGCCCCCCGCCTCCAGGCGGCCGAGCATGATGTCGCGCGTGGTGCCGGGGTAGGTGGTCGATTCCAGCGTGACCAGTTGTCCCGGGCGCAGCGTCTTGGCCATCGCATCGGTCGTGATCTCCACATAGCTGAGGTCCGGCTCCATGTGCTTGCCCAGCGGCGTGGGTACGCAGGCCAGCAGGGCGTCGGCTTCGCCCAGGCGATCGAAATCGCTGGTGGCGGTAAACAGGTCCGAGTCGGCCATGGCCCGGACGAAATCGTCGCCCAGGTGCTTCAGGTAATTCTCGCCGCGGTCCAGCGCTTCGATCTTGGCCGGGTCCACATCGAACCCAAGCACGGGCAGGCCGGCCTGGAAGAAAGCCCGCGCCAGCGGCAGGCCCACGTAACCCAGGCCGAGAATACCGACCACGGCGGTGCGGTTTTCGATCTTTTTCGCCAGTTGCTGTTGATGCATCGTCATCATAAACTCCATGCAGGAACGTCACCGTCGATAGACGTTTCAACCCGGATTCGCCCCGGCATGTTATCGGTTAAGCGGAACACACGCTCCAATCGACACGTATTAATACTGGAAGGACGACGAATTTTCCAATCGTCGTAAGTTAAGCAGTCCGCCTTCCTCCACGGATCGATTTGGCTCAATTCACCGCTCCGATGCGTACCAGGATCGTCATATGAGCCAAAAGCGATTGATAATCCGTAACATCTTCTCCAACTACTTGGCGCAAGGTGTCGAGATTGCGGTTCGCTTTGTGCTTTTGGGGCTGTTCACCCTTGCTCTCAACGAAGACGACTTGGGCCTGCTGATCCTGTTCCTAGCCATCCCGAACATTGCCCAGATTACCGGCTACAGCTTATCTAAAAGCACCGTGCGATACGTAACGGTTGCGCTGACGCGTGAAGACGTGCCGATGCAGCGTACCTACGCCAGCGCATCGTTCTATGGCTACCTGGCTTTGGCGCTGGCCAGTGGGATTCTCATTTTGAGCTGCTTGCCTTTCTTGCAGTCACTGATGAAAATTCCCAATGAACTGCTCGGCGAAGCGCGGATCGCCTTGATCGTTGTGGCGTTGGGTGTGGCCTGTACGTTTCCATTCAACGGCTTGCAGGGTGCCTGCCAGGCGGCTCAGCGGTTTGACATGATTGCCATGGCGCGCGCACTGGTCCTTTTCGGGCAATTGATCGTCCTGGGTACGTTGCATTATTTAAGCGGCTTAACAGTCTCAACCATCCTGATTGTTATCTTCATATCCCGGATGATAGAACGGCTGGCATGGTGGAGAGTGGCGCATCGGGAAGTGCCGGGCTTGTCTTTTTCATGGCGCAACGTAACACGTCAGGCAATCCGCAGCATCCTGGCTTTTTCCGCCATTACGGTCATCATTGATGTATCCAACATCGTCGCCTACGAGGGATACAAATTTTTGCTGAATGCCTACCTGAACCTCAAATTGGTTGCGGCATACGGCATCTTTGCCATGATCGCCGGACCCATTGCGAATATGGCCTTCATCGCCAGTAGCGTGCTCATGCCGGTCGCCGGAAAAAGCAGGGAATTGAATCAGCCGAAACAACTGGACCTGCTGTTGTATTTCGGAACCAAGCTGACCATGGTCATTGGTGCGGGCTTAACGGGGGTACTCGTTACAGTACTCCCGTGGATTCTCGAATTATGGACAACCTCTGAGATTGCGTCACGCTGGGCAATCTGCGCTGTATTACTTGCCAGCCAAATCGGACGTTTCGCCGCCATCACGGGAGTACAGATGCTCGGAGGGGTTGGCAAACTCAAGGGAACTGCCATCGTTAACGTGAGTTGGGTTACCCTGAGCACTGCGGGCAGCCTGATCTATCTGATGGCGGTGGGGCAGGATTTGATGGGGCCAATTGTAATTATGTGCGGGTGCCGACTTATGGGCAATCTCATCATTGGATACCTGAGCACGCGTGAATTTCTACAACGTCCAGCCAGTCAATACTGGTACGATGCGATATGTAAACCGGTCGTGGCCGTGGCGCTGGCTGCCGGACTTGGCTTCGGGATGAAGCAACTGTTTATGTTGAACTGGTTTGTAAACATAGCGAATCCTGTTGTTGCCGCTCTTACCTCGCTTTGCTATATTGCCCTGCTGTGGCTTTGGGTCATTCCATCCCATGAAAGAGCGTTACTGCTGAAACGCTGAACACCGACCGGAGGTGAACTTGACGAGACCCAAAATCGCAATCTGCCCCAGAAACACCAGTTTCACGGACCGATGGATTCCTTACTGCCAATCGGTGGATATCCCCTGCAAAATAGTCGATTGCGATGACAACGATATCATCGCCCAGATGGAAGATTGCGATGGTCTGATGTGGCACTGGTCACATACCGATCCTCGGGCTCTGCAATATGCACGCCAACTCACCTATTCTCTGGAAGCCGCTGGCAAACGCGTCTTTCCCGACAGTAAAACCTGTTGGCATTTCGACGACAAGGTCGGACAGAAATACTTGCTGGAAGCAATCGAAGCGCCGCTGGTTCCCAGTTATGTCTTCTATGACGCAACCAAAGCTTTGGAATGGGCCCAAGACACCTCGTACCCGAAAGTGTTCAAGTTGCGCAACGGGGCCGGGTCAAGTAACGTTCGCCTGGTTCGTTCGTTCGGCCAAGCCCGGATGCTGATCAAGCGGGCATTTGGTCGTGGTTTCTCACCGATCGGTCGAACCTCGGTGTTCATGGATAAATGGCGCAATTTCAAGTCCTCTCCATCCCAGACCGGCCTGATAAACCTGGGTAAATCGGCAGTACGTCTATTGGTACGCAGCTACACCGAACGCGTGCTGCAGCGCCAAATCGGTTACGCCTATTTTCAGGACTACGTCCCCGATTCCACATTCGACATTCGTGTGATTGTGATCGGAGACATGGCATTCGCACTCAAACGGTTGATTCGCCCCGATGATTTCCGCGCCTCCGGGAGCGGACGCATCGTATATACCGCCGAGGAAATACCTCGGGAATGCTTACAGATCAGTTACGAGCTCACCCGCATACTCGGCGCGCAGATCGTCTGTTACGATTATGTACAGACGCCACAGGGGCAATGGGTCATTCTGGAAATCAGCTATGGATTCGTAAAGGAAGTATACGATGCCTGCGAAGGATATTGGACGAAGGATTTAGTCCACCATCCGGGAACCATCCATCCCCAACAAGCCATGGTGGATCAGTTCTACGCCAGTTTAAACACCGATCGCAATGAGTAACAATCCCACGGGATACCCCGGACTGAACGGACGCTTCGGAATCCGCGGGGCGGAAACCGGTGGAATACCAGTCATCAACGCCACGAGGATAAACGCCCCGCATGGAGCACGATCTCGAACAATCCAGACAAGGCGCACGGACTGATCGCTGGTGTTTTCTGGTTACTTCGTTGGGAATCGGCGGACTCGAAACCTTCCTGCTGCGATTTATTCAATTCGTTCGCCAAGATCGAGACAGCCCCATCGATGTGATATGTAAATCCGGCAACGCCGGGGCACTGGCTGAGGACTACCGCCAGGAAGGCGCGCAGGTCATCGCGCAGTCGCTGGGATATTTGAACCTACTGAAAATCCACCGCCTCTCGAGGCAACTGCAAGCGAGCCAATACAGCGCCATTTGTGATTTTACAGGCGACTTCGCCGGTATCCCCCTGTATCTGGCGCGTCGGGTGCAAATCCCCCGTCGATTGGTTTTTTACCGCGGTTCCACCCACCACTTCAATACCGATCGCCTGCGCCTGTTGTATTGGCGTTGGGTGCACGGGCTAACGGTACGAAACGCCACGCATCTACTCAGTAATTCCCGCGCCGCTTTGGACTTTTTCAATCCAGGCTGGCAGGACGACTGGGCCGAGCGCGCTGCGGTGATCCCCAACGGCATTCCTACCAAACCTTTTGACGAATCATTCGACTGCGTTGCACTACGACGCGAGCTGGGCCTGCCGGAAAACCACCTGGTCGTTGGGCATGTTGGCCGATTTAATGAAGCAAAAAATCACGAAACCATCCTGGCCGCAGCAGAACGGATCTGTCGAAAACGCGACGATGTGATCTTTATGCTATGCGGCCGAGACGTTCCTGAGAATCTGAAGGATGAGGTCGCAACACGAGGACTCACCAAGCGGATTCGGATGCCGGGCAATCGCAGTGACATCCCTCGACTGCTTCGACTCATGGACGCGTTTTACTTTCCTTCCCGCCATGAGGGTCAGCCCAACGCATTGCTTGAAGCGTTGGTCGCCGGCGTCCCCGCCGTAGCCAGCCGGATCGATCCGATACTTAGCAGTCTGCCGCCATGGGCTCATGATCGCTTGGTCGAAACACACGATGCCGAGGCCGCTGCCAATCTTCTACTGGATATGCTCGCAACGCCACAGCGCTACGCGGATACGACAGAAAAACTTCAGGCTTGGGCGCGTCAACAATATGATCCACGGCGGTGCTTCGGACAGTTTTTACAACTTCTCACATGAAACCTCGCCGTCTATTCTACCTACAGCACCATGACACATGGCGTGACCGTCACACATGACTGGTGAACATGCGACAATCGGACCGGCCGCGATATGCTGAGGAGACATTCGGTTTTTCTCGATATGTCCGGTAAATTACATGGGGCCACGCGGCAAGAAACCGCAGAGGCCATTTCTAATGTGCAATACAGACCTGCTTGACCACGTGAGAGTTTCTGACAATGTTCACAAGCAAGCGAACAGAAATACGACGTGGCGTGCTGTGTTGAATCGCCCGGGCCAATTCAGTTTTCTGATGATGCTCGTCCTGACCTTCGCGTGCATGGGGTGGATGAGCCGCATCGATTACAGCGCCTGGACCGTGTTGTGTCTGCTGGCGATCAGTCTGTTCAATGTCCAGTTGCTGCGAGCGATTGCACGAGGGCGATTCACCTATTGCCCTAATTGGTTCGATGGAACGATCTGGCTGGTCTTGGCCTGGTGCGTCGTTCAGCTTCTTGGGGAATGGCAGAAATCAAATGAACCTTCAGCGATGTTGGGCTGGAGCCACGGCGCGCTGATGCAGCAGTGGATGATCCTTTGGCTTATGTGGACGGCTTTCCGTTTACATCGACCACTCAGTCCGAAGACATGGAGACAGTTGGGCACCGTAGGACTGCCTACGGCGCTGATTATCTGTGTCGCCGTGGCCACATGGTTTGGCGAACCGATGACACAGCACCGTCTTGCAGGAGTATTGATTGTTCTGGCGCTGCTCCAGTCGGCTATACCCTGGCGGCAACGCTCCGGCCCAAAAACCGCGAGTGCCATCAGCAAGCTGTCATGCGCAGGGCCGATTCTCGCCATGGTCATTGCCCTGCTGTGGCAGATGCCGTTGGAAAACTGGCGAGCGATCGCCGTAATGGTGCCGGCAGCAATCGCTCTGATGTACATCCGTTCCGCATCGCAGTGGGTGATCTGGGGCGTCAGCATCGCAACGGCAATCGCGTATGCTGGGATTTGGACGTTCTGGTTGGCACCGCCCACCGGCCCGATGCCATGGCTCGGCCTGAACGGGGCCGCCATGACACACACTCCCCCAGGCGCTGCAGGTTGGTTGGCACTGCTCAACCATCTGGGCTTGCCCCTCACGACGATCCTGCTCGTTTTGCTGTTACGCTGCGCCGCAGCAATGCTGCGACACAAGGATGTTACTGGCAGACCGAGCTCCATCGGATCGGCCTTGTTGGCCACAGCCATGATGACCTCGGTAGGGCTGGTGTTGGGTCCAGGCGGCCTGTTCCAGGCATCGGCCTGGCTGACGCTGGCTCTGACGTGGTCACTGGCCGGGCGGTGGAATACAAGCACCGCACAGCAGCGCAGTGGATGGTGGTTCCTGGCGCCATTCGGCGTCATGCTGTGGATCATGGCGCTGCTGCCCTCGGGATTTCTTCGAACAACGAACGGGCAATATGGCTTAGATGACAAACACTCGCATGCCATCATCGGGTATCTGATAGTCGGTGTGTTGAGTTGGTGGCTCGGCTTAAGGTGGTGGGCCATTGCACTGGCGTTGGTTGCTGCCGCTACGATGGGGCTGATTGGAGAATGGTTGCAACCTCAGCTCTCGCTACGCAGTTTTGAAACCGCCGACTTGGTGCATCACTTCATCGGCAATGCGCTGGGGGCATTGCCAATCGTTGTCATCAGCATCTCTCGCTGGCTGCGAAGCCGCAATCAATCTCACCGTTGGGAAGTGCAATATGGACCGGCGCGTTCGAGGGGCCTTGCCCTATACCGCGGGTCAGCAGTGGTGTTGATCGTATTGACTACGTTGGTGATCATTACAAATATGGTGTGGGCGATCCGTCCCGCACCGCCGCCCTGGATCGCAGTCAGCGACGCGGTCATACCATCGCAGTCAACGAAAACGTTCACCGCCACGACCGGATATTGTTCAATGGCCAACCGTTCGCCGTGGTTGCTGAATTATTATTTCTGGTACGATCCGGATCGAACCACCACCGTATATAGAACATGGCAGACCTCCACCGCCTCGGGCTACCGCCACTGGATACGCCCCTGCGTCCCTACGCCCAAACCCGGCGAAACCCGGCGTATCCGGGTGGTCGGCCGACCTCGCGGGCCCCTGGCGCTGGCTCAGGACACCGGGCGCTGCTTCGGCTTAGGGCCCAATCAGCCGATCCTGTGCCTGGATGCATCGTGGTGGGTGAAATTGAACAGCCAACAGCAGCAGGAACTGAGGCACGTACTCAAGCTCAGCTCGCCTCCATGGCAGGCAATTTGCATATATCACGACGAAATAGGATGTTACAAGGACATCCGAGAGGAGACCCGCGACGTTTTTCCGAACGCTGCCGTGTTCATGACTTGGCATGAACCTTACCGCGAAACTTGCCGCGAGCTACTGCATCAATGTGAATTTCACACAAACCCAAGAAAACTGGTGGTACTGGCGGCCACACCCGATCAGGCCGATTACTGGAATAATATTCTCCGGCCATCCCAAGTGATACCGACTTGGGACGATGAGGTGGTCTCGCCCAGTGGATCACAACCCCAAGCACCCGGCTGGATCGACCAATTGCGACGCTGCCTGACCGAATGAAGCCCAACTGTGTAGTACACGCCAGATTTCGGTCGATAGAAATGAGAATGGCGACCCAGAACCACAGGCGCCTCGGAGCAGTCCATGTTTTATTTGGTTAATCTCGTTGATGTCATTCTGGTGGTTTTCACGACCGCCATGCTGGTGCGTCGCATTCGTTTTTCCATGCGAACGCGATACATTTTTGCCGCCGATCTGGTGTATGGCATACTCTATATAGCTCATATCGTCCCCATGGCGCTATCCCGTATTGTCACGGATTGGGAATATAGCTGGATATGCAACCCCATGCTGATTCGCCTGGCCCGCACGCCACAGGAATTGTTGATCCATCGCACCATTCTGGGCTTAACTTTTCTCATGTTGCTGGTGTTCGGACGTAGTCGAAAAATTCAACAACACGCCCTGGCCAGCAATGCCAATATGTTCACTCGCTCAACCCAATTGCTTAAGTTGCAGCCGAGTGCCTCCGTAGAATCAATCCAAGGCCTATGCTGGTTACTTCTGCTGATTCCCTTTGCGGCTGTCCTATTCAGCCCGGAGCCGCTTCGATATCTATCGAAATGGGCTACGCCTGCAGCCCGTGGCTTCAGCTTTGAAAGCATTCAATACTATACAATGGTCACATCCACACTTTGCTCGCTGGCCTTGTTAGCCTATGCAATCATCATATGGATTGAACTGAAAAAGCATCGAACCGTGATGTATTACTCCATCATGCTCAGTACATTCATCGCCATTGCGGTGTCATATGTGCAGGGCAAGCGCAGTATGCTGCTGTTTGTCTTGATTGTCTTCTCGTTGTATAGCTTTAAGGAAAGCCGAATTCGAATGCAATATCTTGCATACCTCTGGATTGTGTTCATTTTGTTCATGCTGGCATACTTGACATTCGGCAAAGCGCAAGCAGGAGCCGATTTGACGACCCGGCGTGCAGTCAGTGAATTTTTCAGGGATTACACCATGCGACCCGCCCTGGTCGGGGCTTCATGGACTCAGCACAGCGCGATGCCACGCGGCAGCGGTCTGATTTTCCAAAGCGCCTTTTTCGTACCCCGCCGAATCTGGGCTGGAAAGCCATGGCCCACACCCGTCTACATGACGTCTTGGATTATGGGCGCAAGGGACAGGTTCGGGTGGGGCTTTGGCATGGGATTCATGGAAGATGGTCTTGCGAATTTCGGCTACTTAGGTTGGTTCCTATACACCACCGTCGTCCTTGGGATATGTCGCTTCATCGACCGAATGGTCTATAGAAAAGAAACCATATACCTCTTGCTGGGCTTGTTCATCGTTTACGCGTCTGCATTTGCTTTCTCCGTACTGATCAAGCTGGCGGTTTTCACTTTCATTCCTTTGTTGATACTGGGCCCGCTCGTGGCCAATCCGCGCAACTGGCTTGCGCCCTATCGCCCTTTACCACGATCAACGCCAACATAGTCGAACGGACGTGCGTATCCGATCCGTCTGAAAAACCACACTGTGCACCGTGCTCATCGATCCGTAACGGGGAGGTAACGTCGCAGGATGAATGTGGCGTGCCGATCGGATATAAATCCCCTTGGAGTTCCCTATGAAACTGGCCGTGATCATGGATTCGCGTTTCTACCGGACCCCGGATGGATATGTCACATTTTCCAATGTCCGCGGGCCGTATTGGAAAGAATTCGCCAACCACTGGGACAAAATATACCTCTTCGTTCGCAGCTGGCCGATCGGGGATCAGCAATATGATCAGAGCGATGTCATTAATGACTCCAAAATTGAAGTGGTTGAACTGCCAGCCTATGCGGGCTTATGGGGTTTCCTGAAAAATCGCAGGAAGATTCGAAATACGATCTCGGCTCATATCGATCGCGTTGATGTGATCAATTCAAGAGGACCGGGTCAATTGTCAGGCCTCGCCGTTCGCTATTTTGCTTCCCAACGCCCGACGATGGTAACGATTCTGGGAGATATCGAGGGCATGTTTCTATCCGAACGCTCTTCGTATCGATACTTTCCGTTTCTCTGGCCTTTAAGAAAGTGGGTAGCGCGAGGAATCGCCTACCGCTATCGTCGATTGCTGCGTTCGGCCGCCTGCATCATCGGAGTATCCACATATTTGATGCACAAATATCGTTCTTCGCAAAATCAACTGGCCGGGCAGATAGCGGACACCAAGCTGAGGCCAAAAGACTTCATTCCGCCGCGACCCCGTCAGGGGCCTCTGAAGGGAATCACCGCCGGGAGAATCTGGGAGTTGAAAAACTACCAGACCATCATTCGCGGTATCGCCCGGGCACGCGAGAAAGGACATGATTGTTATTTCAGATTTTGTGGCGATGGATACTACCGTGAAACCCTGGAAACCTTGACCCAAAAATTGGGTGTCGAAGACTTGATTGATTTTTTCGGGCGCACCGAATCGCAGGATGAGCTGTGGCGGCTTTATGGAGAGGCGGATTATTCCTGCCTGGTCAGCCATACCGAAGGCCTTCCCCTGGCTGCGATCGAAGCCATGGCAACGGGATTGCCCGTCATCATTGCCGACCTGCCTTATGCCGATGATTTGATTCAGGACGCCGAGCAAGGCTACCGTATCGGTCTCAATGATGCAGACGCACTTGCCGATCACCTGGTGAAGTTTGCATCCGACGAATCACTACGTTACACCATGGCCCGGAAGGCATTCGACAAAGCTCAGAAACTGACGATTGCGGAGCAAGCACGGAATTTCGCCGAATTGGCCAAGCAAGCCGCTGCACAATAAAAATAACAACTCAACACATGAGCAATAAAACGACATCCAAAACTCGATTGGTTCGTATATTGTTACGATTCCAGAAGCAATCCGTGCGGTTTTGGAGCTGTACGCCCAAGGGATTTTCCAGACTCTGCCTGCGCTTGTTCAGAAATGGAGAAAGCCCGTTCGCATACATTTTCCGTTACCTGTGTGTTCACCGGTTAGCCAAATCCTGCGGTGACAAAGTGGTCATATTTCCGGGCGTTTGGTTTTATCACCTGGATAAGCTCATCATCGGAACCAACGTGACGATGCATCAGAATTGTTATTTCGATGCCTATGGTGGAATCACGATCGGAAGCAATGTCGCCATTGCCCACGGCTGTTCCTTCCTGAGCAGCGATCATGAAATAGACGATATCGATTGTCCCATGAAGGATGCCGATGCCGTTTCCGCGCCGGTCACCATCGGTGATGACGTATGGGTCGGTTGCGGAGTTCGCGTGCTGAAGGGAGCGACACTGGGCGACGGTTGTGTCGTTGGGGCAGGAGCCGTGGTCACACGCCCCATTCCGTCACTCGCCATTGCCGGAGGTATACCCGCCAAAATTATTCGTTATCGCAAAACAGCTGACACACAAGAGCAAGCCGAATAAATCCAGAAAACGGGAATCCACCTGAAACGCTGCCGCCAATTATCGAACCCAGATGACCCGGGGATCATTGACCAAGCATGTCTTTGTATAAATCCAGTAAAGCCCGGTGAATGGAATCCGGATGAAAGCGCCGGAGCACCCGCTCACGACCGGCTCGGCCCATGCGGCGGCGCAAGGCCTCGTCGCCCATCAAGTCCGCCATGGCTTGCCGGAGCGGTTCGTGTCGGCCCCAGGGAACGATCCGTCCGGTCCGCTCATTCTCCACGCTATCGATGGCGCCCACGGCATCGGTGGTGATCACGGGCCGCTCCATGGCCGCCGCTTCCAGAGGCACGTTGGGAAATCCTTCCCGCCACGTCGGCAACACCACCAGTTCGGATGCCGCGTACACAACACGAGGGTCCGCCAGGTAGTCCATGGTCAGGATCTGAGGATGGGTTTGCAGCGCCCGGGTCACTTCCTCCTCCAGCGCGCCCACCGTTTCCCGCATGCCAAGGACAAGCAGCCGCCAGCCGGGGTGGCGATCCGCAAGAGGGGTGAAGGCGCGCACCAGTTCGTTGATGCCCTTGTCCTGCCGCACCCGACCGACGAACAAGACGATCTTTTCCGCTTCGCCCAATCCGAGCGAGCCGCGGAAGCGCGTGACCGCCTCGGAGTCGATTTGCACGGGATCAAATTGCTCCGGATTCACTCCCTTGCTTCCGCCTTGCCCGAACACCACCAGCCGGCCCGAGCTACCAATACGATCGTTCAACATCGCCTGGCGCAAGCTCGGCGAGACGCAGATCACCCGACTCGCCAACGCGCAGGTTAATCGGTCCAGCCAGACAAAGGCGCGGCGTTTGAGACCTGACGTGTTTTCGTAGGCCCGGCCGCGAACCGTAATCACGCGGCGGCGATGGCCGCTCAGAAAACCGGCCAGCGTTCCCAACAGCATGGCCTTGGGCGTTGAGCAATGAACGATATCAAACCGATTGCGTATAAAAAACCACCAAAGCAGGCATAAACAGACTAAATCTTTCAGCGGATGTGGCTGGCGCACCAACCATGCATTGGTGCGCACGGTGAAGCCGGCGTTCTGTATCGCTTCAATCGATGCTTGCGGCTGTGTCCCGGACAACCCGATCGGCTCGTACCCTTCGCGGCGCAACATGTGAAAAATATCGAGGTTGAATTTTTCCAGAGACAGCGGATAGGTTGTCATCACGCAAATGCGCTTCATTCCGGAATTCTCACAGAAGGGCCAGACGAAAATCGCGGAATTTTTCCTGAGGCGGGGAGGCATCGCCTGTAAGATAAGGCGGAAAAGCAGATATCGCTGAAACACCCGCTTGCGATCTTGCCCGGTACACTGCTGGAACCGGGGCGGCATTGTACTGGAACCGCGTCCGGTAAACAATATAAACTGCACCGGTTCAAACCGACGGCGTGAACCCCACGCCGGCCTACGTATCGAAAATGGTGCATCCACCGCATTGCCACAGTCCGATGGTAACCGATAGCATCACCCGGCGGGTCACCGACGACTCCCTCCGGACAGCTGCACTTTGATTGGTGAAAAATGAACCGGAATCGGACATCCGTCATCCTCCTGATCCTGCCGTTCCTGTGTGTCGGGTGGGCGCAGGGCGATGTGCCCGGTCATCTGCGCATGATCCTGCCTTTCGAGGACGGCGTGCATGCGTGCGAGGGGGCGGCCCAACCTTTCGTCGCAGCGGGCAACGTGCAATTGATTCCGGCGGAAGACAGGCGCGGCAACGTACTGCGCTTCAGGGCGCTCGAGCCCGACAAGCCGTCTGCTTTGGTCATTGCGGGAGTCAATCTGCCGCACGAGAAGGGAACCGTCGGGGCCTGGTTTCGTCTGCAAAACGACACGGAAAACGACGCCCGGCGCAACGTCTGGCTGCTCAGTCTCATTCCCCGCGTGGGCGAACCTTTCCGTGTGCTACCGGGTTCCAAGGGCACCGGACTCGCGGTCGTGCAGGAAAAGAACGGCACGATGGCGCTGTACGTCTATCAACTGGGCCAAAGCAACCAGGACATGTTTTTCGGAGCGGGCATCGATCTGGCCGAGCCGGATACGGTGGCGATACGCATCCCATTACCAACCGAAGGCCGGAATGCGTGGCATCATGTCCGCCTGGGATGGAACCGGACCGATCGCACGGTATGGCTGGCCGTGGATGATGTGCAACGGCAAGCGCGTGTCGACTTTCGTCCCGCGGTCTCGCACTGCCTCCTGGTCGGCAGCCCTCCGCTGCTGCACGCTCGCAACGGCGTCGGGTTGCTCGGTGACATCGACGATTTGGTCATCGACGCGCGGGATCCGGCATCCGCGCCTGGCGCGGGCCGGGACAAACCCCAGACCTTGCCGAAGATGGCCGCGCGCCGCCCCATGCGGGAGTCGGCGCAATCCCTGACCGATAGTCCGCTCGGCGAGCCCCTGGAGACCATGGTGCGCACCCATCTGCGTATGGTGATGGACAGTCAAACGCACGGGGGATGGGCCTACACAAGGACGTGGCCCAGCGGTATGAATTTTCTGTCGACGGGCGTGGTGGTCCCTTACAGCCAACGTTATTTCTGCAACTCCAAAGATCAGACCAGCGCCTATGCCGCGATCCTGCTTGCGACGGCATACGACGTGCTGGCGGATCACCGATATCTTGCCGCAGCTAAAAAAACGGCCGACGCCTACCTTCAGTTTCAAGCGCCCCGGGGATGGTGGCCATACAGTGCCGTGCACCACCCCGAACAACGCCGCCTGGCGCCTCTGGGACATCCGCGGCAAGCCCCCCTGGAAGATCACGTGCAAGCGTATCCGATTGTGCTGATGCAAATCATGCACCGGCTGACCGGCGACGCCAAGTATTGGCAGGCGGCGGAAAAAGGCGTCGAGCTTATCCTCCATACGCAAAACCCCAACGGGTCCTGGCCCCATCGATACGATCTGGCACTGGACCGCGGACTGGGGGCGCGTTCCAAATATCATCAAGGCGGCTGCATCAATGACAACGCCACCAGCGACCAAATGCGGGTCATGCTGCTGGCGTACCGGCAAACCGGCGAACCGAAATACCTCGCCAGTGTCTTGAAGGCGGCGGATTGGCTGGTTGAGGCCTTCATCGACAAACGGGTGAAAGGATGGGCGCCGCAATACGACCGGAACAACGTGCCGGTGGAAGGTCGGCACTTTGAGCCGGCGGCGGTGTCGCTGTCCGAGGGAATGAAATCGCCTGTGTCATGTCTTGTCCTGGCGTGGCGCCTGACCGGCGACGACCGGTACCTGGCGCCGGTGCGCAAGTGGATCGCCTGGATGTGGCAACATCGCGTGTTCCTCAATGAAGAAAAAACACAATGGGGCTGGTTCACCCATTACGACATCAAGACGGGCAAGCCCATCCGAATGTGGCAACGTGAAATCCATTTCCTGACCGACCCCGCGGAAGCCAAAGACCGAGGCTACACCGATTTTCTCAAGCAAACCGTCGTCGCGATGAAGAGTCGCACGATCGACCGCGCCGAGCGGTTGAAGGCGAGAAAAGAAAAGTTGGAGCGGATCAGCCAGTGGGAGAATCGCGCGTTGAAGGGAGCCGAGCCCGATCGTTTTCCGATCATGCGATCGTTTGACTGGACGATGGGAAGTTGGCCAACCTGGGGGGATGCCGATCCCGTCGGCCGCGCCATGGCGCCCCAGCATCCCCGACTGGCCCTGGCGCTGGACGATCTGTATACCATGCTGCTGTTAAAAGAGCCGGCCGACACAGACCGCCGTTTCGCAACGTTTCGCCCGGCCGATTGGACCGACGTCTTCAACCTGGTCATGTCCCCCGAAGCCCAGGCCCAGCCCCTGACCGACGAAGAACGCAAAGCCGCCGAACGGCGCAGGAACAAACCGTCATCCCGGGCCCGCGCCGCTTCCGCATCACCAACGCCGCGGGCGGCATTGCACTGAAACCGCTTTCGGCGAACAACGCAAAAGTGACCACACGTAATAACGAGCGTTCGATGCCGTAGTCCGTTCATGTCCACATACAAAAGGGTTTCGACAAGGAGCAAGCGAAAGGTGGTGTCAACGATGAATCATCTCCCGCGCAGGCAGTCAAGTTATTTGCATCAGGAATGATTTGGGGAACATTCAGATACAGAGACTGCCCCTCTTCTGTTTCTGAGAGGACACAATCAACCGTTGCTAACCACCGTCAAAGGGCCCTTGTGATCCATGGTGAACTGTGGATATGCCGCACGGATATCACGATGAACCGTGACGTTATCCTCAATGATATAAATGAACCGATCCGCCAGATGAGGGACCACACATTGCATGGTCGTCATGATACTCTCAACAGAATGGAACCCATCGTCAATACACACATCGATGCGATCGCCCTTTAGAATCGTTTCGAGATACTGCGTGTTATCTAGGAATTGATCGTATTCGTAGAGTTCGGGCTGGTTTTTCTCAAAAGCACCCAGTTGCTTCAGATTCGCCATGTTGCCGCGGATGTGCCCGAGATCGATATCAAGTCCAAGCACACGACTTTGGGGAAACAGATCACACCAGATTGCCAAGCCCGTTCCCATGAGGATGCCGAATTCAGCCAACGTCACCGAACGCTCCTCGCGGACCAATGGCCGAAGGTATTGTGCATACTTGACTCCGTAATTGAGATACAGCATGCGATCACCGCCGGTCATTCCTCCCAGCGTCACTTGCGCATCGGTTCGAGGATCCATAGAACTAATCTTGTTTCGTGGCACGTGCATCACCATGCCGCCGTATTTGATTTCCGCTCCAATCAACCAATCGCGCTCGCCCGGCTGGGCATCGGAGAAACGACGCCGGATATGTTTCTGCCCGCTTCGCAAACGCCGCCTCCGCCAAACTGCCTGCGCTTTGTGGAACAACACCGCGAGCTTGGCGTTTATCCAGGATGCGGCTTGAAAAGCATGGGTGTGTCTGGATCGAAGCAACTCCACAGCGCTCATTGCCAACCTCCTTTTCAGTCGGAGCAGATGACATCCGGGCCCTACGGGTTAAATTGCTTACTCTTTTGTCGCCACCGAAATGCCCGCCTGTCCCTTATCGAATCCAGAGAAAATGAAGATAGAGCTATGATCGTACAGCGGAGTGCGGTACACTAAAAGGAAAAAATAGAATAAACTGTAATATAGTAAATAAATATAACAATCAAACCGCTTTCCTTATTCAACGATACAGATTTCTACTCCCCCTATCCCATCAGGGATTTCCCGGCACAGAACGTCGATCCACCCGCATGCAATATGAGCACGCCAAGCCCTTCTTCATGTGACAGTGCGAACTGAATTGGCCAAGTGTCACCCGGTGCCAAAAGAATCGGCTTTCGTGACAGAAGCCACTGCCACCGACAGAACGCATACCAGGCAACTTACTAGGTTGTGTTTCACGATTCACGCTCCTTCGAGTAAGAGTAACCAGCGATCTTTGCGGATATCCTGTGCATGGCCACAGTGCCAATATTTTTCACGCTACTCGTACCCACACCGCACAGAACTGACCCACCCAATCCTGAGAGACAGCCCTAACTCATCGACGTCGCCTCAACGCGATCAGCCCGGTAAGACCAACCAAGGTCAGCAAAGTGGGTTCGGGGATGGCCTGCGAATCAAAGGAATACACCTTCATGTAGTTCTCGGTTCCTGGGAATCCGGCTGAACTGCCATCCACGTGGAAAAAACGCAGGTACCAGGATTCATTGGGATCCAGTGAGGCAGTGCCGTATACGGATCCGCTCAGATCCGCACCTTGATAGAGCGTGGCTGTGTCAGTGTCGCTGTCGATCGCAATCGACCAATCGGCAGGACCGAAATCGGCTTGTGCTAGATTGTGAGGGCTTTGCAGGTAACTTGAGGCCATCGTCCAGTAAAGGCGTGTATTGGCCGCACTATCAGTCTGCCACATATCACCATGCCAATCGGAATAATCCGGAGTAGGGGCAGTACCGTCGGTAAAAGAGATCATGTAGCCGTTGATATGGTCTGCATTCACATCCGCTTCCCACCGGAAGTTGACGATATGGTCCATGTTGTCGTTGTAGTCGTAAGTCGTGCGAGCCCACACGAAAGCGCCATATGTGCCACTTGTAGCTGGGCCATCAATCCGCAGCTCCAGATAGCCATCGGTATCCGTTACTTCCTGATGGCTGAATGAATAAAGGCCGCCGAATCCGATGTCATTCGAGCCGCCCACCTCCCATAGCGACGGATCAATACTCCCATCGTCGAAGTCATCGTCCCACGAACCCGCATGACTAGGCAGTTGAAAACCTAAGACCAAGGCAAGTATACAGGTCACCATCAGGACGGCTTGTAATTTCATGACTGTCTCCTTTCTGGGGTGTTGCGCGCACATACCATCACGCGGTTTGACCGCTTTATTCGCTCGATAGGATGTACTTAATTTGCCGTCACCCGGTGCAGAGATACGCACCACCTACCTGAACCCAAAAAGAGGAGCACTCGGCGCGCTCCTCCCAATCACCTTTCTCAGTTTTCTCTTAATTACTTCTTAGGGAAGGCCATGTCAAGACAATTCTGCCTGATTAACTGATCCTGATCGATGTGGGCCAACCGCCTGATCATATTGCCAGTGACCAGCCATACTGAAAGCGCCAGGCGTTCGTTACAGCCACGGTCACAGCCGCAGGTCATGTAAATGCTTTGAATGTGACGGAATAGGGAAATCCAAAATGCGAAAAACCGCCCAATTCGGACGGTTCAACGGCATTCCCGACAATTCCAGGGCAGCAATGGTCAGGGGCGGACTTGAACCGCCGACACCCGCATTTTCAGTGCGGTGCTCTACCAACTGAGCTACCTGACCTCCAATCGAACCGCAAAGTATATCGGCTCGCGTTTTGGGTGACAATAGAACCCCGGCGCTGTGCCGGGACGCCGGCGGAGCCCCCGGTGCAGCCGAGGCACAAGGAGATGCCGTGGTGATGCCACTTTGTTGGCGGCAAGCGGCGAAAGGGGCGTGACCGAACCGACATCAATCCAATATCGCACGGATCTGCTGCGCCATGTCCGCGGCGGCGGCGGCGATGGGCTCACGCCAATCCTCGGCGTCGGACTTGGCAAAGGCATACGTGATCGAACGACTGGCGGTAACCAACGCGCCCGTGCCATCGGGTTTGAAGCAGGCGCGCACGTCCTCGGCCGTCCCGCCTTGTGCGCCGAAACCGGGCACGAGAAAAATCTGCTGCGGCATCATGTCACGCAGCCGCACCGCATCGGAGGGCTTGGTCGCTCCCACCACCGCACCGAGCAACGAGTAACCGCTTTGCCCGATGCAGTCGGTCGCAGCGCCCGACTCGGCGACGATCTGCGCCAGCGCTTCGCTGACGGTTCGGCCGTCCTGAAGGGTCAATCCCTGGAACGCATCGGAAGAGGGATTCGACGCGCGCACCCAGGCGAACAGTCCCCGGCCCGCCTCGGCCGCGGCTTCGAGGAACGGGGCGATGCCATCGGCGCCGCACCAGGCATTGATGGTGGTCGCATCGGCCCGGGCGAGTGTGGCGGCGGCGTAGTGGGAGGCGCTGGAGCCGATGTCCCCCCGCTTGGCATCGAGGATCACCAGCAATTCCAACTCGTGCGCCACGCGCATCAGATCGTCGAGCAACACGACGCCGGGCGCGTGGTAGCGCTCGAAACATGCCGACTGAAACTTCACGATCGGCGCGTGCTCGGCCACGGCCCGCATCACCTCTACACAAAACGCGCGGATCGATTCCAGCGGCGTATTCGTTTCCCGCAACTCCTCCGGCAGCTTCGAAAACACCGGGTCGATCCCCACGCAAATCGGCGCGCCCTTGCGCTCGATGGCGTCCAGTAAGCAATCAGCGAAATGATTCATTGATGAGTCCTGAGTCTTGAGTTCTGAGAGTGTGTGTGGGAAGTGAAAAAACGAGCCGCGACGGTGAGGGAGCGGTCGTCGGGCCGTTGATCTGCGTTCGACTTTCCGCTCTTCCGCGGGCAAGTGACCACACATGCCCCGTCGGGTTCGGGCGCCGTGCGGACCGCTTCCTCACGGGCACAGCTCGTACAAGAACTCTTCTCACACACTTTCTCAGGTTGGGGATGAGACATTCCATGTGTCAATTTAACATCACGGCGAGCAAGATTCATCCGGCCTGCAGTAGGGACTTGGCCCAGCGGCCAGCATTGTGCTTAAATATCCCCATGAGCGCACCCAAGCCCAAACACCTGGACCTGAAAAAAGACGAGGGGTTAACGATCGAATGGGACGACGGCCGACGGTCGTTTTACCCGGTCGCGCACCTGCGCAAGCTCAGTCCCTCGGCCGACGAACGCGAGCGCCGCGCCGAGCAGGAAAGCAATCCGCTGCACGTCCTGCCGAGCCATTTCGCCGAGCAGGCCGGCCCGATCATCGCCTCCGAGGCGGAACTGATCGGCAACTACGCCATCCGCATCACCTTCTCCGACGGCCACAGCACGGGCATCTACTCGTGGGCCTATCTGCGCGAGATTGATCCGGAGAATGGTTAATTGGTTAACTGGGAAACGATCCGATTAACCGATGCACCGATTCACCAATTAACCCGTGAACCGAATTCCCGCGCTTGTCCGCTCATCCGGCTCTGTTAAGATGTCACCTTCCCGCATACGGAGGTTTTATGGTGGGCCGCATTTACAACTTTTCCGCCGGGCCCTGCACGCTGCCGCTGGAAGCGCTGGAGCGGGCGCGGGACCAGTTCGTCGATTACCGGGGCACGGGGATGTCGCTGATCGAAATGAGCCACCGCTCGAAGATGGTGGACGGCGTCCACTGCCGGGCGATTGAGTTGGTGCGCGAGCTGTTGAGCGTGCCGGACGATTTTTCGGTGCTGTTTCTCGGCGGCGGCGCCACGATGCAATTTTCAATGATCCCGGCCAACCTGCTGCGCGACGGGGCGAGCGCCGATTACACCCACTCCGGCTCGTGGGCGAAGAAGGCCATCGCCGACGCCAAGCGGCTGGGCAAGGTGAACGTGATCTGGTCCGGCGAGGAGGCGAACTTCACCACGCTGCCCGAACCGTCGAGCGTGACGGCCGGCGACGGCGCGGCCTACCTGCACCTGACCAGCAACGAAACGATCGGCGGCATCCAGTGGAAAGATTTCCCGAATGTGGACGTACCGCTGGTCAGCGATATGTCGTCGGACATTTTCAGTCGGCCCCTGCCGTTGGAGCGGTTCGGCATCGTTTACGCCGGGGCGCAGAAAAACATCGGCCCGGCGGGCGTGGGGCTGGTGCTGATTCGCAGGGATATGCTGGAGCGCTGCCCGGACGACATGCCGCTGTACCAGAATTACCGCAAACACGCCGATGCCAACTCGATGCTGAACACCCCGCCGGTCTTTCAGATCTGGATGATCTCGCTGGTGCTGGAATGGTTGCTGGGCCAAGGCGGTTTGAGTTGGGCGCAGCAGATGGCCGAGCAGCGTTCGGCGTTGCTGTACGCGATGATCGACAAGCACAGCGGATTCTACCGTTGCCCGGTGAATCGGAGCGTCGCGTCGGTGATGAACGTGGTCTGGCGCTGCCCCGGCGAAGAGCTGGAGGCGCAGTTCATCGCCGAGGCGGCGGAGCAGGGGATGAACGGCTTGAAGGGCCACCGCTCGGTGGGCGGCTGCCGGGCGTCGATCTACAACGCCATGCCGATCGAAGGCGCGCAGGCGCTGGCGCAGTTCATGGACGACTTCGCGCAGAAGCACGGGTGATTGTCATCCTTTCCCGTAACCCGCCCCTGAAGGGGCGAGCTTGCAATGTATTGCAACATAAACTCTCCCCCAAGCCCCACCCTTTCAGGGTGGGGTTATTCCGACACCCATGATATCATGCGACCATGCCGAAACAGGGGATGGTATGGTGGCTGATCACCATCAGCACACTCAACCACTGGTTGCCCGGTGACCCGCGCGGCTTCCGCAGCCCACATCATCGGATTCATAGTTCAGGCGATTATCGAAACCGTCCGCCCGAAAAAGAACACGCGGGTTTGCATGAACACGCCCAATCCATCAGCGGGCAACCCGTTGATTTGCCGCCTGAAGTCCGTCCCTTAATCGGCCAGACCTTCGTCTGCAAACTAAAAGAGTTGGGATACCGCGCGATCGCGATTTGTGTGGATCACTGGCACGTTCATTTTCTTGCGGAATTGCCGATCGATATCAAACAAGCCAAAACCATCGTGGGGCAATGTAAGGGACTGGCTTCACACAAAGTAAAAGACCGCTTGCCGGGCCGAATCTGGGCCGGGGGCGGTTCGTTTGAATTGATCAAAACGCAAGCGCATCACAGACGCGCATTTGAATACATTGTCAGACATCGGGAACAGGGCGCGTGGGTCTGGACGTATCGCGATACGGAATAACCCGCCCCTGAAGGGGCGGGCTTGAAATGTATGGCAACATGAACTCTCCCCCAAGCCCCACTCTCCCAAGCCCTGCCCTCCCAAGCCCCGCCCTTCCAGGGTGGGGTTATGACTTCATTGGTTTATAATCCGACCCATGGACATTCCCGTCAAGGCATTCCAGCTGCCGTTGACCGTCGCGGAAGAAGACATCGATGCGCAGGGGCACGTCTCGAATGTGACGATCGTGAAGTGGATGAGCCGGGCGGCGTGGGAGCACTCCCGCTCGCTGGGTTTCGACCTTGAAAAATACAACGCACTGGGCGCGTGGTTCGTCGTCCGCCGTCACGAGATCGATTACCACGCCCCGGCGAACCTCGGCGACGCACTGGTGGTGCACACCTGGCCGACCGGCATGGGCAAGGCGACGGCCGAGCGACGGCACGTGATCCTGCGCCCCGTCGATGGGGCGCTGATCGCGCGGGGTTTGAATATCTGGGCGTTCATCGATCAGCGGACCGGCCGACCCCGCCGCATTCCCCAATCGGCGCGCGATACGTTCGATCCGAAGCGGTTCACCTGAGATCGGGAAGCATCCACGATCACGATCGGGACCATCCCTGCGAACCGATTAACGGCACGAAGCGCACGGCGATGCCCCGTCGCCGATCGTAATCGCGCCCGCTTGATTCGATGCAATACAGATGCTGGGTTTCGCGGTCGCCCATGGGGAGTACCATCCGTCCGTCTTTTTCGAGCTGGTCAAGCAGTGCCGCGGGCGGTGCGGGGGCGGCGGCGGTGATGAGAATGCGATCGTACGCAGCGCCGGCCAGGTCACCCAGCGTGCCGTCGCCGAGGTGCAGAGTGACGTTGCCGATGGCGAAGCGCCCCAGCGTTTTTCGCGCCCGGTTCAGCAGATCGGCATCGGTTTCCATGCTGGTCACGTGCCGCGCCAGCCGCGCGAGGATCATCGTCTGGTATCCGCTGCCGGTGCCGATTTCGAGGACGCGGTGACCGGGCTGAACATCGAGCATCTGTGTCATCAGAGCGACGATGTAGGGTTGGCTGATGGTCTGGTTGTGCAGCGTGGGCAGGGCGCAGTCTTCG